>CAZKWA010000048.1:0-6412 GCA_964556345.1 uncultured Alcanivorax sp.
CAAGCTCCCACAAACCAGCTTCGTAGAAAGGTTCGGCGCCAGCGATGACCCGCTCACTGGCTGGAGGGAACCGCACCCGGAAGAGGCCTGTTCTGCTACCATTCCCCTAACCTTTGAATCCGCTGCTGGAGCCCTCCCCATGTCCGTTCTTCTCGGCATCAACATCGATCACGTGGCGACCTTGCGTCAGGCCCGCGGCACCCGCTATCCGGACCCGGTGCAGGCCGCGCTGATCGCCGAGCAGGCCGGCGCCGACGGCATTACCGTGCACCTGCGCGAAGACCGCCGGCACATTCAGGACCGCGACGTGGAGTTGCTGGCGCACACCCTGCAGACGCGCATGAATCTGGAGATGGCCGCCACCGAGGAGATGGTCGGCATCGCCCGGCGCATCGGCCCGGCGCACAGCTGTCTGGTGCCGGAAAAGCGCGAGGAACTGACCACCGAAGGCGGTCTCGACGTGGTCGCCAACGAGGACTGGATCCGCGATTGCTGCGCGCGGCTGGCGGACGCCGGCATCGAGGTGTCGCTGTTCATCGACGCGGATCCGGCGCAGATCGAAGCGGCGGTGCGCTGCCGGGCGCCGGCCATCGAGATCCACACCGGGCATTACGCCGATCTCACCGCCCCGGAAGCCCGTGACGGCGAGGCGGCGACCCGCGAGCTGACCCGCATTCGCGACGCGGTGGCGCTGGGCCGCGACGCCGGCCTGATCGTCAACGCCGGGCACGGGCTGCACTACCACAACACCCGCGAGATCGCGGCGATTCCCGGCATCAACGAGCTCAACATCGGTCACGGTGTTATCGCCCGCGCGGTGATGACCGGTCTGGACGAAGCGGTGCGCGCCATGCGCGCCCTGATCGACGGCGCCGCCGGCACCGCCCTCTAGTCACACCGAAGAGGGTGTCAGGTGCCGCAAAAGGTGTTTAGCACGCGCTCGTCCGGCGTCGGCGGCCGCCGATAGGGGTCGTCCGGCTCCCGGTCCCGGTAGGGATCATCGAGCGCCGCCAGCAGCGCCTTCACCGGCGCCATGTCGCCGTCCACCGCCGCCGACAGCGCCGCCTCCACCTGGTGGTTGCGCGGAATCACCGCCGGGTTGTTGCGGCGCATCAGAGCCCAGGCATCCTGTTCCGAGCTGCCTTGCGAATCAAGCCGCGCCCGCCAGCGCTGGTGCCAGTCGAGAAAGCCTTCATCCAGGTAGAGTTCGCCGTCCGGCGGCGCGCCGCCGATCAAGTCGCGGAAGGTGTTGGTGTGGTCCGCGCCGTGGCGGCCCATCCAGTCGAGCAGGTCGGCGGCCAGGGCGGCGTCTTCGTCCTCGTCGCCGAACAGCCCCAGTTTGCCGCGCATCATCGCCAGCCAGCTTTGCGCGTAGCGTTCGGTGTGGCTTTTGATCAGCGCTTCCGCTTTCTCCACGGCGCGGTCGGCGTCGTCGTCGATCAGCGGAATCAGGGTTTCCGCGAAGCGCGCCAGGTTCCACTGGGTGATCACCGGCTGGTTGCCGAAGGCGTAGCGGCCGCGCTGGTCGATGGAGCTGAACACGGTTTCCGGGTGGTAGTGGTCCATGAAGGCGCAGGGGCCGTAGTCGATGGTCTCGCCGGACAGGGCCACGTTGTCGGTGTTCATCACGCCGTGGATGAAGCCCACGCGCATCCACTCGGTGACCAGGGCGATCTGGCGTTCCAGCACCCCTTCCAGCAATGCCAGCGCCGGGTTGTCGGCGCCGGCCCGGTCCGGGTAGTGGCGGTCCAGGGTGTAGTCCACCAGGGTCGTCAGCAGCGTCGTGTCCTGGCGGCCGGCGGCGTACTGAAAGGTGCCCACGCGCAGGTGCGACGCCGCCACCCGGGTGAGGATGGCGCCGGGCTGGGCGGTGTCGCGCAGCACCGGCTCGCCGGTGCGGACCACCGCCAGCGCCCGGGTGGTGGGGGCGCCGAGGGCGTGCATCGCCTCGCTGACGATGTATTCGCGCAGCATCGGGCCCAGGGCGGCGCGGCCGTCGCCGCCGCGCGAAAACGGCGTGCGGCCCGAGCCTTTTAGCTGGATGTCGCGGCGCCGGCCGTCCGGCGTGAGCTGTTCACCGAGCAGCACCGCGCGGCCGTCGCCCAGCATGGTGGGGTTGCCGAACTGGTGCCCCGCGTACGCCTGGGCCAGCGGCTCGCCGCCGGGCAGTGGCCGGTTGCCGCCCAGCAAGGCCGCGCCGGCCGGACTGTTCAGTGCTTCGGCATCGAGCCCCAGCTGTGCCGCGAGCTCGTCGTTGAACAACAGCAGTTCCGGCGCCTGCACCGGCTGCGGGTCACAGAAGGAAAACAGGGGCTCGGGCAGGCGGGCGTAACTGTTGTCGAACCGGAAGCCGAACGGGTTTGCGGACATGCGGGTACTCCGTGGGGTGGTGACTGCTACCCCAAGGGTAACAGACTCCACCGGCCGGGCCCTGCCTGGCGGGGCCTAAAGCCGCGCCGCCTGGCCGTACTGGCGAACGCTTTCGATCTCCGCCAGCAGGCTGGCCACCAGGTGCTCCAGGCGGCTTTCGTCCACGTCCTGCTTGAGCCCTTCTTCCAGCTCCCGGGCGGCCCGTTCCAGCCGGGGCGTGCCGCAGTAACGGCTGGCGCCGTGCAGCTTGTGCACGCGCTCCAGCAGCGCTTCCCGGTCGTTGCTTTCCGACAGGGCGTTGATGCCCGGCGCGTCCTGTTCCAGGCTCGCCAGCAGCATGCCGAACAGGTCCTTGGCGAGGTGTTCGCGACCGCCGGCCCGTTGCTTGCCGAGCGCCTCGTCCACCACCTGCTGGTTATCCGCCTCCGGCTCGGGGGCCGGTTCCGGGGCCGGTGCCGGCGGCGGCGCCTCCTCGGCGACCAGTTCGGGATGGACCGGCTCGGCGCTGGTCCAGCGCTCCAGGGTGTGGCGCAGCTGCCCCTCGGTGATCGGTTTGCTCAGGTAGTCGTCCATGCCCGCCGCCAGCAGGGAGCGGCGTTCGCTCTCCAGGGCGTGGGCGGTGAGCGCGATAATCGGCGTGCGCAGCCCCTCGCCTTCGCGCTCGCGCATCTGCCGGGTGGTCTCCAGGCCGTCCATGCCCGGCATCTGCACGTCCATGAAGACCAGATCGAAGGTGCCCCGGGAGAAGGCGGTGAGGGCCTCCTCGCCGCTGGCGCAGGGCACCACGTCGACGCCCATTTCCTCCAGGAAGACGCGCGCCAGTTTCAGGTTACCCGGGTGGTCGTCCACCACCAGCACCCGCGCGTGCAGCCCGGTCACCCCCGCCGCCACGCCGGCGCCGGCCGGGTCCGCCAGGCCGCCCAGCTCCAGCAGGCCGTCGCGCAGCCGCCGGCGGGTGGGCGGCTTGCCCAGCACCCGGCAGTGTTCCGCCCGCGCGCCGAGCTGGCTGGCCAGGGCGTCGGCGTGGGCGGTGAGCACCATCACCGGCTTGCCGGTGCTGTCCACCAGCCGCTCCACCAGCGGGGTCAGCCGCGACGGGTCCGGCATGGACGCGGGGGCGGCCAGCAGGAAATAGTCGGTGATCGCCAGCGTGTCCGTGTCCAGGTGGCTGTGCAGCTGCTCCAGGGCCTGCAGTTCGGTCACTTTCATGCGCCAGCCGCTGAGCATGTGATAGAGCGCCAGCCGGGCGTGCTCGTTGGCTTCCACCAGGGTCACGCTGAGGCCCTGCAGCGCCGCCGGGGCCGGCTCGGGTTCGCCGCCGCCGTCGCGTTCGGCGCGCACCGTGAACCAGAAGGTGGAGCCGCGCCCGGAGGTGCTGTCGATGCCGATCTCGCCGCCCATGCCTTCCACCAGCCGTTTGCAGATGGCCAGGCCCAGGCCGGTGCCGCCTTCGCGGCGGCGGGCGCTCTGGTCCACCTGGGTGAAGGCGTTGAACAGGTTCTTCTGCAGGTCCGGCGACAGACCGTTGCCGGTGTCGGTGATGGTGATCTTGACCACCGCCTCGGCGCCGCGCTCTTCCTCCAGCATGGCGCGCACCACGATGGAGCCGCGTTCGGTGAACTTGATCGCGTTGCTGACCAGATTGGTCAGCACCTGGCGGATGCGCAGCGGGTCGCCGAGCAGGCCGGTGGGCACGTCGGAGTAAATGATCGCCGCCTGCTCCAGGCCCTTCTCCTGGGCCATCGGCGCCAGCATGGTCTGCACGTCCTCGATGATGTCGTGCAGATCCAGGGGGATGTGTTCCAGCGACAGCTTGCCCGCCTCGATCTTGGAGAAGTCGAGGATGTCGTTGATGATCGACAGCAGCGACTCGGCGCTCTTGCGGATGGTGCCCAGGTAATCCTGCTGGCGCGGCGACAGGGTGGAGCGTTCCAGCAAGCGGGTGAAACCGATAATGCCGTTCAGCGGCGTGCGGATCTCGTGGCTCATGTTGGCCAGGAACTCGGACTTGATCTGGCTGGCCTTGAGCGCCTCCTTGCGCGCCATGTCCAGCTCGATGTTCTGAATCTCGATGGTCTCCAGGGTCTCGCGCAGGTCCTGGGTGGCCTGGTCCACGTTCTGCTGCAGTTCCGCCTGGGCCTCGTCCAGGGCCGCCACCATGTTGCCCAGCGCGTCTTCCAATTCCTTGAGCTCGCCCTGGGCGCCCGCCGGCGGCGGCGGGCTGAGATCGCCGTCGCGCACCCGGCGCACCGTGTTCACCAGGGTGCCCACCGGTTGCGTCAGCCGCTTCGCGAAGCGCGCCGCCGGCACCACCGCCACCAGCACCAGCAGCACCACCACCGCGACCATGGCCAGCACCGCCTCAAGAATCTCGATGTACTGGCCCTGGCGGGAGAACTCCACCGTCAGCAGCCGGTTTCCCTGGCCGGGCAGGGCGCGCACCAGCTGCCAGCTGGAATCGGTGACCAGACGACGGCCGCCGCCGTCCAGCCGCTCCGCTTCCTGAACCGGCCGCAGCCGGGGCCCGGCGTGGGACTGCCAGCCGGCCTCGTTGTCGAGCAGGGTGGCGGCGCGCACGTCCGGTTCTTCCAGCAGCGCGCGCAACAGCGGCTCATACCCCGCCTGGCCGGCGTCGTCCAGGGCCGCCAGACGGGCCGCGTAGCTCTCGATGATCAGCTGCTGGCGGTGGGCGGTGTCGGCGCGCACTTCCAGCACCCGGTGGACCAGGGTGTAGCCGCCGATCACCAGCGCCGCCAGGAAGGCGGGCAGGGCGGTCATCACCAGGATGCGTGTGCGCAGGCTCGAATGGGCCATGGGTCCCCTGAAAGTCTCTGTTCTGGTTATCACTGTGATGTCAGCGCCATTATGCCGCAGTTGGCGGCCGGCGCATCCCGCCCTGTCACGGCCCTGGAGTTAAGCTACAATGCGCCCCATGACCTACAAGACTATCGAATCCACGGTGGGCCACACGCCACTGGTGCGCCTGCAGCGCCTGCCGGGGAACACGAGCAATACCCTTCTGGTGAAGCTGGAAGGCAACAACCCGGCCGGCTCGGTCAAGGACCGCCCCGCGCTGAATATGATCATCAAGGCGGAACAGCGCGGCGAGATCAAGCCCGGCGACACCCTGATCGAAGCGACCAGCGGTAACACCGGCATCGCTCTGGCGATGGCGGCGGCCATGCGCGGCTACAAGATGAAGCTGATCATGCCCGCCAACCAGAGCCAGGAGCGCCGCGACGCCATGGCCGCCTACGGCGCCGAGCTGATCTCGGTGACCAAGGAAGAGGGCATGGAAGGCGCCCGCGACCTGGCCCAGGCGATGCAGGCGCGCGGCGAGGGCCGGGTGCTGGACCAGTTCGCCAACCCGGACAATCCGCTCGCCCATTACGAAAGCACCGGCCCGGAAATCTGGGAAGAAACCGGCGGCAGGATTACCCATTTCGTCAGCTCCATGGGCACCACCGGCACCATCATGGGCTGCAGCCAGTTCTTCAAGGAGAAGAACCCGGAGATCCAGATCGTCGGCCTGCAGCCCACCGACGGCGCCTCGATTCCGGGCATCCGCCGCTGGCCGGAGGCCTATCTGCCCAGCATCTTCGACGCCGCCCGGGTCGACCGTGTGATCGACATGGGTCAGGACCTGGCGGAGCGGACCATGCGCCGGCTGGCCCGCGAGGAAGGCATCTTTTGCGGGGTGTCCTCCGGCGGTGCCGTGGCTGGCGCGCTGCAGTTGTCCGAGGAGCTGGAGAACGCGGTGATCGTGGCCATCGTCTGCGACCGGGGCGACCGCTATCTGTCGACGGGCGTCTTCAATGAAGAGGGCAACACGGAGGCCGGCCAATGAACGTGCTGGTGTTCGATATCGAGACGGTGCCCGACCTGGAAGGCGGCAGCCGCATTTACGATCTGCACGGCCTCAGCGACAAGGACACCGCCAGCGCGCTGTTCAACCTGCGCCGTCAGGAGAACGGCTCCGAGTTCCTGCGCCTGCACCTGCACCGGGTGGTGGCGATTTCCGTGGTGCTGCGTTCGGCCCAGG
>CAZKWA010000048.1:6422-24294 GCA_964556345.1 uncultured Alcanivorax sp.
GGTCAAGTTCTTGTCCCTGTGCGACGAGGACAGCACCGATAAGGAGCTGATCGAGCGGTTCTACGACGGCATCGACCGCTTCACCCCCCAGATCGTCAGCTGGAACGGCGGCGGCTTCGACCTGCCGGTGCTCAACTACCGGGCCCTCAAGCACGGCGTGGTGGCGCGCCGCTTCTGGGAAACCGGCAACGAGGACACCAGCTTCCGCTTCAACAATTACCTGAGCCGTTTCCACCAGCGCCATCTGGACCTGATGGAACAGCTGGCCATGTTCAACGGCCGCGCCAACGCGCCGCTGGACCAGATCGCCACCCTGCTGGGCTTCCCCGGCAAAATGGGCATGAGCGGCGCCAAGGTGTTCGACACCTTCCAGGCCGGCGACCTCAAGGCGATCCGCGATTACTGCGAAACCGATGTGCTCAACACCTGGCTGGTATTCCTGCGCTTCCAACTGCTGCGCGGCGAGCTCGACGCCACCGGCTACCAGGCCGAGCTGGACCTGCTGCGCGATTACCTGCGCCAGGAAGCGCACCCGCACTTCCTGGCCTTCCTGGAAGCCTGGGAGGGCAGTTAACAGTTGATAGTTGACAGTTGACAGCGTCGCGCGGCGGGCGGTCGGAGTCTGAACGGCAAGAGGCCGCGTTCAGACTCTTGGCGCGGCTCCTTGCGTGTCTGTCTCTGCAAACCTCTATCGCGTAGCTGTCAATTATCAACTGTCAACTATCAACTGAATTTTGTTTATGGGTCGAAGTCGCAAGAAACGGCTGCCGGAAACCCCGGTGGCCGCCACCATCGAGAGTCTCAGCCACGATGGCCGGGGCATCGCCCGTCTGGACGGCAAGACCACCTTCATCGACAACGCCCTGCCCGGCGAGCAGGTGTTCTTCCAGTACACCTACATGCGCCGCAAGTTCGACGAGGGCCGCGCCGTGGAGATCCTTGAGCCGTCCCCGGACCGGGTCACGCCGCCCTGCGCGCACAGCCTGATTTGCGGCGGCTGCAGCCTGCAGCACCTGGACCCGCACGTGCAGATCCAGCGCAAGCAGGCGGTGCTCGCCGAGCAGCTTGAACATTTCGGCGGCCTGCGTCCGGAACGCTGGCTGGAGCCGCTCACCGGGCCGGTCACCGGCTACCGGGGCAAGGCGCGCCTGGGCGTGAAATACGTCGAGGCCAAGGGGAAAACCCTGGTGGGCTTCCGCGAGAAGCGCAACAGCCTGATCGCCGACCTGGACCAGTGCGAAGTGCTGATTCCGGCAGTGGGCCACCGGTTGCGCGCGCTGCGCGGACTGATCGACGGGCTGGAATGCCGCCGGCGCCTGCCGCAGATCGAAGTGGCCCGGGGCGACGACGCGGTGGCGTTGGTGTTCCGCCATCTGGACCCGCTCTCCCAGGCGGACCGCGACACGCTGGTGGCGTTCTGCCGCGAGCACGGCTTCCAGTGTTATCTGCAGCCGGGCAACGAGAGCACGGTGCACCGGGTGTGGCCGGAGGAGGGCGAGGAGCGGCTCTATTACCGGCACGCGGAGGCGGACGTGGAAATGGCGTTCCACCCGGCGGATTTCACCCAGGTCAACGCCGAAATCAACCGCCGCATGGTGCCCTTGGCATTGGAATTGCTGGAAGTGCAGGCGCATCATCAGGTGCTTGATTTGTTCTGTGGGCTGGGTAACTTCACCATCCCGGCCGCGCGCCGCGCCGCCCGGGTGGTGGGCATCGAGGCCAGCGACGCCATGGTGCGGCGCGGTTACGAGAACGCCCGGCGCAACGGTCTGGAGAATCTGGCCTTCCACGCCTGGGATCTGGACAGCGAGCCCAAGGGCCAGCCCTGGGCGCGGCAGCGCTACGAGCGGGTGCTGCTGGACCCGCCGCGCAGCGGGGCCCTGGAAATGGTGCGCATGATGCCCCAATTTGGTGCGGAGAAGCTGGTCTATGTGTCCTGCAACCCCGCCACCCTGGCCCGCGATGCCGGGGAACTGGTGGCCCGGGGTTACCGTCTTAGTGACGCCGGGGTGATGGACATGTTCCCGCACACCGCGCATGTGGAATCGATCGCCGTGTTCGACCGTCGTTAGAGGATAGCCAATGGTAACCGTACGCCGGCAACAGCCCGCTGAAGTGGATGCGCGGGACTGGCACGCATGGCTCGAACAACTCAACGCCCGGGTGCCGGTACGCGACCCGGAGACCCTGGAGCGGGCCTGCGCCGTGGCCGAGCGGTGCGAACACGCCGGCGAGGCCGCCGGTCGCAACTGGCCCTATGGCAAGGGCTGCCTGACCATCGGCCTGGAAATGGCCGATGTGCTCGCCGATCTGGGGGCCGACGCGGAAGCGCTGCCCGCCGCGGTGCTGTACCGGGCGGTGCGCGAAGGGCAGCTGACCCTGGCGGACGTTACCGGCCAGTTCGGCGAGCCGGTGGCGCGCCTGATCGAGGGCGTGCTGCGCATGGCCGCCATCGGCACCAGCCTCAATCCCACCCGCAAGGCGGTGCTCGGCCAGCAGGACGGCCAGTTGGACAACGTCCGCAAGATGCTGCTGGCGATGGTCGACGACGTGCGCGTGGCGCTGGTCAAGCTGGCGGAGCGGACCGTGATCATCCGCGCGGTGAAGGAATCCGACCCGCAGCGCCAGCAGAAAGTCGCCCGCGAGATCTTCGACATCTACGCGCCGCTGGCCCACCGCCTGGGCGTGGGGCAGTTGAAATGGGAGCTGGAGGACCTGTCGTTCCGGTACCTGCAGCCCGGCGCCTACAAGAAGATCGCCAAGCTGCTGGACGAGAAACGCCTCGACCGGGAAAGCTACATCGACGAGGTGATCGACAGCCTGCGCGGCCACCTTGAGCGTAACGGTATCCAGGGCACCCAGGTGTACGGCCGCGCCAAGCACATCTACAGCATCTGGCGGAAGATGCAGAAAAAGCACCTGGATTTCGGCGAGGTCTACGACGTGCGCGCGGTGCGCGTGCTGGTGCGCGAGGTGCGTGACTGCTACGCCGCCCTGGGCATCGTCCACTCGCTGTGGAAGCACGTGCCCAAGGAATTCGACGACTACATCGCCAGCCCCAAGGAAAACGGCTACCAGAGCCTGCACACCGCCGTGGTGGGCCCGGAACGCAAAATGCTGGAAGTGCAGATCCGCACCTTCGACATGCACGAGGAGGCGGAGCTCGGGGTGTGCGCCCACTGGCGCTACAAGGAAGGCAGCAAGGCCGGCCGCAAGAGCCAGTCCTACGAACAGCGCATCGCCTGGCTGCGCCAGGTGCTGGAGTGGCACGACGAGCTCGGCGACAACGCCGACACCATGATCGACGAGCTCAAGCACGGCCTGGTCAGCGACCGGGTCTATGTGTTCACGCCGGACGGCCATGTGGTGGACCTGGAAGCCGGCGCCACGCCGGTGGACTTCGCCTACCACATTCATACCGAAGTGGGGCACCGCTGCCGGGGCGCCAAGGTGAACGGCCATATCGTGCCGCTCAACTACAACCTCAACACCGGTGAGCAGGTGGAAATCCTCACCGCCAAGGAGGGCGGCCCCAGCCGCGACTGGATGACCCCGTCGCTGGGCTATGTGGCCACCTCCTCGGCGCGGGCGCGCATCCAGCAGTGGTTCAAGCGCCAGGACCGGGACGTGCACATCGCCCAGGGCCGCGCCATCCTCGAGCGGGAGACCTCGCGCCTGGCGCTGGACCGCATCGACCTGGACGCCCTGGCCCCGCAGCTCAACCTGAAAGCCGGTGACGATGTGCTCGCCGCCCTGGGCGCCGGCGACCTGCGCCCGGGGCACGTGGTCAACCAGGCCCAGTCCCTGCTCGGCGACGACCCGCAGCAGGAACTGGCCTTCGTGCCGGCGCGCTCCAAGGCCTCGGAAGGCGGCGACGTGACCATCCAGGGGGTGGGCAACCTGCTCACTCATATGGCGGCCTGCTGCCGGCCGGTGCCCGGCGACCAGGTGATGGGCTTCATCACCCAGGGCCGGGGTGTCACCGTGCACCGCGCCGACTGCCACAATCTTCTCGCCATGCAGGGCGAGGAACCCAACCGCGTGATCGAGGTGAGCTGGGGCGAAGCGGACCGCATCTTCTACCCGGTGGACATCTTCCTGCGCGCCTGGGACCGCCAGGGGCTGCTGCGCGATGTGATCGCCGTGCTCGCCAACGAAAAGGTCAACGTCACCGCCGTGCACACCGAATCGCACACCGAGGACAACACCGCCACCATGCTGCTGACCCTGGAAATCGCCTCCCTGGGCGGCCTCGGCAAGGTGTTGGCGAAAATGGACCAGCTCAAGGGCGTCCTGGAAGTGCGGCGCTACAAGAAATAGCGGCAAGGCCAACCTGCAACGGAGCGCTCCCATGTCCGATAGCCCGACCCCATCCCCCGAAGCCGCGATCTCGGAACTGCTGTTGATCATGGCGCGGCTGCGCGATCCCGAGCGCGGCTGCCCCTGGGACCTGAAGCAGGACTTCGACAGCGTCGTGCCCTACACCGTGGAAGAGGCGTTCGAGGTGGCGGAAGCGGTGGCGCGGCGGGATTACCCGGAACTCAAGGAAGAGCTCGGGGACCTGCTGCTGCAGGTGGTGTTCCACTCACAGATGGCCCGCGAGCAGGGGCTGTTCGATTTCAACGACGTGGTGGCGGTGCTCAATGAAAAAATGGTCCGCCGCCACCCCCATGTGTTCGGCGACCAGACCGCTGGGGACGAACAGGCGGTGAAGGAGAACTGGGAAGCCATCAAGGCCCGCGAGCGCGCCGGCAAGGGGCGTGAGCACGACAGCGCCCTGGACGGCGTGCCGGAGGGCCTGCCGGCGCTACAGCGCGCCCACAAGCTGCAGAAGAAAGCGTCCAAGGTCGGCTTCGACTGGCGCGCCACGGCGCCGGTGCGTGCCCAGGTGGACGGCGAGCTGGAAGAACTGGACCGGGCCCTGGCGTCCGGCGACCGGGACGCGGTGGAGGACGAATTCGGGGATGTGCTGTTCACCCTGGTGAATCTGGCCCGCCACCTGAAGCTGGACCCGGACCTGGCCCTGCGGCGGGCGTCGGATAAATTCGAACGCCGCTTCCGCCAGGTGGAACGGCTCGCCGGCGCGCCGCTCTCCGATTTCGACGACGCCGGGCTCGACGCCCTCTGGCGCCGCGCCAAACGCGATGACCGTTGAAAGCCGCAAAGATCGCCTCGTGGGAGCGGGCCCTGCCCGCGAAAGGGTGGCTTTAGCCACCCGGCGGGATTCCAGAGAGGTTGTTTGTGATGCCGGTAGACAGGTCTCTGGCATCCTGCCAGGAGCGCTGCTCCCTTTCGCGGGCAAGGCCCGCTCCCACAAAAAGTGTCCGCGCCTGCATCCTGCATCCCGAAAGTTCCGGGTGAAATAAAAAGTTCACATTACAGAAACTTTTCCGTCATCGCTGCTCCCCATACTCCGCCCCCAAGCACTCAAGATGTTCCGGCGGACGAACCAGCGTTACCGGAGCATCTATCTGCTTCTCAAAATTGCCTGATTGATAGGAGATGCTCCGATGAAAAAGAACTTGCTTGCGATCGCTGTGGGGGCGGCCCTTGCTTCGCCGATGATGATGCCGGGCGCGGCCCTGGCCGACGGTCCGAAAGTCTACGGTAAAGTGAACGTTTCCCTGGAGAACATGAACTACGATCCGGCGCCCGGCGCCCCGAACAACGACGACGAATGGGAGCTGCAGAGCAACGCTTCCCGCCTGGGCGTTAAAGGCGATTTCGATCTGGACGTAGGCAACCTCAAGGCGATCTACAAAGCCGAATTCGAAATCAGCGTCGACGACGGTGACAAGGGCGGTCAGACCTTCTCCCAGCGCAACATCTACGGTGGTTTCCAGGGTGGTTTCGGTACCCTGATCGCGGGTAAGTTCGACACCCCCACCAAGACCGCACAGATGGACGTTGACCAGTTCAACGACCTGGACGGCGATATCAAGAACATCGCCGCCGGCGAAAACCGCGTCTCCAACATCATTCAGTACAGCACTCCGAAGCTGGCTGACCTGGTGACCCTGAACCTGGCGTTCATTCCCAACGAAGACAGCGACGACTTCGACAACGACGGCGAGAACGAGAACGGCCTGGCCGACAGCACCTCGATCTCTCTGACCATGGAGCAGGACGCTTTCTACGCCGCCATCTCCCGTGACACCGACATCCAGGACGACCTGATCGTCGACGGCACCGGTCTGCCGGTTTCCGTACTCGACATCACCCGTCTGGCCGCCGGCCTGAACATGGACCAGTTCGAAGTGGGCGCCCTGTACCAGATCGCCGAAGAATCCGAAGGCGACGGTGAAGAGAACAGCTATGTGATCAGCGGCGCCTTCAAGATCGATCGCGTCAAACTGAAAGCCCAGTACGGCATGGTTGAAGGCGACCAGACCGACAACGAAGGCACCCAGTACGCGTTCGGCGCCGACTACAAGCTGGCCAAGAACAGCAAGGTGTACGCTTACTTCAACGAACTCACCTACGAAGACGGCAACACCGGTGACGAAGAAGAAGAGCGCACCCTGGGCGTGGGCATGGAACACAAGTTTTAAGACAAGCCTTATTGGGGCGGCGACGCCGCCCCTTCTTTCCTCGACGCAAGTGACAGTTGCCCGCCTATACGGCGGGCTTTTTTTGTTGGAGCGGGCCCCGCCCGCGAAAGGCAAGCGGAGCTTGCCGACAAAGGTTGCCCCGCAGGATTCCAGAGGCTCTTATTGTTCCAGTGTTCGGTGCTCCGTATCGGAGACGCGGTGCAATGGTGGTGCCTTCCGGGATCGCGGCGGGGTGCTCCAGCAAGGGCCAGCATACCGCCCGGACCATTCTACGGAGCTCGGTTTGTGGGAGCTTGCCTTGCAAGCGAAAGGCCGGCTTTGCCGGCCGGCAGGATCCCAGAGAGGCTGTTGGTGCTGAAGTCAGAAAGGTCTCTGGCATCCTGCGCGGCAACCTTTGCCGGGAGCTTCGCTCCCTTTCGCGGGCAGGGCCCGCTCGCACAATCCGTGCTATGACCCGGGGCGGTGACGCTAGCGGGTGAGCGGGTCTGTGTTCTGCCCTTCCGGGCTAGTCGTGCTCGTTGATGGAAACGTGGGGGCGTTCGGCAACGGGGTCGTGGTGGATGATCACTTCGGCCGCCGGATAGTGCGCCACGATACCGGCGCGGATACGCTCGCCGAGATCATGGGCCTCACGCAGGGAAAGATCGTCGGCCATGTCCACGTGCAACTGGATGAACTGGGTACGGCCGGACTGGCGCGTGCGCAGATCGTGGAAGCCCAGCGCCTGCTCGTGCTCGGCGACCACCGCGCTGATCACATCGCGGACTTCGCCGGGCAACTCCCGGTCGAGCAGCAGCTGAGTGGAGTCCCAGCCGATCTTCCAGGCGGAGCGAAGGATGTAGAGCGCGATCGCCAGCCCGACGATGCCATCGGCCTCCTCGAAGCCGTAGCTCGCTACGATCAGGGTAAAAATAATGCCGACGTTCACCGCCAGGTCGGACAGATAGTGGAGCGCGTCGGCGTCGATGGCGGTGGAGCCGGTGCGCCGCACCACGTAGCGCTGCAGCACCAGCAACAGGGCGGTGAGCGCGATCGAGAACACCATCACCCCGACGCCCAGGGTGGTGGCCTCCAACGGCGCCGGGTCGAGCAGCTTGAGCACCGCTTCCTTGAGAAGAAACAGCGCCGAGCCGCCGATCAGCACCGCCTGGCCGAGGCCGGCGAGGGCCTCGGCCTTGCCGTGACCGAAGCGGTGCTCGTCGTCGGCGGGCACCAGCGAGTAGCGGATGGCGGCGAAGTTCATCAGTGACGCCAGGGAATCCATCACCGAGTCCACCAGCGAGGCCAGCAGGCTCACCGAACCGGTCATCATCCAGGCCACGGTTTTCACCGCGATCAATATCAGGGCGGTGGCCACCGAGGCGCTGGCGGCCAGGGTCAGCAGGCGGCGTTGTTGGGCTTCACTGTTCATATCAGGAACGTTTCGGCAGTACGGTGAGCGGGTCCACCGGCTGGCCGTCCTTGCGGATTTCGAAGTGCAGCTGGGTGCGGAAGGTGCCGCTGGCGCCCATGGTGGCGATCTTGTCGCCGGCGCCGACCCGGTCGCCCTCTTTCACCAGCAGGCTCTGGTTGTGCGCGTAGGCGCTCAGCCAGCGGTCGTTATGTTTGACGATCAACAGATTGCCGTAGCCGGTCAGGCCGCTGCCCCGGTACACCACGCGGCCGTCGGCGGCGGCGCGCACCGGGCTGCCTTCGCGGTCGCCGATGGTAATGCCGCGACGGCCGCCGGCCGCCTTGGAGAAACGTTCCAGCACTTCACCCGAGGCCGGCCACTGCCAGTTTACGGGGCCGGTATTGGCGGTGGCCGTCGGCTTCGGCGCGGGGGGCGGCGCCGGCTCCGCCTTGGCGGCGCTGGAGGACGACGGCGATTTTTTCGGGGGGCTGGAAGACGCCGCCGGCCGGGACGGCCGGGTGGCCTGTTTGGGGCCGCCGGCGAACGAGAGGGTCTGCCCCGGGTAGATGGTGTAAGGCGCGCTGATATCGTTGGCCTCGGCCAGCGCCCGGTAGTCCCAGCCGTAGCGCCAGGCAATCGAATAGAGGGTTTCGCCGCGCGCCACCTTGTGGCTGCCGGAGGTCACTTTGGTGGCTTTGCTGTCGCGCTGATAGATGTCCACCACCGGCGGCGGATTCCCTACCGCGCAGCCGCAAAGACACAGCGACAACAATGTGGAGAGCAAAACGCGCAAAAGGCTACTCGTCCGTTTCCGTGACCTCATTATGCCCGGGCGCGGCGAAAGAAAGTAACCACACCAGCACCAGACCCACCGCCATCATCACCAGCGCCGCCAGCAGATCGCTGGACCCCTGCACGGCGCGGGCGTACTCCGCCGGCCAAAGCCAGCGATCGCCGACGCCGCCTTCCACGCTCAGGCGCCAGGGCCAGAGCTTCACCAGCGAGCCGGCCATGAAACCGCCCAGCAGCGCCATCACGGTATCGTGGTGCCGGTCCAGCAGCCATTTCAAAAGCCGCACGAACGCCAGCAAACCGCAGGCGCAGCCGGCCATGAACGCCAGCAGCAGGGGCCAGTCGCCCTGCTCCACCGCGGCCAGCACCGAGGGATACAAGCCCAGCAGCAGCAGAATAAAGCTGCCCGAGATGCCCGGCAGAATCATGGCGCAGATCGCCAGGGCACCGCCCAGGAAAAAGATCAGCGGTGACACCGGGTAGGCGCCCAGCCCCGGCGCCAGGGCGATCATCGTGGCCAGCACGGTGCCGGCCACAAAGGCGATGCCCTGCGCCGGACCGCGCCGGCGCAGCGGCTTCAGGACCACCACGATGCTGGCCAGAATCAGGCCGCAGAAGAACGCCCAGATCGGCACCGGGTGGTGGGTCAGCAACCAGCCGATCAGCCGGGCCAATAGCGCAATGCTAGTGAGGATTCCCGCTAAAAGCGTGCAAAGGAAGGTAAAATTGCCGGCTTTCCAGAAGGCCACAAAGCCCTGGCGACGCCACACCCCCAGCAGGCCGGGGCCGATGCCGCTGAGCGTGTCGATCAGCTCCTGATAAATGCCGGTGATCAGCGCCAGCGTGCCGCCGGACACCCCGGGCACCACATCCGCGGCGCCCATGGCCATGCCCCGCAGGAACACGCCGGGACGCCACGGCCCGCTCATTGCACGCCCCGCTGAAACGGCACGAAGCGCACCGTGTCCAGGGCACGGGTGCTGATCTCGTCACCGTGGCGTTCCACCACGGTCAGTTTTTGCACCCGGTCGCCCACCGGCATCACCAGGCGACCGCCGTCGGCCAGTTGATCCAGCAGTTCCTCGGGAATGTCCGGCCGGGCGCAGGCCACGATAATGCCGTCGAAGGGCGCCGCCGCTTTCCAGCCGAAACCGCCGTCGGCGTGTTTGAGCTGCACCCGCGCCATGCCCAGCTCGATCAGGCGGCGTCGCGCCTGCTCCTGCAGCGGCCGGATGCGCTCCACGGAATGGACCTGCTCGCAAAGCGCGGCCAGCACCGCGGTCTGGTAGCCGCACCCGGTGCCAATCTCCAGCACCTTGGGGGGCACCCGGTCGGCGATCAACAGCTCGGTCATGCGCGCCACCACCCAGGGTTGCGAGATGGTCTGGCCGTAACCGATGGGCAGGGCGGTATCGTCGTAGGCCTGGTGCGCCAGGGCCTCGTCGATAAACAGGTGACGAGGGGTGTTGCGTATCACCTCGAGGACGCGCTCATCCTCGATGCCCGCTTCCCGCAGACGGCTGATCAGCCTCTCCCGGGTTCGTGCCGACGTCATGCCTATACCGCGCAGCTCTGTGTTCATGTGTGTTAATGCATCCCCAATCCAATGATGCGTTTTAGTTATCGTTAACCGGCGTGCGTGTTTCCACCAACTCGGCGAGCACCGTGGTGGCGAACGCCCCCGTGGGCAGATCAAACCGCAACGTGAGCACGTCGCCGCCACTCCAGGCCCATTGTAAGCCATCCACCGGCAAGCGAGTGGCCCGGCGTGCCGCGTCCACCCCTTCCCCGGCGAGCGCCGCGATCAGATCGTCACAGCCGCTCAGCGCCCGCGCTTCCAGTTGCCGGCAAGCCGCCGATGATGCCATGCCCGCCGCCCCCGGCAAAGGCCCGGTGGGGTGCACCTCGCCGGCGGCCACCCGCGCGGCGGCGGTGGGGTCGTCGGCGGCCTCGAACAAGCCGCGGCTGTCACGCGGCTGCAGGATATCGCCTTCCAGGGGCCGATCCCAGACGCCCGCGCGCACCCGCTCCGCCAGGACCCGGTTAAACAGGCCGCTGCGCACCGCCGACAACCAGATGCCGCGCAGCGCCCGTTTGCGCGGCGCCTCGCCGCCCCGCAGCCAGTCGCGGCCGCGCTGCCAGTTGCCGCCGCCCCGGCCGAAACGCTGTTCGCCGAAGTAATTGGGCACGCCGCGCTCGGCCAGGGTGTGCAAGGTGCGTTCCAGGGCCTCCCGGTCGGCGTCCAGTTCGCGCAGCACGATCTCGAAGCGGTTGCCACGGTGGGTGCCCCGGTTAAGCTTGCGCCGGTGGCGGCGCGCCTGCAGAGCGACCAGGCCCGCCGGCCAGGCGAAGTCCGGATCCGGTTTGCCGGGCAGATGTAGGCTGAACCACTGGCGGGTCACGGCGCGGCGGTCCTTGAGACCGCTGTAGCCCACCGAAAGGCGGTGGATGCCGGCTTGTTTGGCCAGCCACAGGGCCACGTCCTCGGTGTTCCAGTCGGTTTTTTCGATCTCCAGCCAGAGGTGCTCGCCCTCGCCTTCCGGCACCACCTTCATGATCTCGGTGACGCGGAAATCCTCGAAGCCGGCGCGCAGCAGCGCGCTGCCGAACGGACCGCCGTGGGCGGTGGGCGTGGCCGGCAAGGTGATGGCGGTGTCGTCGCTCATTGGCCCTCGTGGGTGAGCAGCACCACCGCCTGCACGGCGATGCCCTCGCCCCGGCCGGTGAAGCCGAGCCGCTCGGTGGTGGTGGCTTTCACCGACACCTGCTCCATGCTGCAATCCAGCAGAGCGGCGATGCGCCGCCGCATGGGCGCGATATGGTCGGCCAGCTTGGGGGCCTGGCAGATCACCGTCAGGTCCAGGTTGCCGATACGCCAGCCGGCGGTGCTGACGCCGTCCATCACCGCTCGCAGCAGGCCGCCGGAGTCGGCGCCGCGCCAGCGTTCGTCGTGGTCGGGAAAGTAATGGCCGATGTCGCCCAGCGCCAGGGCGCCGAGCAGCGCGTCGGCGAGCGCGTGCAGGGCCACGTCGCCGTCGGAGTGCGCCTTCAGGCCGCGCTCGAAGGGAATGCGCACGCCACCCAGCATCACATGGTCGCCGTCGCAGAAGGCGTGCACGTCGAACCCCTGGCCTATACGAATTGCCATGCCAGCCCCTCCTCTTCCTGGGCCCGGAGGTAAAAGCGCGCCAGCGCCAGATCCTCGGGGACGGTGATTTTGATGTTGTCGGCGTGGCCGGCGATCAGCGCCGGCCGGGCGCCGACGGCTTCCAGCGCCGAGGCCTCGTCGGTGATCGCCTCGGGTTGATGATGCAGGGCGGCACGCAGGGCGTCGTGCAGCCGCCGCGCGTCGAACAGCTGGGGCGTGAGCGCCCGCCAGATGCGCGTGCGGTCCAGCGTGGCGCGGATGCGGGTGTCGCCGTCCGCCTGTTTGATGGTGTCGGTGACCGGCAGGGCCAGGATGGCGCCGTCGCCCTGACCGGGAGGATCAGGGTGATCGATCAGCGCCTGGATGTCGGACAGGCGCACCAGCGGCCGGGCCATGTCATGGACCAGGACCCGCGCGGCCGGGGCCCGCTCGAGCACCGCCGCCACGCCGGCGAGCACCGACCGCGCCCGGCTGGCCCCGCCGGTCACCGTGGCCACCCGCGCGTGGCGGGCCGGCGGCAGCTCCCGCCACCAGGGATCGTCCACGGCCACCGCCACCACCACCGCCTCGATCGGCGCGAAAGCCAGCAGCCGCCCGAGGGTGTGCTCGGCGAGCGTGCGGCCCTGCAGGGTCAGGTACTGCTTGGGCAGGCCGGCGCCCATGCGCGCGCCAACGCCGGCGGCGGGCACCACGGCGAACAGCGGTCGGCGGTCAGTCACGGTCGGTGTCCTGTTGGGGTTCCACGATCAAAAAGAAGGTTTCGCCGTCGCGGATCATGCCGAGATCCTTGCGGGCGATTTCTTCCACCGCTTCGCTGCCCTCTTTCAGGTCGCGCACGTCGGCGGCCAGCAAGCGGTTGCGTTCGGCCAGTTCGGCGTTCTTTTTGTTGAGCACTTCGACCTGCCGCTCCAGGCTGGCCACGTGGCGCAGGCTGCCCTCGCCGAACCACAGGCGCACCTGCAGAACCAGCAGCAGCAAGGCCAGCACGGCCAGCACCACCTGGCGGGCGGGCGACACTTTCATCGCGAGCCCTCCGGCGCCGGGTGGCGGCCGGGGGACGATGCGCAACGGAAGGTCACGGTGGCGTCAGCCCAGGAACCGGAACTCTTTGCGCCCGTTATAGGCGGCACGGCCCAGCTCCTCCTCGATGCGGATCAACCGGTTGTATTTGGCCACCCGGTCGGAGCGGCACAGCGACCCGGTCTTGATCTGTCCGGCGGCGGTGGCCACCGCCAGATCGGCGATGGTGGTATCGGCGGTTTCACCGCTGCGGTGGGAAATCACCGCGGTGTAGCCGGCGTCCTTGGCCATCTTGATGGCGTCCAGGGTCTCCGACAGGGAACCGATCTGGTTGAACTTGATCAGAATCGAGTTGGCGATGTGCTCGTCGATGCCGCGCTGAAGAATCTTGGTGTTGGTGACGAACAGATCGTCGCCGACCAGCTGGATTCTGTCGCCGAGTTTCTCGGTGAGTGTTTTCCAGCCGTCCCAGTCGGACTCGTCCATGCCGTCTTCGATGGAAATGATCGGATAGCGGTCGCACAGCTCGGCCAGATAGTCGGCGAAGCCGGCGGCGTCCATGCTGCGGTCCTCGCCGGCCAGCACGTACTTGCCGTCCTTGTAGAATTCGCTGGAGGCGCAGTCCAGGGCCAGGGTGATGTCGTCACCGGCCTTGTAGCCGGCGATCTCGATGGCTTCCATGATCGCTTCCAGGGCCGCCTCGTTGCTGGGCAGGTCCGGGGCGAAGCCGCCCTCGTCGCCCACCGCCGTGTTCAGGCCGCGTTTTTTCAGCACCCCTTTGAGGGCGTGGAACACCTCGGCGCCGTAGCGGATCGCCTCGGCCACGGTGGGCGCGCCCACCGGCTGGATCATGAATTCCTGGATGTCGACGTTGTTATCGGCGTGCTCGCCGCCGTTGATGATGTTCATCATCGGCACCGGCAGCGAGTATTCGTTGTCGTCGTCCTGCAGATCGGAGATGTACTCGTAGAGCGGCTTGTCCTGGGCCTGGGCCTCGGCCTTGGCGGCGGCCAGCGACACCGCCAGGATGGCGTTGGCGCCCAGGTTGCCTTTGTTGTCGGTGCCGTCGGCGTCGATCATGGCCTGGTCCAGAGCGCGCTGATCGGCGGCGTCGCGGCCCACCAGCAGCTCGCGGATCGGGGAATTGACGTTGCCCACGGCGCGGGTCACGCCCTTGCCGAGGTAGCGGCTCTTGTCGCCGTCGCGCAGTTCCAGGGCTTCCCGGGAACCGGTGGAAGCGCCGCTGGGGGCGCAGGCGCTGCCGCGCTCGCCGTTTTCCAGAATCACATCGGCTTCGATGGTGGGGTTGCCACGGGAATCAAGAATCTCGCGGGCCTTGACGTCAACGATCTTGGACATGGGAGACAGTCTCCAGAAACGGAATCGGGTTCAGTGGTTATCGAAGGCGGGAAACGCCTTGACGGTATTATCCAGGGTCTGCATTTGCGTAAGGAATGGCTCCAGACGGTCCAGACGCAGGGCGCAGGGGCCATCGCATTTGGCGTTGTCCGGATCCGGGTGGGCCTCCAGGAACAACCCGGCGATGCCCTGGCTGATGCCGGCGCGGCCCAGTTCGGCGACCTGCTGGCGACGGCCGCCGGCGGAGTCGGCCCGGCCGCCGGGCATCTGCAGGGCATGGGTCACGTCGAAGAACACCGGGTAGCCGAACTGCTTCATGATGCCGAAGCCGAGCATGTCCACCACCAGGTTGTTGTAGCCGAACGAGGAGCCCCGCTCGCAAAGAATCAGCCGCTCGTTGCCGGCCTCTTCGCACTTGTGCAGGACATGCTTCATCTCCTGGGGGGCCAGGAACTGCGGCTTCTTGATGTTGATGATGGCGCCGGTGCGCGCCATCGCCACCACCAGGTCGGTCTGCCGGGCCAGGAAGGCGGGCAACTGGATGATGTCCGCCACCTCGGCCACCGGCGCCGCCTGGTAGGGCTCGTGCACGTCGGTGATCACCGGGCAGCCGAAGGTGTCCTTGACCTCCTGGAAGATCTTCAGGCCCTCTTCCATGCCCGGGCCCCGGTAGGAGTGCAGCGACGAGCGGTTGGCCTTGTCGAAGCTGGCCTTGAACACCCAGGGCATGCCCAGTTTGGTGGTGACCTCGGCGTAGGCCTCGGCCACCCGCAGGGCGATGTCCCGGGATTCCAGCACGTTCATGCCGCCGAACAGGGCCATGGGCCGGTCGTTGGCGAACGCCAGATCACCCAGCTCGATGGTGATGTTCCGCATGCTCTACTCCTTAGATGGCGGAGGACGCCTGGTGCGCCGTCAGGGCCGCTTCCACATAGCCCTTGAACAAACCGTGGCCGTCACGCGGCGTGGAGGTGAATTCCGGGTGGAACTGGCAGGCCACGAACCAGGGGTGGTCGCCCACCTCGATCACTTCCACCAGCTCACCGTCGTGGGAACGGCCGACAATCTTCAGGCCGGCGGCTTCCAGCTTGTCCAAGTAGTTGTTGTTCACCTCGTAGCGGTGACGGTGACGCTCGATGATGTGCGTCTTGCCGTAACACCGGGCCGCCAGGCTGCCGTCCACCAGCACGCACTCCTGGCCGCCCAGGCGCATGGTACCACCCAGGTCCGACGCTGCCGACCGCAGCTCCTTGCTGCCGTCCTCGCGGGTCCACTCGGTGATCAGCGCCACCACCGGGTCCGGTGTGTCCTGCTTGAGCTCGGTGGAATGGGCGCCGCTCAGGCCGGCCACGTGGCGGGCGTACTCGATCACCGCCAGCTGCATGCCCAGGCAGATGCCCAGGTACGGCACCTTGTTTTCACGGGCATACCGGATCGCCGCGATCTTGCCCTCGGTGCCCCGGTCGCCGAAGCCGCCGGGCACCAGAATGGCGTCCACCTTGCCCAGCTCGCCGGTGCCGTCACGCTCGATGTCCTCGGCGTCGATGTAACGGATATTGATCTTCGCCCGGGTGGCGATGCCGGCGTGCATCAGCGCTTCGTTGAGCGACTTGTAGGCGTCCGCCAGATCGATGTACTTGCCGACCATGCCGATGGTCACTTCCCGCTCCGGGTTGAGCTGGGCTTCCACCACGCGGTCCCATTCACCGAGGTCGGGCGCCGGCAGGTCGAGGTGGAATTTCTCCACGATGATGTCGTCCATGCCCTGCTCGTGCAGCACCCGCGGCACCTGATAGATGGTCTTGCAGTCCGGCGCGGAAATCACCGCCCGCGCTTCCACATTGGTGAACAGCGAGATTTTCTCGCGCGCCCCCTGCGGCACCGGGTGGTCCGCCCGGCACACCAGAATGTCCGGCTGCAGGCCGATGGAGCGCAGCTCCTTGACCGAGTGCTGGGTGGGCTTGGTCTTGATCTCGCCGGCGGAGGCGATGTACGGCACCAGGGTCAGATGAATAAACAGGGTGCGGCTACGGCCCAGCTCGATGGCCATCTGCCGGATGGCTTCCAGAAAGGGGAGCGACTCGATGTCGCCGACCGTGCCGCCGATCTCCACCAGTGCCACATCGGCGTCGCCGGCCCCCTCAACCAGCAGGCGCTTGATCTCGTCGGTGATATGCGGAATGACCTGGACCGTACCGCCCAGGTAATCGCCGCGGCGCTCTTTCTGCAGGACATTGGCGTAAACCCGGCCGGTGGTGAAGTTATTTTTCTGGGTGGTGCGGCGGCGGACGAAACGCTCGTAGTGACCCAGATCCAGGTCGGTTTCGGCGCCGTCCTCGGTGACGAAGACCTCGCCGTGCTGAAACGGACTCATGGTGCCGGGATCGACGTTGATATACGGATCCAGCTTGAGCATGGAGAGCTTGAGGTTGCGCGCTTCCAGGATGGCGGCCAGCGACGCCGATGCGATCCCTTTTCCCAACGAGGAAACGACACCGCCTGTAATAAAAATATACCGGGTCATTGAAAAAATAATTCAGAAAACGGCACGCGCGCCCAATGATGAATGGCCAATCGGACTAAACCGGAATAGTAACCGAAACACCCCGCCCCCTCAAATCATTGTCCCCGCCGCCCGCACTGTTAGCAGCTGGAAAATCAAGCGGTTACATTCGAGCCCTGATACCGCCCCGTATACGCGGTTTTTCTTGCACAGTTTTTCCCTCGCTGGTTATCCTATGCGCCATGAAAATATTCACCCGTTTACTTCTCCCGGCCCTGTGCGCCGTTTTTGCATTGACCCCCGCCTTCGCACAAGACAGCGAAGAGTGCGCGCAACCCGAAACGCCCTCAATCCCCGACGGCCGCCGCAGCCGTGAAGCGGTGATGCAGGAAACCTATCAGTCGGTCCAGGATTATCTGGCCGCCAGCCAGGCCTACCGCGAGTGCCTGCAGGCACTGATCGCCGACCGCGACCAGGAGGAAAAGGAAAGTAAGACCGTCACGATTATCAATGAGATGATCAACGAATCCCTGGAAGTCGAGCAGCTCGTGGCGGACACGTTCAACCGTGAGCTCAGAGCATTTAAAGCCGGCAAAAAGTAACTTAATCGTTGTCGCCGGCCGGGCCCCGCGCCGCGACCAACGGCGGATCCAGCCCCAGCACCGCGACCAGTTCGTCCCCGCTGTAAACCAACGGCAGGCGGTCGCGTAGCCACGGTGGTACGGCCCGCTCCTGCAGCAATTTTTTCAGACTGTGGCGATGCTCACGTCCCGGCAGTCGAATACGTTCGCCGCCGCGGCGAAATCCGATCTCCAGGGGGCCGTCCAGCCAGTCGGCGGCCACGCCAATAGTGCGTAATACCTCGGTATCGAGCGTCACCCCCAGTTCCGGGATATCGACACGGCCGCCGGGTTCGAGCCGGTAACGGCGCCCGGACGGCCCGTCGCCGGCGGATTCGATTAGGTAAAGGCGATTCCGATAACGCCGCACTTCCACGCCTTCCCAGGCGACGCAGGGCGCGGCATCGGCACGGGCGAGCGCCGCCCCGAGTATCTGTTGCAAAACCGCCTCACCGGGCACAGGCGCGCCCTGACGGCCCAGCCAGC
>CAZKWA010000049.1:0-24233 GCA_964556345.1 uncultured Alcanivorax sp.
CGCCTTCGACCGCGAGACCGGAGCGGCCGGTGTCGTCGCGGGTTTCCAGATAGTCGGCGAGCTGCTCCAGCACCTGCTCCAGATGCCCGCTCTGCTCCCCGGCGGCCACGGTGGCGCGGTACATTTCCGGGAAGGCGCGCGGGTATTCGGCCAGGGCGCGGGCCAGGCTGAACCCTTCCAGCACCTTGCCGCGCACCGCCATGACGATTTTTTCCACGCGCGGGTTGCCGGCCTGTTTGGCCACCGCGCCCAGGGCCTGCTCCACCGGCAGGCCGGATTTGAGCAGCGTGGCCATCTGCCGGGTGATCAGGGCCTGCTCGCCACCCTTGAGTTTGCCGGTGCCGGACAGGCGCGCGGACAAGCCGCCCCCGGACTGGTGGTCCTTGGCTTCGGACACCTCCAGAGGCACCCAGCCCTTGCCGCGCAGCTGCTGGCGCACATGGCGGGCGCTGTCCGCCTCCAGGGTGCCGCGTTTTACTTTGCCCCGGTGATCCAGGGAGCGGAATTCAAAAGCGGGCATCAGTCTTCCTTGGTGACGCGCAGCACTTCTTCAATGCTGGTATCGCCGGCCAGCACCTTGCGCCAGCCGTCCTCGCGAATGCTGGGGGTGAGCTTGCGGGCGTGCCGGGTGATTTCCAGTTCCCCGGCGCGCTCATGGATCAGCTCGCGCATGGCGTCGTCGATAATGACCAGCTCGTAGATACCGGTACGGCCCCGGTAGCCCTGGTTGTTGCAGCGCTCGCAGCCTTCCGGGTGATAGAGGGTCACGTCCTGGTCCGGCGCCAGCCCGAGCATGCGCCGTTCGCTTTCGCTGGGCTGGTAAGGGCGCTTGCAGTCCGGACACAGGACCCGCACCAGGCGCTGGGCCAGGGCCCCGAGCAGGGAGCTGGACAGCAGGAAGGACTCGATGCCCATGTCCTGCAGGCGGGTCACCGCGCCCACCGCCGTGTTGGTGTGCAGCGTGGACAGCACCAGGTGACCGGTGAGCGACGCCTGCACCGCGATTTCGGCGGTTTCCAGGTCGCGGATCTCACCCACCATCACCACGTCCGGGTCCTGGCGGAGAATCGCGCGCAGACCGCGCGCGAAGGTCATGTCCACCTTGGTGTTCACCTGGGTCTGGCCGATGCCCTCCAACTGGTATTCGATCGGGTCTTCCACGGTGAGAATATTACGCGTGCTGTCGTTCAGCTCGGTGAGCGAGGCGTACAGCGTGGTGGTCTTACCGGAACCGGTGGGGCCGGTGACCAGGATGATGCCGTGCGGCTTGTGGATCAGCTCGCGCATGTGTTGGTCGCAGACGTCGCCCATGCCCAGGTGCGAGACCTGCAGACGGCCGGCCTGCTTGTCGAGCAGACGCAGCACCACCCGCTCGCCGTTGCTGGACGGCATGGTGGAGACCCGCACGTCCACGTCGCGGCCGCCCAGGCGCAGGGAAATGCGGCCGTCCTGGGGGATGCGCTTCTCGGCGATATCCAGGCGCGCCATGACCTTGATGCGCGACACCAGCAGCGGCGCCAGTTCGCGCTTGGGGGTGAGCACTTCGCGCAGCACGCCGTCCACGCGCATGCGCACCACCAGGCGGCGCTCGAAGGTCTCGATGTGGATGTCCGAGGCGTCCTCGCGGATCGCCTCCTGGAACAGGGCGTTGATCAGCCGGATGATGGGGGCGTCGTCTTCCTGCTCCAGCAGGTCCGAGGTTTCCGGCAGCGAATCCGCCAGGCTGGCCAGGTCCAGGCCCTCCAGGTTATCGGCGGCCTCGGCGGCGGCGCCGCGCTGTTGTTCGTAGGTGATCGCCATGGCGGCGCTGAAGGCGCCGTCGTCGAGCCGGACGATGGCGGGCAGACCGCCCAGCCAGCGCTGCACCTCCGCCACCGCCGACAGCGACACGTCGTCCCGGCAGCAGAGCTCACGCCGGCCGTCCTTTTCCCGCAGCAGCACGCCGAAACGACGGGCGTAGCCGTAGGGCAACAGCAGCGGGCCGTCACCCACTTCCGGCAGCTCGGACTGCTCCATGACTGCTTCACTCATACGCTCAGTACCTTTCCATAAGTATTTCCACGATCTCGCCGTTGCTGTCGGAAAGATCCAGGAACTGAAAACCGGCGTGGTATTCCCCCGGTTCGTCCAGTGCCTCGCTCCACACCACCCTGGCGTTGAAGCTCATGGTGTTGACGCCGCCGATCTGATCCGGCAGCACCATCCCCAGTTGCAGTTGTTCGCTGGGCGCCACGTCCCGCCGCAGCGCCAGCTTGAAGCCGCCGACGCTGAGATTGGTCAGCCGCCCCACGTTACCACCGGTGCTGCGGTCAAACACCACCAGTTCATGGAACATGCGCTTGCGCGGGTGACGGCGGCGTTCACGGCGATCGTCGCCGGCGCCCTCCGGGTCCCGCGGGCGGAGCATGAACACCACCCCGGTGAACTCACCGCCCTCGCGGAGCACCGGGTTGGCGTGCACCCGCAGGGGCACGGGCTCGGCATCCCCCAGCGGGTGGACGTCCAGGTCGTCCTCCCAGTGTCGGCCCTCGGCGCAGCGGGCCAGCACCGGCGAATCCCGCCAGTCGCCCTCGCCGAACAGCAGCGGGGTCACCGGCGTGCCCAGCAGGGCGTCGCGTTCCACGTTCAGCAGCGCGCCGGCGGATTCGTTGCAGAAGGTCACCCGGCCTTCCGCGTCGGCGCCCACCACCGACTCGCCGAGCGCGTGCAACAGCCGCTCGTTTTCGTCCTTGAGGCGCTTCATCTGCACCACCGCCTGCTGCAGCTTGCGGCGCTGACGGTCCAGCTCCATGAAGACATTGACCTTGGCATCCAGGATCTGTTCATCGACGGGCTTGAACAGATAGTCGACGGCACCGTGCCGGTAGCCCTCGAACACGTATTTCTGTTCCTTGGAGATGGCGGTGACGAAGATAATCGGAATGTGCCGGGTCTTGCGGTTCTGGCGCATCAGCTGCGCCACTTCGAAACCGTCCATTTCCGGCATTTGTACATCGAGCAGGACCAGCGCGAAATCGTGCTTGAGCGCCAGGGCCAGGGCCTCGTTGCCGGAGCCGGCCATGACCAGATTGCGGTCCTCGCCTTCCAGCAACGCCTCCATGGCGATCAGGTTCTCCCGGTGATCATCGACGACCAGGATATTCTGTTTATTCATCTCGCAACCCAATCAAGAATTCCGCCAGATACGGGCCGATGCGTTCCAGATCCAGCACTTCCCGCACCGATCCCTTTGTTATAGCCGCTTCCGGCATCACCGGAGCTTCGCTGCTCTGCGGGGACTGGGCCAGGGTCAGTCCGCCGCGGCGACGAATATAGTCGAGTCCCTCGGAACCGTCTTCGTTGGCTCCGGTGAGAATCACCCCTATTACATTTTTGCCATATACATGGCCCGCCGAAAAGAACAATTCATCAATCGACGGCCGGGAGAAATGCACCGCCCGATACATGGACAGGGCGATGGTATCGTCCGCGTCGACCAGCATATGGTACCCGGGGGGCGCCACATAGACGTGCCCCGGCAGAATGCGTTCCTTATCCTCGGGCGCCACCACCGGCAGCCGGCTGTAGCGGGCCAGCAACCAGGCCAGCCTGTTCTCGGTGCTGGCGTTCTGGTGCTGGACCAACATGATGGCCGCCGGAAAGCCGTCAGGCAAGCTGGCGAGCACCGTGGAATAGGCGTTCAGGCCACCCCAGGACGCCCCCATCACGACCGCCTTGACGGGCGTCTTGCCGAGCACTTACTCCCCCTGGCCGCGATTGCGCTTTTCCGCCTCGTAGGCGGCGCGATGCGCCTGCGCTTCCTTCAGTTTCACCTGCAGCTCCCGGCGCTGACGGTCCAGCTCCAGGAAGAAATTCACCTTGCTCTTGAGGATCAGCGGGTCGAGCGGTTTGAACAGGTAGTCCACGGCGCCCGCCTGGTAGCCCTTGAAGACATACTTCTTCTCTTTGCTGATGGCGGTGACGAAGATAATCGGGATGGTCTGGGTGTCCTTGCGCTGGCGCATCAGTTCCGCCACCTCGAAGCCGTCCATGCCCGGCATCTGCACATCCAGCAGCACCAGGGAGACATCTTCCTTGAGCAGAATCTTGAGCGCTTCCTGACCGGATTCGGCCTTCAACAGCGTGCGCCCCTCATCCTCCAGAATCGCTTCCAGGGAGACCAGGTTGGCGGGTTGGTCATCGACCAACAGCAATTTCTGCTCGATCATCATTATTCTCGATTAAGCGTGTCTGTTAAGCGTTAGGACGCAATTGTCTTTTACGGAAGATTCTCAGCGGCCGGTTGACCACATCGAAGGCTTCCTCATTACCGCTGAAACGCAGGCTCTCCTTCGTGCCCAGGCAAAGAAAGCCGCCCATATCCAGGCTTTCACCGAACAGCTTGAACACGCGCTGCTGCAAGGGCCGGTCAAAGTAAATCAGAACGTTGCGGCAGAGTATCACATGCATTTCGCCGAACACCTGGTCGGTGGCCAGGTCGTGGTCGGCGAACACGATGTTGCGTTTCAGGCGCTGCTCCATGATGACACTGTCGTAGCGGGCGGTGGCGTAGTCGCTGAGCGACTGGTGGCCGCCGGCGCGGCGATAGTTGTCGGTGTACTGCTTGAAAGCGTGAATCGGGTAGATGCCCTTCTTGGCCGCCGCCAGCACGTTCTTGTCGATGTCGGTGGCGTACAGCATGGCGCGATCGTACAGCCCCTCCTCTTCAAGCAGAATGGCCATGGAGTAGATCTCCTCGCCGGTGGAGCAGCCGGCGTGCCATATCTTGATGAACGGAAAGGTCTTGAGCACCGGCACCACCTCTTCGCGAAACGCCTTGTAGAATTCCGGGTCGCGGAACATCTCGGTGACGTTGACGGTGAGGTCGTTAAGCAGCGTGACGAAGAACTGCCGGTCGCGCAGCACCCGGTCGGTCATCTCCAGAATCGTGGCGAAGCCCGACATGGTGAGACGGTGCATGATCCGCCGGCGCATCGACGCCGGGCTGTAGGAACGGAAATCGTAACCATAAAGCTGATAGATGGCCTCCAGCAGCAGCCGGATTTCGATGTCCTCCACCTGCACCTGCTCATCGCTGATTGCCGGCTGCGATTCCACTTCGGGCACTCCTATTTGTGCAGCCAGACCCGCATCAGCGAGGTCAGCTTGCTCATGTCGATGGGTTTGGAGCAGTAATCATTGGCGCCCGCGTCCAGGCACTTGGCGCGGTCATCCTTCATCGCCTTGGCGGTGAGCGCCAGCACCGGCAGCGTGGCGAAGCGCGGCTGGCTGCGGATATGGGCCATCGCCTCGTAGCCGTCCATCTCCGGCATCATGATGTCCATCAGCACGATGTCGAAGTCGGGGCTCTCATCCAGCGCTTCCAGGGCCTCGCGGCCGTTGTTGGCGAGATGGATGTCGAAGCCGAGCTCTTCCAGTTGCGCGGACAAGGCATAGATATTACGCATGTCGTCGTCCACGAGAAGCAGCTTCTTGCCTTCGAATATATCATCGCGATGCTCGATAAGCTCCGGATTGCCGCGCCGGTGGGCGGGCAAGGTGGACTCCAGCCAGTGCAGGAACAGCGAGGCTTCGTTGAGCAACCGCTCGTGGGAGCGCTCGGTTTTCAGGATGATGCGGTCGGCGTACTTGCGCAGCCGCGCTTCCTCATCCCGGGTGAGATCCTTACCGGTGTAGATCACCACCGGCACCGCCTCGTAGGCGTCGTTGCCATGCAGGCGCTCGAGCAGTTCGAAACCGCTCATGTCAGGCAGGGTCAGGTCGAGAATCATGCAGTCGTAAACGGTTTCGCCAAGCGCCTTGAGCGCCGCCTCGCCGCTGGTGACCGCGGTGATCTGCACGCCCTTCTGGTCGAACAGCTCGCGGATGCTTTCGTGCTGGATGGCACTGTCTTCCACCACCAGCAGACGCCGCACATTGGTTTCGATGGCGCTTTCTATCTTCGCGAAGGCGCTCAGCATCTGTTCCTGGCTGACCGGCTTGGCGAGAAAATCAATGGCGCCCAGCTCCAGCGCTTTCTTGCGCTCGTCCTTGCCGGACAGGAAGTGCACCGGGATGTCCTGGGTACGCGCATCGGCCTTGAGTTTCTCCATCACTTCCCAGCCATCCATGCCGGGCAGGCCGATATCCAGGATAATCGCGCTGGGCCGGTAACGGCGCGCGTACTCGAGGCCGGTTTCGCCGTCGCGGCAGATGTGGCTTTCCAGGCCGTAGTCCGCCGCCAGATCCACCAGCACATTGGCGAACTCGCCGTCATCCTCCACCACCAGCACGGTTTTTTCGCGGACCACGTAGCCGTCGTCCGCGTCGTCCAGCGGCAGGTTGGCGGCGGTGTGCGCCTCCGCGTTGGCGCCGATATCCACGGGGTCCAGCGCCGCGTCGCGGCCTTCCCGCGAAGCCTCCCCCTGGTCCGCGTCGCCCTCGGGCAGGTAGAGCATGAAGGTGGCGCCGGTCCCCGGGCCGTCACTGTGCAGGCTGATCTCGCCGCCCAGCAGACGCGCCAGCTCCCGCGAGATGGTCAGCCCCAGGCCGGTGCCGCCGTACTTGCGGCTGGTGGTGCCGTCGGCCTGCTGAAACGCTTCGAAGATAAGCTTCTGTTTGTCCTCGGGGATGCCCACGCCGGTGTCGGTGACCGCGAACTTGAGGGTACGGGCGCGGTCCATCCGGCCGGGAATGCGCTCGTCCTCGCCGGGCCGTTCGATGCTCAGGGTCACGGAGCCGTCGTCGGTGAACTTAAGCGCGTTGGACAGCAAATTCTTAAGAATCTGCTCGAGACGCTGGCGGTCGGTGTAGAAGCTTTCCGGCAGTCCTTCACCCTGCTCCACGTGGAAAGCGACGCCGCGATTTTCCGCGATGTGACTGAAATGGCGGCGGAAATGGTCGCCCAGCTCCGGCGGCGCGATGGCGTCCACCATCACATCCATCTTGCCCTCCTCGATCTTGGAAATATCGAGGATGTCGTTGATCAGCGAGAGCAGATCGGCGCCGGCGGAGTGAATCACCTGGGCGTGTTCCACCTGCTTGTCGTCGAGGTTGCCTTTTTTGTTCTGGCCCAGGGCGTTGGAGAGAATCAGTATCGAGTTGAGCGGCGTGCGCAGCTCGTGGGACATGGTCGACAGGAATTCGGATTTGTACTTGGAGGACAGCTCCAGCTCCTTGATCTTGTCTTCCAGTTCCTGGTGCAGCAGCTCGAGTTCTTTGTTTTTCTGGCCCATTTCCGCTTTCTGCTCGCCGAGCACCTTGGCCTGGGCCTCCAGCTCCTCGTTGGTGACGCGCAGCTCCTCCTGCTGGGCCTGCAGGGATTCCTCGGAAGCGCGCAGCGCCTGGGTCTGCGACTCCAGTTCCTCGTTGATCGCTTTCAGCTCTTCCTGCTGCTGCTGAAGACGGGATTCCGACGCGGACAGCTCCATGGCCTGCTCTTCCAGGTCCTGGTTGACCTGGGCCATCTCCTCTTTCTGCGCCTCCAGCGCCTTCGCCTGTTGCTGGGTCTGCTCCAGCATGCCGGCCAGGCGCAGGCGGTTCTGGGCGCTGTGCAGGGCCACGCCGACCAGGGCGGCGCCCTGCTCCAGGAAGGCGGTGCCCGAATCGGAGAACGGCTGGAAGGCGCCCACTTCCAGCACGCCCTTCAGTTCGTCGTCGTGCAGGATCGGCAGCACCACCACATTGCGCGGCGCCGCGTTGCCGGTGCCGGAGCCCACCAGCATGTATTCCTCCGGCACCTGCTCGAGAATGATGGTCTTCTTCTCCAGCGCGCTTTGCCCGACCAGGGATTCGCCGAGGCGGAACTCGTTGGCCAGCTGTTTGCGGCGCTGCATGGCATAGGCGCTGGAAAGGCGCAGGGTCTCGGTCTCGGCGTCGTAGGTATAGAAGGCGCCGACCTGGGCGTCCAGGCTGGGCACCACGTAGGAAAGCAGGTTGCTGCCCAGTTTCTCGATGCTCATGTCGCCGCGCATCAGGGCGTTCAATTCCGACAGCTGGTTTTTCAACTGCTCCTGACGACGGTCTTCCTCGGTGCGCGCTTTCAGGGTGTCGCGCATTTTGCGGATGGCGCGGATCAAATGGCCGGTCTCGTCACGGCTGTCACTGCGGATCTCGGTGTCCCAATTGCCGCTGGCGATGCTGTCCGCCGCGCCCATGGCGTCTTCCAGGGGCCGGGTGATGGAACGGGTGACCCGCAGGGCGATCAGCCCCAGCAGGGTGAAGGCCACGCTGCCCAGAGCCAGGCCGATCAACTGGGTGCTTTTATTGTCCTCGCGGCTGGCGTTGAGGTTGTCGCGAAAGCTTTGATAACGCTGTTGCTCGAAGGCGCTGTGCTCGTCGGCGTACTCGTCTTCCAGGCGCTGCATTTCAGTCAGCGCCTCGTAGCTGCTGACCATGGAACCGGGGTCTTCGATCAGCCCGGAGGCGGTGCTGTTGGCGACGGTGATATAGGTGATAAAGGCGGAACGCAGGTCGTCCACGGACGCGCTGAGCGCCGGGTCCAGGCGTTCGATGTCGCCGAGCCGTTCCAGGAAGCGGTCGGAGCGATCGCGCGCCTCGTCGAGCAGGCTGCCGTCCACCTGGGTCATGGCGTCGTTGTAGGCGTCACTGATCGCCAGGAATTCCACATTGTTGGCATTGACCAGTTCCAGCACCGGAAAATCGTGGTTTTCCACCTGGCGCAGATGATCAATGTTGGTTTCCGCGATGTAGTAGCTGTACAAGAAATAGGCGAGGAACAGGAAGATCCCCAGGCCCGCCACGGACAAAATCTTCAGCCGCACGGACAGATGCTGAAACCCAGTCATTAACCGTTTCCCCCTGAATCCGAGGTTTGTTATGGCGTTTTGCTATGGCCTCGGTATTCGTGCTTTCCCACAGGAATTAAGACGAAAGCATTAAAGTACCAGAAAGGGATTCAAGGCGGCAATAAAAGGCGGAAACCGGAGAGAAGGAAGAGTTGGTGCGGGTAGCCGGACTCGAACCGGCACAGCCATAAGGCCGAGAGATTTTAAGTCTCTTGTGTCTACCAATTTCACCATACCCGCGGGTCATGCCGAACTTTACACAACAGATGCAGGCCTGGGAATGGAGGCGCGGGTCGGAATCGAACCGGCGTATACGGAGTTGCAGTCCGCTGCATAACCACTCTGCCACCGCGCCGTTTAACCTGTAGGAACAAAAAACCCCGGCTTGGGCCGAGGTTGGGAATCTGGAGCGGGAAATGGATTCGACCGGGCTGGCGTTCCAGCTCGCGACCCCAAACCCCAACGTCGAGATTCACTTTGAAACTTGGAGCGGGAAACGAGATTCGAACTCGCGACCCCAACCTTGGCAAGGTTGTGCTCTACCAGCTGAGCTATTCCCGCTTTTTTCCAGCGCCGGGTTGCCCCCGACGCGAAGCCGCATTCTACCCGAGCGCGGGTCTCTGTCAAGACTGTTTTTACTGCCGATTCAATATCTTGGACAAACTTTGCGCAGCCACGCCGGGCCCTTCGAAGCCCCCGTTCAGGGGTCGTCCCGGCCGCTCCCCGGGTCGGTCAGCTGCGGCAACGCCGCGCGCAGATACGAGAACATCGACCACAGCGTCAGCGCCGTGGCCAGGTACAGACAGGCGTAGCCCAGCCAAAGGCCCGGGGTCATCAGGATGTCGCCGTCCACGTCGTGGGCCGGTTTGAGGCCCAGCAACAGAGTGATCGCCACCATCTGCATCACGGTTTTGATCTTGCCGATGGAGCTGACGGCCACCCGGGCGCGCTGGCCCAGTTCCGCCATCCATTCACGCAGGGCGGACACGGTGATCTCGCGGGACACGATCACCATGGCCGGCACCGCGAACCAGATACTGGCGTGGGTCTGCACCAACATCACCAGGGCCACCGCCACGATCAGCTTGTCGGCCACCGGGTCCAGAAAAGCGCCGAACGGGCTGGTCTGCCCCAGGCGCCGGGCCAGGTAACCGTCCAGCCAGTCGGTGAGACCGGCGGCCAGAAACAGGGTCGCGGCGAGCAGATCGCTCCACTTGAAAGGCAGGTAGAACACCGCCACCAGCACGGGGATCGTGGCCACCCGGATCAGGGTAAGGATGTTGGGCAAGTTCAGAATAGGAGCGTGCTTGGACATGGATAACTTCTATGCCGTCGGCGGAAAACGCGAGTATAACGGAAAGCGGCGCCGGCCTCATTGTTGATCCGGCCGCGCGACCTTTATTCGTGAAACCAGTTGTACAGGGTTTCCGCGGTCTGGGCATTGATCCCCTCGACCCGGGCCAGTTCCTCGCGGGAAGCGTTGCGCAGCTGTTTCAACCCGCCGAAATGATTGAGCAGCGCCTTGCGCCGCTTGGGCCCGACGCCGGGCACGTCCTCCAGCTCGGAGCGGCGCGCCTTGCCCCGCCGCGCCCGGTGCCCGGTGAGCGCGAAGCGGTGGGCCTCGTCGCGCACCTGCTGCAGCAGATGCAGCGCCGCGTGGGCGCCGCCGGGCACCAGTTCGCGGCCGTCCGGCAGGTACAGCACCTCCAGGCCCGGGCGCCGGCTGGGACCCTTGCCGATGCCCATCACCAGCACCTGGTTGTCCAGCTGCAGGCTCTGGATCACCTCGAAGCTGCGTTGCATCTGCCCCTTGCCGCCGTCGATCAGCAGCAGATCCGGCAGCTTGCCCTCTTCCTTGACCACCCGCTGGTAGCGGCGGCGCACCGCTTCCTCCAGGGCCTCGTAATCGTCACCGGCGTGTTCCGGGCTGACGTTGAAGCGGCGGTAATCCGCCTTGCGGGCGCCCTGCTGGTCGAACACCACACAGGAGGCCACGGCGCGTTCGCCCTGGGTGTGGCTGATATCGAAGCACTCGATGCGACGGATGGAGGCGTCCGCCTCGAGCAGCGTTTCCAGGGCGTGGAAGCGCTGCTCCAGGTGCTCCCGGGCGGCCAGATCGGCGTGCAGCGACTGCTCCGCGTTGGTGCGCGCCATGTTCAGCCAGGCCTGGCGCTGGCCGCGCACGCGGGCGGCCAGCCGGATGCGGCGGCCGAGCTGGGTTTCCAGGGCTTCCTGCAACGCCGCCTGACCCGGTAGCGCGCCGGGCAGCACGATCTCCCTGGGGATCGACTGGTCGTCGCGCTCGCCAAGGTAGTACTGGGCCAGGAAGGCTTCCAGGATCTCGTCGCTGTCTTCCTCGCCCCGGGTGTCCGGCCGGAAGCTGCGGTGGCCGAGCACCCTGCCCTGGCGCACCATCAGCACCTCCACCACCGCCAGGCCGTGGCGCACGGCGATGGCCACCGCGTCCACGTCCCCGCCCCGGTCGGTCTCCACGTTCTGCTTTTGCTGCACCGCCTGGATCGCCGCCAGCTGATCGCGCAGCGCCGCGGCCCGTTCGAAATCCAGTTGCTCGGCGGCCTTTTCCATCTGCTCGGTGAGGTGTTCGCTCACCTGACGGCTGCGCCCGGAGAGAAAATCCATGGCCATGCGAACCTGCTCGGCGTACGCCTCGCGGCTGACGAAATCCACGCAGGGCGCGGTGCAGCGTTCGATCTGGTATTGCAGGCAGGGGCGCGTGCGGTTACGGAAAAAACTGTCCCGGCAATTGCGCACCCGGAACACTTTTTCCACCAGCGCCAGGGTCTCCCGGACACTGCCGGCGCTCGGATAGGGGCCGAAATAGCGGCTGCCCGGGCGGCGCTTGCCGCGATGAAAGGTGATGCGCGGGTACACATCCTCGGTGGTGATCTTGATGTAGGGGTAGGATTTATCGTCGCGCAGCAGAATATTGTACGGCGGGCGCAGGGACTTGATCAGCGACTGCTCGAGCAACAGCGCCTCCGCCTCGCTGGCGGTGACCGTGGTCTCCACCCCGGCGATACGGCCCACCAGGGCGCGCGTCTTGGCGCCGGTGACGTTCTTCTGGAAATAGCTGCCCAGCCGGGCACGCAGGTCCCGGGCCTTGCCCACATAAAGCACGCCGCCATCGTCGTCCAGCATCCGGTAGACACCGGGCTTGCGGGCGCAATGGGCGAGAAACTGCTTGGCGTCGAATTGCGGCAAGGCCACTCCGGGGTCGGCGAACGACAGGCTGCATAGGATCGGCACTGGCGCAATGCTGTCAAGCCCGCGCCGGCCTTTTTCGTTCGCCGGGCCGGGCGCTAGGCCGGGTTGGCTTCGTCCGCGTCCACCATGCCGTGGCGCACCGCCACCAGAGCCATTTCCACATCACTGCTGATACCCAGCTTGTCGAAAATGCGGTAGCGGTAGGTATTCACCGTCTTCGGCGACAGGCAGAGCTGGTCGGCCACGTCCTGCACCTTATGGCAGTTGACGATCAGAATCATGATCTGCAGCTCCCGCTCGGAGAGCATGTCCAGCGGCGCGTCCGGGGTCGGCACGAAAGGCCGGAGCGCCATCGCCTGGGCGATGGCCGGGCTGATGTAGCGCTGCCCGGTGCTGACCACCTTGATCGCCCGGACCATCTCTTCCAGGTCGGCGCCCTTGCTCAGGTAGCCGGCGGCGCCGGCGTGCAGCAGGCGCGACGGAAACGGTTCGTCCTCGCAGACGGTCACGGCGATCACGCGCAGGCCGTCGTCCTGGCGCAGCATGCGCCGGGTGGCTTCGAGCCCGCCAATGCCCGGCATCTTGATGTCCATCAGCACCACGTCCGGGCTCAGTTCCCGGGCCAGGCGCACCGCCTCTTCCCCACAATCGGCCTGGCCGACCACGCGAATCCCTTCCTGATCGCCGAGCATGCGGGTAATGCCTGTTCTTACCAGATCGTGGTCATCGACCACCAGTACCTTGATCATTTTTATCCTCCCCACTTAGCGTCCTTGATAGTGGATGTATTTCGAACCGTCCAAGCCTAGCGCGCCCTCGCCTTCATGCCTAGTGGGTCCGGTCACGATTCGACCAGGGTCGAATTGACGCTCGGGCGCGTGAAGGGTAAATCTGGAGCCCGGCCAAACCACAAAACAAGGACAAGACCGATGAGCGCAATCCTCCTCCTGGTGCTCGGCCTGGGCGGCATGGCCGCCGGCTACTTCGTCTATTCCCGTTTTATCGCGGAAAAGATCTACAAACTCGATCCGGATTTCCGTACCCCCGCCCATGAGTTCGAGGACGGGGTCGACTTCGTGCCCACCAACCGTTTCGTGCTCTGGGGCCACCACTTCACCTCCGTGGCCGGCGCGGCGCCCATCGTGGGCCCGGCCATCGCCGTGATCTGGGGCTGGCTGCCGGCCTTCCTGTGGGTGGTGCTGGGCACCATCTTCTTCGCCGGGGTCCATGACAGCGGCGCGATCTGGGCCAGTGTGCGCAACCGCGCCAAGTCGGTGGGCTCGCTCACCGGCGAGGTGGTCGGCGGGCGCGCGCGCAGCGTCTTCATGATCGTGATCTTCCTGGTGCTACTGATGGTCAACGCGGTGTTCGGGGTGGTGATCGCCAGGCTGTTGATCAACAACCCCGGCGCGGTGGTCCCGGTGTGGGGCGCGATCGCCGTGGCGCTGGTGATCGGGCAGTTGATTTACCGCCGCAAGATCGGCCTGGGCCTGGTCTCGGTGGTCGGCGTGGTGGCCCTGTACGCGCTCATCTATATCGGCCCGTCGGTGCCCGTGACCCTGCCGGAAAGCACCGCCGGCCTGTCCCCCAACGCGCTCTGGATACTGATCCTGTTCGGCTACGCGGCGATCGCTTCATTGCTGCCGGTGTGGGTGCTGCTCCAGCCCCGGGACTACATTAACGGCCTGCAGTTGTTCGTCGGCCTGATTCTGCTCTACGGCGCGGTGATCATCGCCAGCCCCACCGTGGTGGCGCCGATGATCAACTTCGGCGTGCCCGAAGGCACCCCCTCGATGCTGCCGCTATTGTTCGTGACCATCGCCTGCGGCGCGATTTCCGGTTTCCACGGCCTGGTGGCCTCGGGCACCACGTCCAAGCAGCTGAACAAGGAAACCGACGCCCGCTTCGTGGGTTATTTCGGCGCCGTGGGCGAAGGCGCCCTGGCGCTGGCCGCGATCATCGCCGCCACCGCCGGCTTCGCCTCCCTGGCGGACTGGCAGGCGGTCTACACCGCGTTCGGCCAGGGCAGCCTGACCGCCTTCGTGGATGGCGGCGCCTTTATTCTCGCCGCCGGCACCGGCATGGAAGTGACCGTCGCCGCCACCCTGCTCACGGTGATGGCGGCGCTGTTCGCCGGCACCACCATGGACACCGGTCTGCGCCTGCAGCGCTATATTTTCCAGGAGTGGGGCGAGATTTATAACATCGGCTGGATGCGCAAGGCGTTCCCGGCCACCCTGCTGTCCGTGGCCAGCTGCCTGATTCTGGCGTTCGGCGCCGGCGGCGCGGACGGCTCCGGCGGCCTGCTGATCTGGCCGCTGTTCGGCACCACCAACCAGTTGCTGGCCGGTCTCACCCTGCTGGTGATCACGGTGATGCTGGTGCGGCGCGGCCGCCCCACCCTGTTTACCCTGGCCCCGCTGGTGTTCCTGCTGGTGATGACGCTGGCCGCGCTGCTGATGCAGCTGCATGACTTCTACCAGAAAGAAAACTGGTTCCTGCTGTGTCTGGATCTGGTGGTGCTGGTGGCCGCGGTACTGGTGACGCTGGAGTGCGCCGCCGCCCTGCGCCGCAGCAAGCGCGCCGCCAACGAGGAAGCCGCCTCGTGAGCAGCGCACAACCGGCGGTGCGTCTGCTCGGCCGGCTGCGCCGCTGGTACCGGCGCGCCGGCGACCTGGGCGCCGCCTACTACAACGCCCCCTACCGGGCCGCCATCGCGCGCGCCCGGCGGGACGAAGAGGACCTGTTCATGTTGATGGTGTTCTCGGAGACCCTCGGCATTCCCAACCCGGCCACCTGGTACACCCTGGAATTGCAGCCGCTGCTGCTGGACCGTTTCCACGACTGGCACCGGCGCATGGGCATGCCCCATTCCCCCCTCGATCATTTCCGCTGCTGCTGACCCATGCCGGACCTGGACATCGACACCCTGTTGCGTCAACGCCGGCTGCTGATGGTGGGCGGCAAGGGCGGGGTCGGCAAAACCACGGTGGCGTCGGCTCTGGGGCTGCGCGCCGCGGCCCTGGGCCGCCGGGTGCTGCTGGTTTCCACCGACCCGGCGCACAGCCTGGCGGACGCCTTCGACCGGGAAATCGGCGACCGGGAAACCGCCCTGGCGGCCGGCCTCACCGGCCTGGAAATCGATCCGGACAGCGAGGTCGACGCGCACCTGGAGCGGGTGCGCACCCAGATGGCCCGCTTCGCCGGCGCCGACCAGCGCCCCGAGCTTGAGCGTCAGCTGCGGCTCAGCCGGCAATCACCGGGGGCCCAGGAGGCGGCGTTGCTGGAGCGCATCACCACCATCATCGATCAGCAGGACCGCTTCGACCTGATCATCTTCGACACCGCGCCCACCGGGCACACCCTGCGCCTGCTCAGCCTGCCGGAATTGATGGCCGCCTGGACCGAGGGCCTGCTGAAACAGAACCGGCGCACCGAGCAGTTGGGCAAGGTGCTGGGCCATTTGACGCCGGGGCGTGATCTGGAGAGTCCGCTGGGCGAGCCGGAGCACCGCGAGCTGGAAGGCCTGGACGAGCGCGCCCGGGCCCTGGCGGCGCCTCTGCTGGAACGGCAGCGGCGCTTTCACCGCGCGCGCCGGCGCTTGCAGAACACCGACGACACCGGCTTCGTGTTCGTGCTGACGCCGGAGAGGTTGCCAATACTGGAAACCGAGCGGGCGGTGGCCAGCCTCGGCGAAGCGCATATTCCGGTCTCGGGAATGATCGTGAACCGGGTATTGCCGGAGGATGTGGAGGGTACTTTCTTCCGCTCGCGACGGGAACGGGAGCAGCGGCTGCTGCGCGACATCGATCAGCGCCTGGGCGCCCTGCCCCGGCTCACCCTGCCGCTGCTGGCCGACGATATTCAGGGGCGGGCCGCGCTGGAGGCCTTCGCCGAGCGCTTTCCCGTCCCTGCCCCGGGTGGCCCCTGAAGGCCGGCGCCGGGTTCAGCCGGTCACATTGAACAGCTTTACGTCGGGGCGGCCGGCCAGCAGCTCCTTCAGGCCGCCACCGAGGCCCTTCATGTTCTCGCGGTGCGCATCCAGGGCCGCCTGGTCGTTGTACTGCTCATAGACCATCACGGTGTCGCCGTCGTCCACGGACTGATGGACGGTGTAACCGTGATTGCCTTCTTCCTTGCGGACTTCCACGGCGATGCGGCTCATTTCAGCGGCGAGCGCGTCGCCCTTGCCGGGCTGGGCGGTGAGGATAGCTACGATACCGAGCATGGTGGTTCCTTTTGTTGTTTATGGAATGGCTCTTTTGGAATGAAATTCCGAAAATTGGAATGGGCATGCTGGCACAGGGGCGTGGACGCGGCCATGGGGTTTTGCGTCGTGGATTGGGGTGGAAAGGACTTGGGGTTGGGGATGTGCCGGTCGAGGTGGTGAGGCGGAAAGAACCTGGTGAGCAGGTCGAGGCAGCGTACGTCGAGGAATCTGGTGTTCGCTGAGAGGCTTGGGCGCGCTTTGCGCGCGCCGAGAGGGTGGGATTATTCGCCGGCTACGCCGGCTCACCCCTTCGGGGCCGCCGCCTTCGGCGGCGTTCCTTCGCGGCGCTCGGTTGAAAGGGTTGAGTTTCAAAATACCGCAGTATCTGCCGACCACGGAAATAAAGCCCTTCGGTGTGTCGCTGCGAAAGACATTGACAAGCTACCACTCAGGAAAATTTGACGGTACGCTTCTTAGCGCATTGCAGCCAGAAAGAGGTTGACGCAAACATATCGATAAAGACAAAGAGCCAAACCATTGCCAGAGAAAAGGACATGGCGACCATTACAGGTCAATGGACCATAAAATGAAAGGGTACGATATATGGATTTTCTAGAAACATTTTCCAGCGCCGTTCTTGCTGGCGGACTAGCTTCTGCGACTCTAACATTCCTGTTAACCCTTTATTATCAAAAACAGAAAAAGAAACGCCAGATAAGCATTGAATACTTCGAAAGGCTAAGCTATTTCTATACATGGTACCAGCACACTCTTGATTATTACCAACAAGCACTAAGGGGTGATACATCCTTAGATGAAATCTCAGCAACACTTAGAGAGTCTGATTTAATTAATTATGAAATTTTAAATCGACTTAACGTCTTGATAGATATTTACTTCCCAGATTCCGATAAACTTCAAGACAGCCTTCGCTCTTTGTATGGGCAATTCCAAGATACGCTGAATGACTACGCCGTGTATGCTGAAGCGTTTGGCGGCACCGGCGAACGCGTCAATAGTAGAACTCACCTCCTAGATTCTATAGATAATCAGAAAATAGTTCTGCATATGATTGAACGGGAAATGGACAACTTAAAATCCAGACTACGAAAAGATAAGTGTATTTTTTTGAGTTAAAGCTTCGAAGCGGAAAGTGCTAAGTCACAGGCTCTATCTTTAACAACTCTGCTCTGCTCTCATTGAGGATGATGACGGACTTCCCTTCATACTTTACTGAATAGCAATAATCCTGAGCATCTAACGACGACAAAACAACTCGCACTGCTTCAGATCGTCCAAAGAAGTGAGTCTTCTCTAGACCTAATTTCTGGTACAAGGAAGGAGCGATCACGACCTGATACACACTATCGTCTTCCATATCCTTTAGCCTCAAGGTACCTATTAAAGTCCCAGCTCCCCAGTAAATGGCTTTTGACTAAAGAAAGCTCCTCAGAAAGCTTTTCGTTCCACCAGCCGTTCTTCTTCATGCGCTCCAGTTCTTCCACCCAGCCACGAATATAATCTGGCACCTGGGAGATATCTCCTCGGTAGAGACCGTTCTGAGCATCCTTAATCCCTAGCAGATACCATTGTTCGTTGTATGCTCGTTCAAAAGGACCAGCTCCAAAACCTACGGATTCTCTATACTTTCTAACTGAGCGTCGAAAGTGCTCTTTGATCTCGTCCGCCAAACGCTCTTTGCCGTATAAATTCCGCCGACAAGCTTCCTCGAACTGTCGTATCTGATTTCGCGCTAGGGAGCGACCCCGCATTTCAGCATAGCCATTTTTTAGAAGCTGCCAGAGAGGCTCACTTTGACCAGGAGGTGGTGGCATCGACATTGTAACGGTCCAGAAGGCGTGATTGTGACCAGAACAGTGTGCGATGCACCCTCTTAGCTGTCTACTAAGACGGTGAGGCTTGCGGAAGCCGCACAAAAGGCGACATGGCTCATCCCGGCGTCGGCAGAGCCACCTCAGCTGGATGGTCAGAGTGCCTTACTATGGGCATGGGATGGGCGGCTTGGATCGACAGAGCAAACCAAGTTGGGTGGTAGCTGAGAGGCTTGGGCGCGCTTTGCGCGCGCCGAGAGGGTGGGATGGGCTCGCTTCGCTCGGGGCTGCGCCCCGTCGCCTTTGGCGACGCCCCTTCGCGGCGCTTTGCGCCGCTCGGTCGAACCGGTGGGTTCGAATGAAACCACCCTCTCCGCCAGACGCGGACATAAAAAAAGCGCCCCTTGGGGCGCTTTTGTCCGCGTCTGGCGGAGAGGGTGGGATTCGAACCCACGGAGGACGCAAATCCTCGGCGGTTTTCAAGACCGCTGCATTCGACCACTCTGCCACCTCTCCGATGGGCGCCAATCATACCTGAGACGCTTTCGCAGTCAACGGCCCCAGGTCAATAACGCTGCCATAAGCGCGTGATTCAAGAGGGAAATCTTGATTTTGGCGCGAGTGTCCCTATTATCCAGGGAACACCTTCCAGCAATGAGTCCTAGTATGAGCAACCATCCGAACCCGTACACCGCCCCTCACCGTCAGCACGCAGGCACGGCGGTCACCGGCGAGCGCGCCGCTCAGGTCCTGAAGAACACCTATATGCTGCTGGGGCTTTCCTTGATGGTCGCCACCGGCGCCGCGGTTTTCGCCATGGCCGCGGGTGTCAGCTACATGAATATTTTCGTGACGCTGGGCGTGTACTTCGGCCTGCTGTTCGCCACCAACAAGCTGCGCAACAGCAGCTGGGGCATTCTCGCCGTGTTCGGCCTCACCGGCTGGCTGGGTTTCACCACCGGCCCGATCATCAACATGTACGCCCAGATCAACGGCGGCATGGAAATCGTGTCCCTGGCCCTGGGCGGCACCGCCAGTATCTTTGTGGCCATGTCCGCGATCGCGCTGGTGACGCGCAAGGATTTCAGCTTCATGACCAACTTCATCATGGTTGGCATCCTGGTGGCGTTCCTGGCCGGGCTGGCGGCGGTGTTCTTCAATATTCCCGCCCTGTCGCTGGCGGTGTCCGCCGCGTTCGTGCTGCTCTCATCCCTGCTGATCCTGTGGCAGACCAGCGCCATCATTCATGGCGGCGAGACCAACTACATCATGGCCACGGTCACGCTGTTCGTGTCCATCTACAACCTGTTCCTGTCCTTGCTGCACATCCTCACCGCCCTCAGCGGGAATGATTAAAGTCAGTCTGCTCGTGACCGCCGGGCCGCAACGGCCCGGCGCCCTCACCGCCCTGCGCACCGCGCAAGCGGTGGCCCGCTCCTCCCATCAGCTCTACCGCATCTTCTTCTACGGCGACGGCGTGCATCTGGCCAACCGTCTGGCCTGCCGCGAGGACGCCGCCTGCGACGCCCAGCGCGGCTGGCAGACGCTGGTGGCGGAGCACGGCTGGCCGGCCTCGGTGTGCGTGGGCGCCGCGCTCAAACGCGGTATCAGCGATGGCGAGGAAGCCCGCCGCGCCGGCCTGAACGAGGTCAGCGGCACCCTGGCGGACGGCTTCACGCTGGTGGGCCTGGGCGACTGGGTGGACGCCCTGACGCAAAGCGACCGGGTGGTGCATTTTGGCTGATTCGGTGCTGTATCTGGTGCGCCACGCGCCGGGCCGCGGCGGCGGCTGGCGGGAAAGCGTGGACATGGCGCTCACCGGGGCCGCCTTCGGCGTGACCACCCTGGTCTGGTTCGAGGCGACGCCCTTGAAAGTGCTGGCGCGGCGCGCCGACCATGGGGACCTGCTCGCCGAGCTCACCGGCTTCGGCGTGCGCTGCGTGGCCAGGCGCGACGATCTGCCCGCCGGGCTGGACGGCATTGAGGGCCTGGACGACAGCGCGCTTCACGGGCTGCGGCGCGGCGCCGCGCAACTGGTCATATTATAATGTTGCACCTGATCGGCTTTGACGACCTGGACAGCGAAACCGGCCGCGACTGCCTGGCGGTCTACGAAAGCGGCGATTTGTGCGTGTTCGTCGACCAGGGCCATCTGGTGGCCGCCGACTTTCCATTGCAAGGGCCGGGCTTTCTGCTCGCCGACGGCCCGCCGGCGGCGCGCCCGGCGGATCTGGAAACCATCGACCACGACCGGCTGGTGGCGCTGATCGCCGAACAGGGCCCGGTCACCGGCTGGTACGACACCGAGACATCATGAGCGAACATCCTTTCGCGCCCTATGTGCGCACCCTGGGTCGTGGCAAGCGGGCACGGCGCAGTCTCACCCGCGAAGAGGCCGCCGAGGCCATGGCGATGATCCTGCGCGGCGAGGCGGAACAAGCGCAGATCGGCGCCTTCCTGATGCTGCTGCGCGTCAAGGAGGAAACCACCGAGGAGCTGGCCGGTTTTCTGGACGCCTGCCGGCCGGTGTGCCGGGAGCGCCTCGCCGCCCTGCCCGACGTCGACGTGGACTGGCCCAGCTACGCGGGCAAGAAAAAACACCACCCCTGGTACCTGCTCGCCGCCCGCCTGCTGGCGGACAATGGCCTGCGCATCCTGATGCACGGCGGCCCGGCGCACACCCCCAACCGCCGCTACAGTGACGACATGCTGGCGGAACTGGGTCTGGCGCTGCCCGCTTCGGTGGCCGAGGCCGGCGAGCAGTTGGACGACGACGGCTTGACCTATCTGGATCTGGGCCATTTCTGCCCCGCCCTGCCGGAACTGCTGATGATGCGCTTCCAACTGGGCCTGCGCTCGCCGATCAATACCCTGGCACGCAGTCTCAACCCCGCCGGCGCGCCGCTGAGCATGCAGAGCGTGTTCCACCCCGCCTACCTGGAGCTGCATCTGGGCGCGGCGCGCGCCTGCGGCGACCGCAACCTGCTGCTGTTCAAGGGCGAAGGCGGCGAACTGGAGATTCGCCCCGACGCACGCACCGCCCTCACCGGCCTGCGCCACGGCGAGCCGGCGGAAGGCGTGCTGAGTGCCGCCATGGGCCGTCAGACGCCGCCGGGCGAGGTGTCCGTGGCACCCCTGAAGGCACTGTGGCGCGGCCAGACGGACGACGCCTACGGCCAGGCCGCCGTGCTCAAAACCGTGGCGGCGGTGCTTTGGGGATTGGAAAAGGTGGCCAGCCTGGAGGAAGGCGAGAAAGCGGCGGCGGCCCTGTGGGAGGCGCGCCACCGGGACCGGCTCTAGGCGCCGTCGGTGTCGGCGGCGCCGAACCAGCGGTAGCGCGGGTGCAGGCTGACCACGCTGCCGACGATGATCAGGGTGGGCGCGTGGATTTCCCGGCCTTCGATGCGGTCGGCGAGATCGTCCAGGGTGCCGGTGATCACTTCCTGGGCGTCGGTGGTGCCCCGCGAGACCAGCGCCACCGGGGTGTCCGTGCCGCGCCCGTGCTCGATCAGCCGGGCGCAGATTTCGCGCAGCCCCACCAGCCCCATGTAGAACACCAGGGTTTCCTGCTCCGCCACCAGGCTGGCCCAGTTCAAGTCGACGCTGCCGTCCTTGCGGTGGCCGGTGACGAAACGCACCGACTGGGCATGGTCGCGGTGGGTCAGCGGGATACCGGCGTAGGCGGCGCAGCCGCTGGCGGCGGTGATCCCGGGCACCACCTGGAACGGGATGCCGGCGGCCACCACCTCTTCCAGCTCTTCGCCGCCGCGACCAAAGATAAAAGGGTCGCCGCCCTTCAGCCGACACACCTTCTTGCCCTCGCGGGCGTAGTGCACCAGCAGGTCGTTGATGTTGTCCTGGGGCAAGGTGTGCCGGTCACGGGCCTTGCCCACGTAAATCAGCTCCGCGTCGTCCCGGGCCAGGGCGAGAATATCCGGCGCCACCAGGCGGTCGTAGAGCACCGTGTCCGCCTTGCGCAGCAGATGCAGGCCACGGAACGTCAGCAGGTCCGGATCGCCGGGCCCGGCGCCCACCAGATAGACCTCGCCGCTGGCCGGTGCCGGGCGGTCCTGATCGGCGCGCGCCACCGCCGCCTGGAGCGCCGCCTCCGCCTCGGATTCATGGCCGGACAGCACCTGCTCCACAAAGGGGCCGTCCAGCTGCTGCTCCCAGAACGCTTCGCGGTCTTTGCGGTCCGGCAGCGCCCGCGCCAACGGCGCCCGGAAACGACCGAGGATAGCGGCCAAGCGCCCCCAGCGGCTGGGCAGCCAGGCTTCCAAGCGAGCCCGCAGCCGCCGGGTCAGCACCGGCGAGACCCCGGAGGAACTGATGGTGATAAAAAGCGGGTCGCGGTCGATCAACGCCGGGAACACGAAGCTGCTGATATCCGGGCGGTCGACCACGTTTACCGGCACCCCCCGCCGCGCGCAGAGCGCCGCGACGCGTTCGTTGAGCGCGTGGTCGTCGGTGGCCAGCACCACCAGCCGGGCCCCGTCCAGGTCGCTGTCCTGGAACCGACGGCGATGGCACTCCCCCGCCGCGCCGTCGCGTTCCACCAGCGTTTGCAGTTCCGCGCGCCACTCCGGTGCCACCAGGCGCAGGCAAGCACCGGCGCGGTCGAGCAGGCGCGCCTTGCGCAAGGCGGTGTCACCGCCGCCCACCAACAGGGCGGTTTGACCGGCGAGTTTGAGCCCCAGCGGCAAAAAATCCATGGCGTCGGTTCCTCTCAGCGTGCCTTCAGCTCAGGCGTTCCCGCCCTCTCATGTAGGGCCGCAGGGCCTCGGGGACGGTGACGGAACCGTCCTCGTTCTGGTAGTTCTCCAGAATCGCCACCAGAGCGCGGCCCACGGCCAGCCCGGAACCATTCAAGGTATGTACCAACTCCGGCTTGCCGGTCTCCGGGTTGCGCCAGCGCGCCTGCATGCGGCGCGCCTGATAGTCGCGGAAATTGGAGCACGAGGAGATTTCCCGGTAGCGCCCCTGGCTGGGCAGCCACACCTCGATATCGTAGGTCTTGGCGGCGGAGAAGCCCAGGTCGCCGCCACACAGAATCACCACCCGGTAAGGCAGCCCCAGTTTTTGCAGAATCGCCTCGGCGTGGCCGGTGAGCTGCTCCAGCGCCTGCTCGGACTGATCGGCGGGCACCAATTGCACCAGCTCGACTTTCTCGAACTGGTGCTGACGGATCATGCCGCGGGTGTCCTTGCCGTGGCTGCCCGCCTCGGAACGGAAACAGGGGGTGTGGCAGACGTAACGGCGCGGCATGCTGTCCGCTTCGAGAATTTCGTCGGCGGCCAGGTTGGTGACCGGCACCTCGGCGGTGGGAATCAGGTAGAGTTCGCGCTCGCCCTGCATCTTGAACAGGTCTTCCTCGAATTTGGGCAGCTGGCCGGTGCCGCGCAGCGCCTCCGGGCCTACCAGATACGGCACGTACAGCTCCTGGTAGCCGTGCTCCTCGGCATGGGTGTCGAGCATGAAGTCGATCAGAGCACGGTGCAGACGGGCCAGCTGGCCGCTCATCACCGCGAAGCGCGCCCCGGACAGCTTGCTGGCGCGGTCGAAATCCAGCTGGCCCTGGCTGAACGCTTCGCCCAGGTCCACATGGTCCCGGGCGGGGAACGCCAGCTCGGTGGGCGTGCCCCACTGGCGCACTTCCACGTTGTCGTCTTCGTCGTTGCCGGCCGGCACTTCGTCCACCGGCACATTGGGCACGCCCATCAGGAAGTCGCGGATTTCCTCCTGGATGGCCTTGGCCCGGGCGACTTCGTCGTCCAGTTCGGCGTCCAGCGTCTTGAGGGTTTCCGCCACCTTGGCCTTGGCGGCGTCCACGTCCATGCCGGACTTGATCAATTCACCCACTTCCTTGGAGGCTTTCTTGCGCCGCGCCTGCAGCTCCTGGGAGCGGATGTCCGCGTCTTTGCGTTTGGCGTCGAGACTCTGGAAGCCGGCCAGGTCCAGGTCGTAGCCCCGTTTTTTCAATGCCTCGCGGATGGCGTCACCGTCCTGGCGCAGCGCACGGATATCAAGCATGGTCGATCCCCTTGGGAATGGTTCTGTAGTCGCAAAACGCCCGGCCCGGGGCCGGGGTTGGCAAGCTTAGCAAAATCCCGGGCGGCAAGCTTGTAGGAGCGGGCCCAGCCCGCGAAAGGGTGGCCCTGGCCACCCGGCGGGATACCAGAG
>CAZKWA010000050.1:0-23841 GCA_964556345.1 uncultured Alcanivorax sp.
CGGGCGATGGCCACCACCTTCTCGAAAAAATCCAGCTCCACGCACTGGGCGGTGGGGTTGCCGGGGAAGTTAAGCACCAGCAGTTTCGGCTTGGGCCAGGCTTCCTTGATCGCGCGCACCAGCTCCTCGAAGAAATCCACGCCGGGCACCAGCGGCACATGACGGATATCCGCGTTGGCGATCACGAAACCATAGGGGTGGATCGGGTAGCTGGGATTGGGCACCAGCACGGTGTCGCCGGGTCCCATGGTGGCCAGGGCCAGGTGCGCCAGGCCTTCCTTGGAACCGATGGTGACGATCGCTTCGGATTCCGGGTCCAGGCTCACGTCATAGCGGCGCTGATACCAGTCGGTAATCGCCTTGCGCAGACGCGGGATGCCCTTGGACTGCGAATAGCGGTGGGTGTCGCCGCGCTGGGCGGTCTCGGTGAGCTTGTCGACGATGTGCTTCGGGGTGGGCTGATCCGGATTGCCCATGCCGAAATCGATGATGTCCTCGCCGCGCGCACGGGCCGCCATCTTCAACTCGCCAACGATGTTGAAAACATAGGGGGGCAGGCGCTTAATGCGCTGGAAATCAGCTTCCACGGCGTCACCTTGGGCGGGGTCATCGGAAGCCGGACACATTAACGGCGCAACCCTGCGCCGTCAATGTAAAGAACCGGTGAACGGCGCCGCAAAGCGCCGTATGGCGGGGCCTGGGGGCCGCCCCGGGCTACAGGCCGAGGCGCTGGTTCAACTGCTGGGGGGTCACGTAGCCGCCCAGCTGGGCGCCGTCCACGGAATAGATCGCCGGGGTGCCGCGCACGCCGAATTCCAGCCCGAGCTGGTACTGCTTGTCCACGGCGGCGGCGCACTCGGCCAGCTCGGCGCCGGAGATGTCATTATTGAGCTTGGCGGCGGTGAGCGCTTCCTCGGGTTTGGCGTCGCACCAGATGTGACGCATGTCCTCGGCGCTGCCGGCCTCCGGGCCGCCGCGCGGAAACGCCAGGTAGTGCACGGTGATGCCGGCGCTGGTGTATTCCTCGATGTGGCGGTGCATCTTGCGGCAGTAGCCGCAGGTGATGTCGGTGAAGGCGTAAATCTCGGCCTTTTCCTTGCCCTTGGCCGGGTAGGTGATCAAATCGTCCGGATCCAGGTCGGCCAGGCCGGCGGTGCGCACTTTCTGGTAGCGGGCTTCCTTGAGGTTGACCGGGCCGCTGTCGCGCAGCTCGATGACGTCGCCGGTGAACACCAGACGGCCGTCCTCGGAGGCGTAGATGATCTCGCGCCCGTTCAGCTCCACTTCCACCAGGCCGTCGGCGGCGGGCTGGATATCGGTGATCTCGGCGCGCGGGAACGCCTCCTGGAAATTACTTTTAAAGGCCTTCTTGTCCATTTCCCCCGCGCCCTGGGCGGTGGCCGCGACGGCCAGCAAGGTTACCGCCAGTGTCGCCGCCCGGGCACTTAAAATCGCTTTCATCATTGTTCTCCAATTCTCTTCTCCGCGGGCGGCTCTCGCATCCGCGGGCGGTTCTTCGGGTTCCCAGGCTCCTTGGAGCCCGGGCCCGCCCTCAGGTTCCCGAGCGCGGGTGGTGTTGTTGGTACACCTCTTGTAACCGCTGCTGCGCGACGTGGGTGTAAATCTGCGTGGTGGACAGGTCACTGTGCCCCAGCAACATCTGCACCACGCGCAGGTCGGCGCCGTGGTTGAGCAAATGCGTGGCGAAGGCATGCCGCAGTGTATGGGGCGATAACGGCTTTTGCACCCCGGCTCGCACCGCCAGATGCTTGATCCGGTGCCAGAATGTCTGCCGGGTCATGAAACCGCCGCGCCGGCTGGGGAACAGCACCTCACGCTGCGCCCCGAGCAGCGCCGGCCGGGCCTCGCGCAGGTAGCGCTCCAGCCAGTGCAGGGCCTCTTCGCCCAGCGGCACCAGCCGCTCCTTGTCGCCCTTGCCGATCACCCGCACCAGCCCCTGGCGGGGGTTCACCTGGCTGAGCGTCAAACCCACCAGTTCCGAGACCCGCAGGCCGGAGGCGTACAGCACCTCAAGCATGGCGCGGTCACGCAGACCGAGGCTGTCGGACAGGTCCGGCGCCCGCATCAGCGCTTCCACATCCGCTTCGGAAAGCGTCTTCGGCAAGGCCCGCCCGGTACGCGGCCGGGCCACATTCAGGGTGGGGTCCTGGTCGATGCGCCCTTCCCGCTTCATCCAGCGGAAAAAGCTCTTCAAGGCGGACAACTGGCGCGCCACCGAGCGCGCGCCCACGCCCTGGCGGTGACGGTCGGCGAGAAAGGTGAGCAGCCGCTCCCGGTCACAGCCGCCCAGGCCCCGGCCGGCGGCGCCCAGCCATTCACCGAACTGGCGCAAATCCCGACCGTAACTTTCCAGCGTATGACGGCTGAGGCCACGCTCCAGCCACTGGTTGTCCAGCCAGGCGTCGATCAGGGTCTGGTCGCCGTCGCTAAGGGGTTTTCGGGGAGAATCCATGGCAGCGAGTATTGGCAATCACGGCCCAAAACACAATCGCCGCGCCCGTCGTTTTCCCAGGTCGTGGTTTTACCTTTTATTACCCGCCCCGGCATCGCTCCCTTGGCATACTGGGGGCGATTAACAAATCGGCCAAGGAGAATGTTATGGGCTTTTTAGCGTGGATCATACTGGGGCTTTTGGCGGGTATCATCGCCAAATGGATCATGCCCGGCCGCGACGGCGGCGGTTTTATTCTGACCACCATCCTCGGCATTATCGGTGCCGTTGTCGGTGGCTGGCTGGGTGCCATGGTGGGCATCGGCGGCCCGGTGGGCTCGCTCAGCATCGGCAGTCTGATAACCGCGGTGGTCGGTGCCCTGGTGGTTCTGGCGATATTCCGGGCGGTCTCCAAATAACGCCCGGCGCGCCAGTAAACCGGCACCCATAAAAAAGGGCCACCTTCGGGTGGCCCTTTTTTTGGGAGCGTCCGCCGGGCCAGAGGTCGTCTCCGAATTGCCCTACAGCAAAGGCTGAGACGACATGGCTCGCGGCGGAACAACCGCAAGCTGCAATTACTTGCGGATCTTTTCCTTGATGCGCGCGGACTTGCCGGAGCGCTCACGCAGGAAGTACAGCTTGGCGCGGCGCACGTCACCGCGACGGTTCACTTCGATGGAATCGATGATCGGGCTGTGCAGCTGGAACACGCGCTCCACGCCCACGCCGTGGGAAACCTTACGCACCGTGAAGGCGGAGTTCAGACCGCGGTTACGGCGGGCGATCACCACGCCCTGGAACGCCTGCAGACGCTCACGGGTGCCTTCTTTCACTTTCACTTGCACGGTGACGGTGTCACCGGCGCCGAACTCGGGCACATCGGTTTTCAGCTGTGCCTGTTCGATTTCCTGAATCAGGGGTTTTTTGCCGCTCATGGCAGGCTCCTCGGTTCATTGATCGCTGTATTGCTGCCCGTCGCCCCGCTCTTGAAACTCGCGGATGTATTCGTCGAGCAACTCGCTCTCTTCCTTGCTCAAGCCCCGCTCCCGGCGGGCCTCCAGCAGTTCGGGACGCCACCGCCAGGTGCGTCCCAGTGCCTGTTTCAAACGCCAGCGGCGGATCCGTTCGTGATCACCGCTGAGCAGAACCTCAGGCACCGACCGGCCCTGATACAGCTCGGGCCGTGTGTAGTGCGGGCAGTCCAGCAGGTTTTCCATGTCGCCGGAAAACGAATCCTGGGCCGCCGAATCCTGATGCCCGAGCACGCCGGGCAACAAACGCGTCACCGCGTCGATGAGCACCAGCGCCGGCAACTCGCCGCCGCTGAGCACGTAATCGCCGATGGAGATCTGCTCGTCCACCGACGCTTCCAGCAAACGCTCGTCGACCCCTTCATAACGGCCGGCGAGCAGAATCAGTTCCGGCTCCGCCGCCAGCGCCTCGGCTTTCGCCTGAGTCAGCGGCCGGCCCTGGGGCGACAGGTAGATCACCTTGCCGCCGGCGGCCCGTTGCCGGGCGTGGGCGAGCGCCTTTTCCAGCGGCGCCACCTTCATCACCATGCCGGGGCCGCCGCCGAAGGGCCGGTCGTCCACGGTGCGGTGGCGGTCCTCGGTGAAATCCCGGGGGTTCACCGTGTCCAACAGCAACTGGCCGTTCTCCACCGCGCGACGGGTTACCCCGAAGTCGGTGACCGCCCGCGCCATTTCCGGGAACAGGGTGATCAGCGTTATCCGCATGGCCGTGCCCCCGTGCTAAAACTCCGGGTCCCAGTCCACCCGCATCTCACGGTGCTCCAGATCCACATCCAGGATCACCTGCTCGGGCAACCAGGGGAGCAGCCGCTCGTCCCGGTCGAGACTGTCGCCGTCGCCGCGCACCACCAGAACATCGTTGGCGCCGGTTTCCATTAAACTGTGTACCTGGCCCAGGTCCCGGCCGTCGGCGAGCTTCACCCGCAGGCCGATCAGATCCCGCCAGTAGTATTCACCACCGCCGGAGCGGGGCAGCCGGTCGCGGGGGATGGCGATTTCCCGCCCGACCAGCTCGTCCTGGGCCCGGTCCCGGTCGCTGTAACCTTCCAGCCCGGCCACCAGACCCTTGCCCTGCCGGCGCTTGCCGGTGAGCGTCACCGGCAGCCAGTGCTCGCCGCGACGCAGGTACCAGGGCTGGTACTCGAAGATGTTTTCCATCGGGTCGGTGTAGGAATACACCTTCACCCACCCCTGGACGCCGTGGACCGCCATGACGCGGCCCACCACCAACACCTGGTCCGGTGTCAGGGCGTTATCGGCTGCCGCCATCTTCAGGCGCTCTGTTCGGCTTCCTTACGGGCCTTCTTGACCAGCGCCTTGACGCGCTCGGACGGCTGCGCGCCCTTGGCGATCCAGGCGTCCACGGCTTCCACATCAACGCGCAGCGGGATTTCGCCGCCGCGGGCGATGGGGTTATAGAAGCCCAGACGTTCGATGAAACGGCCATCGCGGGAGGTGCGGCTGTCGGCCACGGCGATGTGATAGAAGGGACGTTTCTTGGCGCCACTGCGGGCGAGACGAATAACTACCATAGCTCAAATACCTTATTTCAATCCGGTTTCCCGGCCCGCGGCGCCCGCCGCCGGCCATCGTATCCGCTTGAAAACCCGCCACGGCAGTTGAAAACAGCCCCGGCGGGTCGCGAAGGGTGCGGATTGTACGCCCATCCGCACCCGAGATAAAGCCCTAGCGGCCCCCGCCCATGGGAGGCAGGCCACCGCCACCGCCCCCCATGGGCGGCATGCCACCGCCGCCCGGGGGCATGCCGCCGCCGGGTCCGCCGGAGCCGCCGCCCATCATGCCTTCCATGCCGCGCATCATGTTCTTCATGCCGCCTTTGCCGCGCATCTTCTTCATCATCTTCGCCATCATTTTCTGCTGCTTCATGAGGCGATTCAGGTCCTGGATCTCCAGGCCGGCGCCGGCGGCGATGCGCTTCTTGCGCGAGCCCTTGATCACGTCCGGGTTACGGCGCTCCTTGGGGGTCATGGAGTCGATCAGGGCTTCCATATGCTTCATCTGTTTCATGGAGGCCGGGTTCTGGGCCGCCTCCATCATGCCGCCCATGCCCGGCAGCTTGTCGAGCAGGCTGGCCATGCCGCCCATGTTGCGCATCTGCTGGAACTGGTCCTTCAGATCCTCGAAGTCCATCGCCCGGCCTTTCTTGAACTTCTTGGCGATCTTGTCCGCTTTCTTCTTGTCCAGGGTGCGCTCGGCCTGCTCCACCAGCGACAGCACGTCGCCCATGCCGAGAATACGGCTGGCGATCCGGTCCGGGTGGAAGGGCTCCAGGGCGTCGGTTTTCTCGCCCATGCCGATGAACTTGATCGGCTTGCCGGTGAGATGCCGCACGGACAGCGCCGCGCCGCCCCGGGAGTCGCCGTCCGCCTTGGTGAGGATCACGCCGGTGAGCGGCAGCGCCTCGTTGAAGGCCTGGGCGGTGTTGGCGGCGTCCTGGCCGGTCATGGCATCGACCACGAACAGGGTTTCCGCCGGGTTGATGGCACCGTGCAGACGGCTGATCTCGCCCATCATCTGCTCGTCCACGTGCAGACGGCCGGCGGTATCGACGATCAGCACGTCCATATACTTGCCGCGCGCCGCCGCCAGGGCGTTATTGGCGATCTCCACCGGGTCCTGGTCGCCGGTGGAGGGGAAGAACTCCGCCTTCACCTCGCCGGCCAGGGTCTGCAGCTGGTCAATGGCCGCCGGACGGTAGACGTCGGCGGACACCACCATCACCTTTTTCTTTTCCCGTTCCTGAAGGAAGCGCGCCAGCTTGGCCACCGAGGTGGTCTTACCGGCGCCCTGCAGGCCCGCCATCATGATCACCACCGGCGGCTTGGAAGCCAGGTCCAGGGCGTCGTTGGCGTCGCCCATGGTGTGCACCAGCTCGTCGTTGACGATCTTGACGAACGCCTGGCCCGGGTCCAGGCTCTTCATCACGTCCTGGCCCAGGGCCTTTTCCTTCACCTGGTCGGTGAATTCCTTGACCACCGGCAGGGCCACGTCGGCCTCCAGCAGTGCCTTGCGCACCTCGCGCAGGGTGTCGCGAATATTGTCCTCGGTGAGCTGCCCCTGGCCGGCCAGGCCTTTCAGCGACTGGCCAAGGCGGTCCGTGAGATTCTCGAACATGATCATCAACCTCCAGATTTCGAGCGCTCGGCGGCGCTGACGGCGCGCACCGAGACGACAGGGCGCCGATTATAGGGCACCGATGCCCTGCCCGTCATGGCTGGCGCTTCAAAAGCACGGGTACCTGTGCCAGACTTCGGCGGCTTTTTCGGAGAAATCGCACCCTATGACTGCTGCCGAGGCCCTGGGCCTGACCGCCACTTTTTTCTACGCGCTGTCGTCGCTGCTGCTGTATCGCCAGTTCCGCGGCCAGGCGGCGCCGTCGCGGGCCGCGCTGATGCTGCCCGGCGGCCTGGCCGTGGCGGCCCACGCCGCCGGCCTCTATTGTCTGCTGGTCACCGACCAGGGGCTGCGCCTGGGTCTGTTCCCGGTGGCATCGTGCATGGCGGCGGTGGGCGCCGCCCTGGTGCTGGTGTCCAGCCTCTACCGGCCGTTCCAGTGGATCGGCGGCCTGGTGTTCCCGTTCGCGGCCCTGATCATCCCCGCCAGCCTGTGGATCGACACCGGGTACGACGCCCACCCCCTGGAACACGGCATCGGCCTGCATGTGCTGCTGTCCATCCTGGCCTACTCGGTGCTGGTGCTGTCCGCCTGCCAGGCGCTGCTGCTGATGGTCCAGGACCGCCAGCTCAAGGACGGCCATATTCGCGGCGTGATGCGCCTGTTCCCGCCCATGCAGGTGATGGAGTCGATGCTGTTCGACCTCATCTGGCTGGGCGAGAGCCTGCTCACCCTGGCGATTCTGTTCGGCTTTATGTACGTGGACGACCTGTTCGCCCAGCATCTGGTGCATAAAACCGTACTGACGCTGATCTCCTGGGTGATCTTCGCGGTGCTGTTGGGTGGCCGCCATCTGCGCGGCTGGCGCGGCCGCACCGCCGTGCGCTTCACCCTGGCGGGCTTCGCCGTGCTGGTGGTGGCCTTCTTCGGCTCTCAACTGGTGCTGGAAGTGATCCTCGACAGGGCGTAGGCGCCAGGGCGCGGGCCCGGTTAACCGCTTGACAGCCCTGCTCCGCCCCCAAACAATGACCGGCCAATAAGCAACCAAACGACTTCCTCTTGGACAGTTTCTCCGACGGGTGGCTGATCGCCGCCCTGATCATCCTGATTCTCGGCTCCGCCTTCTTCTCCAGCAGTGAAACCGGCATGGTGGCGATCAACCGCTATCGCCTGCGCCATCTGGCCCGCCAGGGGCACCGCGCCGCCGTGCGGGTGGAAGGGTTGCTGCGCCGCACCGACCGTCTGCTGTCGGTGATCCTGATCGGCAACAACTTCGTCAATAATTTCGCCGCCACGGTGGCGGCGATCCTGGCAATCCGCTGGCTCGGCGACAGCGGCGCGGCGGTGGCCCCGGTGGTAATCACCCTGGTGATGCTGGTGTTCGCGGAAATCACGCCGAAAACCTACGCCGCCTTGAAGCCGGAGCGCATCGCCTTCCCCGCCAGCGTGGTGCTGAAACCCCTGCAGGTGCTGCTGGCGCCGCTGGTGTGGCTGGTCAACGGCATCAGCATGATGTTCCTGAAGCTGGCCGGCGCCCAGGCGCGCAACAGCGACGACGATCACCTCAGCCCCGAGGAACTGCGCACCGTGGTCAACGAGGCCGGCGGCCTGATTCCGGAAAAGCACCAGAAGATGCTGCTCAACATCCTCGATCTGGAAAGTGTCACGGTGGAAGACATCATGATCCCGCGCAACGAAATGGTGGGCGTGGATATCGATGACGACATGGACGAGATCATGTCCACCCTGCGCGCCAGCCAGCACACCCGGCTGCCGGTGTACCGCGGCGACCCGAACAACATGCTGGGCCTGCTGCACCTGCGCAAACTGAGCCGGCTGCTGCTCAAGGAAGACATCAACAAAGCGGAACTGATGCAGCACACCGTGGAGCCCTACTTCGTTCCGGAAGGCACCTCGCTGAACCGTCAGTTGATCAATTTCCAGAACGCGCGGCGGCGCATCGGTATCGTGGTGGACGAGTACGGCGACGTGCTCGGTCTGGTGACGCTGGAGGACATCCTCGAGGAGATCGTCGGCGAATTCACCACCGACCTGGCCGCCACCAGCCAGGACATCCACCCCCAGGAGGACGGCAGCCATGTGATCGACGGCGCCACCCACCTGCGCGAGATCAACCGCTCGCTGGACTGGGACCTGCCCACCGGGGGACCGCGCACACTCAACGGCTTGATTCTGGAGTATCTGCAGGACATACCGGACGCGAATATCTCGATCCGCATCGGCGACTACCTGATCGAAATCCTGCAGGTGAAGGACAACATGGTAAAAGCCGCCAAGGTGCGTCACGCCTCAAACGAACCCGAAGCCCCCTGAAAGCGGCTCTGGGAGTTGTGGGAGCGGGCTGTGGGAGCGGGCCCCGCCCGCGAAAGGGCGCGAAGCGCCCGGCGGGATCCCAGAGACCAGAGACCTAAACCCGATCCGCGTCCGGCGCCCCAACCCAGGCGAAGATATCCCCTTCGTGACGCTCCACCAGCCGGTAGCCTTCATCAATGGCTTCACCGGCGCGGTGGAAATCCATCAAGGCGAAATCCTCCAGCAGCGGGATCAGCGTAACCTCGGGCGGGTCGCCGGCCATCCGCGAGCGGGTGATGCGGTCCTGCATGATATTAACGCTGGACGCCACCACGTCGAAGAAGCCCGGAGGCCCACCGTCCTGGGACGAGAAATAGTGGGTCATCTTCTGCCACAGGCTGCGGTCTTCCTCGCTCTCGCCACCGTCCGGCGGCGTCTGGCGGGACAGGTGGGCGCCCACCAGCTGGGCGTTCAGGTTCACCGCGATCACCACGTCGGCGCCGAAGGCCCGCGCCGCCGACACCGGCACCGGGTTGACCAGGCCGCCGTCCAGCATCCAGCGCCGTTGGTGCTGCAGGGGGGAAAACAAACCGGGCAGCGCGCAGGAAGCGCGGGCGGCGTCCAGCACCGGCCCCTTGCTGATCCACACTTCACGCCCGCTCTTCATGTCCGTGGCCACGGTGACGAAGCGCTTATCCAGGTCCTCGATGTTGGGGTTGCTATGCAGCTTCTCGAAAAAGCCGAACAGCTTCTCCCCTTTCACCACGCCCCCGGAGAAGGTGAAGTCCATCAGACCGAACACGTCCTTGGTGGTGAGGGTGCGCACCCAGTCACCGAACTCCTTCAGCGCGCCGCTCACATAGGCGCCGCCCACCAGGGCGCCGATCGAGGTGCCAGCCACCACATCGATTTCAATGCCGCGCTCTTCCAGCGCCTGAATGATGCCGATGTGCGCCCAGCCGCGGGCGGACCCGCTGCCCAGGGCCAGCCCCACCCGGGGCCGGGCCGGCAGTAGCGGCTGCTCTTCCTCACTCATGGCTGGTTTACCTCGCTCACGGCCTGGTTTACCTCGCTCACGGCCTGGTTTACCTCGCTCACGGCTGTTCCACCCCGCTCATGGCTGCTCCTTCGTCACCAGGCAGGGCGCCGGCTCGCCGGCCATGCGCCGCTGACAGCGGATCAGTATTTCACGGCGCTCCGCCACCGGCAGCAGGCCCCAATAGCTGATTTCGCGACCGGTGCGAAAGCAGCCCACGCAGATATCGTCGCCGTCCAGGGCACAGATGGATACGCAGGGTGACACCGGCTCCTGGTGCGCTACCGGGGTGTCGTGAAAGCCCGGGTCCTTATTGAAAGCGCTCATCGACTTCCAGGTGCTCATCGAAATGTTTGGCGTGGGCGGCGTAGTGCTGGCTGCTCATGGTCAGCATCGCTTTGTGGCCGTCGGAGATCTCCTTGACCACCTTGGCCGGCGCGCCCATCACCAGGGAGTTATCGGGGATTTCCATGCCCTCGGGCACCAGCGCGTGGGCGCCGATGATGCAGTTCTTCCCGATTTTCGCCTTGTTCAGCACCACCGCGTTAATCCCGATCAGGCTGTTATCGCCGATGGTGCAGCCGTGCAGCATGACCTTGTGGCCGACGGTGACACCGTTGCCGATCTTCATCGGCACACCCGGGTCCACGTGCAGTACGGAGTTTTCCTGAACGTTGGTGTTGTCACCGATCTCGATCAGATCGTTGTCGCCGCGGATCACCGCGCCGAACCAGACGCTGCTGTTGGCGCCCAGCACCACCGAGCCGATCACCGTGGCGTTGGGCGCCACCCATTGCCCTTCGCCGCGCATCTCCACGCGGCGACCTTCCAGTTTATAGATCATTGCTCACCCGTCAGGTCGAAACGCACATCGGCGTCGTACACATGATTGATCAAATCCAGAATCATGAAGGCGGTGAGCCCCCAGATCCGTTTGTCCTCGTAATAGTAGCTGGGCATGCGCAGGCGGCGGCCATAGAAGTCGAGCGGCGGCGACAGCTCCGGCTGCTGGTCCAGGAAAAAGCTCAGCGGCACCTGGAAGATGGTCTCGATTTCGCCGGGCTCGGGCACCAGATCCACCCCCACCCGCACCACGCCCACGAACGGGGTCACCTTCATGCCAAAACGGGATGCCAGCGGCGACAGCTGGCCGACCACCTCCACTTCCCGGTGGGACAGGCCCACCTCCTCGTGGCTCTCGCGCAGGGCGGTGTGCAGCAGGTCCCGGTCGCCGGGGTCACGCTTGCCGCCGGGAAAGGCCACCTCGCCAGCGTGGGTGGGCATGCCCTGGGAACGGACCGTGAGAATCAATTCCGGGTCGGGCTGGTCCACGAACGGCATGAGCACGGCGGCTTCCGGCAATTTCACCGGTAAGTCATTGAAAGGATAGGCCGCCATACGCTGCCGCAGTTGTTCTAGCACGGGTTACTCCCAGTTCAGTTTCAAACACCAGTTTGAACAGGCGCCGCGCGCCGGGCAAGGCCGCGGTGCCCCCTATTCATTAAAGAGCCTCTGAGAAACTCCCCAATTGCCGATCAACCGCCGAGCCATTAGGCTGGCGTTTCCTCACCGCGCCGGCCGGCGCCCGGCGGCATGGCGCCGCGGTGGGGGCCCGACGAACAGCCGAGAGCATCGATGAAATATTGCAGCCATTGCGGCGAAGAGATTCTGTTCTCCATCCCCGAAGGGGATAACCGGCCCCGCTATTGGTGCAACCACTGCGGCGTGATCCACTACCAGAACCCGAAAATCGTGGTCGGCGCGATCCCGGTCTGGGAAGGCCGCTTCCTGCTCTGCAAACGCTCCATCGAGCCACGCATCGGCTACTGGACCCTGCCCGCCGGCTACATGGAAAACGGCGAAACCCTGCAAGAGGGCGCCGCCCGGGAAACCTGGGAGGAAGCCTGCGCCACGGTGGCGATCGGCGACCTGTATACGGTATTCAACCTGCCGCATATCAACCAGGTCTATATGTTCTTCCTCAGCGAGATGGTCAACGGCGACTTTGCCGCCGGCGACGAAAGCGCCGACGCCCGCCTGTTCGCCGAGGATGAAATCCCCTGGGACGAGCTCGCGTTCCCGACCATCGGCCGCACGCTGAAGTTCTTTATCCAGGACCGCGCCAACGGCAATGAGTTTCCGGTGCGCACCCAGGATATCCAGCCGCTCAAGCGCAAGCCCGCCCTCGACGACAGCCTCTAGCCGGGCGACCACGAAATTGTACCCTCGGTCACAAACATCGATTAACATTTCGTAACCGACCGACAAGATGAGACCGGTTCCACGACCGGTTAGGGCTCGGCGACCAATGACCGTTGGCGTGCGAACGCCTTAGCTGGGGGAAAAGTCGTGACCGTTCTTAAAGCCCGACGGGCCGTTAGCGCGTTGCTGGTGAGCTGTGCTTGCCTGATTACCACCATCGCAACGGCCCAATCCCCGGATACTGACTCCACATCCTCCGAAACGTCGCCCACCTTCAGCGACGCCAACTGGTCGGTGTTCGCCCCCCTGGCCCCGGGATCGCTGGACAGCAGCGTGCGGGCGCTGGCCGAGTACAAGGGCGACCTGTACGCCGCCGGCGCCTTCACCGACGCCGACAATCAGCAGGTCCATCACGTGGCCCGCTGGGACGGCAGCGACTGGCATGCCCTGGGGACCGGGTTCGACGGCCCGGTGCTGGCGCTGGAAACCTTCAACGACGAACTCTACGCCGGTGGCGCCTTCACCGAAGTGGGTGGCCATCCGGCGGCCGGCGTCGCCCGTTGGGACGGCGAGCAATGGCAGGCCCTGGGCAGCGGCGTCAACGATGCCGTGCGCACCTTCCAGGTCTGGCGTGACCAGCTCTACATGGGGGGCGACTTCACCCAGGCCGGCGGTGCTTCGACCACTCTCCTGGCCGCCTGGACCGGGAGCGCCTGGGCGGATCTGGGTGTCAGGGAGCTGTCCGGCGAACTGCATGACCTGGCAATTCATGAGGATATCCTGTTTCTCGCCGGCGACATGCGGTTTCTGGGCGACGACATGAACCTGATCGCGTACCCCGGCACCGGCGGCTATGGCTCCTTCCCCGGCATTCCGGTAGTGGACAAGTTCACCGCCCTGACCCTTTATCAGGGCGACCTGATTGTGTTCTCACCGGACGCCGACACCGCCACCACCCACGCCTATGTATTCACGGGCACGGGCTGGGCCGCCCCCCTGCCCGACGCGGCCACGCCCGCCATTTCGTCCGCCGTCGAATTCAAGACGCTGTTGTTCGCCGCCGCCGAAACCGGCCTGTACGTGTACAACGGCCACAGCTGGCAACGACCGGCGCCGGGCATTAGCGCCGCGGTCAACGATCTGGCCATCGGCGGCGACCGTCTCTACGTGGGTGGCGAGTTCGACGCGGTGGGCAGCCAGGCCACGCAAGACCTGGCCATTCTGACCCCCGATATCGGCGTCACCTTCGACTCGCAAACCGGCCAGACGGATACCGTGCTCTACTTCGCCGGCACCACCGTCGATCTTCCCGCCGTGCCGGCTCGCGAAGGCCACACCTTCACCGGCTGGAACACCCGGGCCGACGGCACCGGCAGTGACTATTCCGACACTCTGACCGTGGGCGACGCGGCCATCACGCTCTATGCCCAGTGGCAAACGAACGCGTACACGGTCCGCTTCGACACCAACGGCGGCGACGCCCTGGACGATCTGACGGTAAACTTCGGCGCCGCCATCGCCGCGCCCACGCCCACCCGCACCGGTTACGCCTTCCTCGGCTGGCAGCCGGCACTGCCGGACACCATGCCCGCCAACGACCTCGGCGTGACGGCCCAGTGGCAGGCGCTGGCCGAGTATACCGCCACCGCCACGGTCCAGGGGCCGGGCCAGGTCACGCCGGCCAGCCAGACCCTGTACAGCAATGAAATCGCCAGCTTCGAGCTGAGTCTGTCCAACCCGTCCGACTATGTGGTGGTGGGCGGCGACTGCGGTGCCATGCTCAGCGGCACCACGGTAACCACCCAGCCGCTGACCGCGAACTGCGCCCTGAGCATCGCCATCTATCCATCCACCGGATTGGTGAAGGACCACGACCAGCCGGTGGCCAGCGCGGAAAGCGTCCGCTTCCGCCTGGAAGGCGGCGCTGGCGACAAGACGCTGTCCTCGGTATATCGAACCCGTGCCGGTGTCGATTCACCGCTGTTCGGCGACGAAGCGGACACCCTGCTGACCCTCAATGAGGACGGCGGCTATACCTTTACCGCCGAACGTACCGGCCGCTACACCTTTTTGTTCAGCGACGCTGTCTCCGGCGAGATCACCGAGGTGACCGTCGACGTGCTGCCCTACCTGGCCTTCGCCAGCAGCCACCGCCGTGCCCTGCGGGACGACGTCAGCGAGCTGACCGTGTGGCTGAGCGACGAACCCGTTGAGTACCCGGTCACCGCCACCCTGGCGGGCAACGGCATGGGCTTCGCGACCCAGGCTCTCACCCTTTCCGAAGGTGACGCGCGGCGGCGGTCGCTGACCCTGCCCACCGGCGGTGACGACAACGCCACCCTTGAGCTCACCGAGCTGGAGGGCGCCCTGCCCGGCGCCCCCGCCAGCCTGGCCCTGACTCTGCAAAGCGACCCGCTGCCGTTACCGCTGACGCTGAGCGTGGCCCAGGGCGCCGCCACCGGCACCCGCGTGGTGGGGCGCCATGACGGCGCGGTCACCGTTACCGCCGACGCCGGCGCCGCCCTGGTCGACCAGTACCACTGGCAGGCCCCGGCCCTGCCCCTCACCGCCAGCGGCGACCAGGCCAGCTTTGATCCCCAAACTCTGGTGGCCGGCACCTACGAGATCGTGCTGAACGCCACCACCGCCGACACCGGCGGCGTGGCCCTGCTCACTCTGCAGGTGGTGGAAGTCTGCCCGCTGGACGGTTGCGGCGGCCTCGTGCAGGGCCTGCCGGTTGCCGACAACCCGCACGCCGGCCAGGATCATCGCCTGGCGCTGTGCCCCGGAACCCGCGTGGCGCTCTGCGACGGCGAAGCGGGGGGCTATCTGGAAACCGCCAACGCCTTCCGGCTGGCTCTGGGCGGCACCAGCGGCACCCAGTCCTGGGCCAGCGGTGAATTCGGCGTGGGCGTCAGCGACGCCTCGTTGCCCCGGGACGGCGCCTACCAGCCGCTGGGTGTGGCCGCCGACTTCGAGATCCAGGCGCTGAACCAGCCCGGCGAGACGGTGCCGGTGGCGATCCCGCTGGTGGCGGACAGGGTGATTCCCGCCGGCGCCGTGTGGCGCAAATACCAGAACGGCGGCTGGCGAGTGTTCCGGGAGGATGATCGGAACCAGTTGCACAGCGCGCCGAAAAACCCGCTCGGCCGCTGCCCGGTGGTGTCCGCCGACCGTTGGACGCCCGGGCTCACCGAAGGCGACGCCTGCGTACGCCTGTCCATTGAGGACGGCGGCCCCAACGACGCCGACGGGCGCGCCGACGGGGTGATCCGCGACCCCGGCACGCTGGCGGTGAAACGGGCCGCCGAAGGCGATCTAACGCTTCCGCGGCTCAACGGCGCCGGCGCCGGGGGGCTGCTGATGGTGGGGGTGCTCGGTTTGCTGGCGCTGCGGCGCCGGGCTAACCCGGCAGCTCCTCGAGCTTCCACAGGTCGATGGCGGGTTCTTCGTACGGGTGGGCCAGACGCAGAGCACTGATCGCCGCGCGCAGGTGCTCCTCCACGCACAGGGTTTCCACCCGGAACTCACGCACCGTCTCGATTTCGCCCTGGCCGCCGATGTAGGGATCACTGCCTTCCAGCGGCCGGAACTGGCCCTGGCCCGCCACCTGGAAACTGCAGCAATCATAGTTTCCGATACGGCCGGCGCCGGCCTCGAAGACGGCGTTCTTCACCGCCTCGGCGTGATCTTCCGGAACATAGAAGCAAAGCTTGTAGACGGTCATGGTGCCTCCCTGGCGGACCGCCCGGTTCAGGCGGTCTCGCGGTCGTTGTCGGCGGTCTCAGCGAGGTGCGCGTAGGCGTCGCGCAACCGGTAATCGCCCTGGGATGAAATCCACACGCCAGTGGCGGACACCGTCTGGGTGTCGCCGGCGAACACCTTGGCCTCGGTGAGCAGCTTGCGCCCTTCCACCTTGGCCACCCCGGCCTCAAAACGGATTTCCGTGTTCAGCGGCGTGGGTGCCATGTAGCGGATGTTCAAGGTGCCGGTCATGCCCAGGCCGGTGACGAAATCCTGACACTTGGCCATCACCATATCCAGGCACAGGGACAACACGCCGCCGTGCACCTTGCCCGGCGGGCCCATGAACAGCCGCCCGAAGGTGGCCCGGCCACGCACGGTGTCGCCGTCCAGCCACAATTCCAGCGGCGGCGACAGCGGCGTGCCCCGGCCGGTGAGAATCTCGAAATCCACCATGTCCAGCGCGTCCTGGCGGCTGCCCTTGCCCACGATCAGCCGGCCGAGAATATCGCGCATGCTGCGATGGCCATGCCCTTCCAGGCGTTCACGCAACGCCCGCGCCTGCTCGGTGTACTCGGCCAACGCCGCCTCATCCGCGTCCAACCGAATCAACTGCTCACTGATCGCCTGCAACTCGCTGGCCAATTCCCGGCGCCGCTCGGACACCGCCGTCGGCTCCGGCGACTCCGCAATCAACATATCAAAATAGTTATACGTCTCATCCGTCATCCTGCACCCACTCCAATCCCACCAAGCGATTCTATGTTTCGCTATTAACTATTAATTCTTAACTATTAACTGCCTCTAACCCACCCATTTGCGGGCATTGGCGAACAACCGATACCAAGGCCCGTTCTCAAACCGACGCCAATCGTCCGGGATCCAGCTGTTCTGCAGCACCCGGAACACCCGCTCGGGGTGCGGCATCATGATGGTCACCCGGCCGTCGCGGGTGGTGAAACCGGTGACACCCTGGGCGGAACCATTGGGGTTGGCGGGGTACTGCTCCGCCGGGTTACCCAGGCTGTCCACGTAACGCAGCGCCAGCAGGCGCTGCTCGATGTTGCGGTTGAGGTCCTGGTCGCTGATCTCGGCGCGGCCCTCGCCGTGGGCCACGGCGATCGGCAGGCGGGTGCCGGCCATGTCACGCAGCAGCACCGACGGCGAGTCCTGGATTTCCACCAGCGAGGTGCGCGCCTCGAACTGCTCGCTCAGGTTGCGCACGAAATGCGGCCAGTGCTCGGCGCCGGGGATCAGATCCTTCAGGTTGGAGAGCATCTGGCAGCCGTTGCAGACCCCCAGCGAGAAGGTGTCCTCGCGGAAGAAGAAACGGTTGAAGGCGTCGCGCAGGCCCGGGTTGTAGAGAATGCTCTTGGCCCAGCCCTCGCCGGCGCCCAGCACATCGCCGTAGGAGAAGCCGCCGCAGGCCACCAGACCCTTCATGTCGTCCAGGCTGGCGCGGCCGGCGAGCAGGTCGCTCATGTGCACGTCCACGGCGCTGAAGCCGGCGCGGTCGAAGGCGGCGGCCATTTCCATGTGGCCGTTGACGCCCTGCTCGCGCAGGATCGCCACCTTGGGGCGGGCACCGGTGTTAATAAACGGACTGGCGACGTCCTCGCTCATGTCGAAAGTCAGGCGCACGTTCAGGCCCGGATCGTTGGAATCGGCGATCGATTCGAACTCCTGGCGGGCGCAGTCCGGGTTGTCGCGCAGCGCCTGGATGCGGTAGCTGGTTTCCGACCACAGCCGCTGCAAGCCCCAGCGGGGCCGCTCGCGCAAGACCGCGCCGCCCAGGCGCAGGCGCACCACGTCCTCGTCGTTGACGGTGCCGACACTGTGCACACAGCCGCCCAGGCCGGCGTCCTCGTAACGCTGGCGCACCGCCCGGGCGTCCTCGGCGCGCACCTGAATCACCGCGCCGGCTTCCTCGGCGAACAGCGCCGCCACCGCCTCGGGGCCGTCGCCGGCGATGTTGTCCAGCACGATGTCCACGCCGGTGCGGCCGGCGAAGGCCATTTCCGCCAGGGTGGTGAACAGGCCGCCGTCGGAGCGGTCGTGGTAGGCCAGCAGGCGCTCTTCCGCCAGCAGCCGCTGGGTCACTTCAAAGAAGGCGATAAGATCGTCGGCGTCGTCCAGATCCGGCGCCACATCGCCGACCTTGCCGAACACCTGGGCCAGCGCCGAGCCGGCCAGGCGGTTTTTGCCCCGGCCCAGGTCGATCAGCAGCAGCTCGCTGTCCAGGCCGGTCTTCAGCTGCGGCGTGGCGGTCAGGCCGATGTCGGTGACGTTGGCGAAGCCGGACACGATCAACGACAGCGGCGCCACCACGCTCTTGTCGATGCCTTTTTCCTGCCACAGGGTGCGCATGGACAGGGAGTCCTTGCCCACCGGGATGGCGATGCCCAGCTTGGGGCACAGCTCCATGCCCACCGCCTTCACGGTCTCGAACAGGGCCTGGTCCTCGCCCGGGTGGCCGGCGGCGGCCATCCAGTTGGCGGACAGACGAATCTGGCCCAGTGAGCCGATGTGGGCGCCGGCCAGGTTGGTGAGCGTCTCGGCCACCGCCATGCGCCCGGACGCGGCGGCGTTGACCAGCGCCACCGGGGTGCGCTCGCCCATCGCCATGGCTTCGCCGGTGCGCTGGTTGTAACCGGTGGCGGTCACCGCGCAGTCGGCCACCGGCACCTGCCAGGGGCCGACCATCTGATCGCGGTGCACCAGGCCGGTCACCGAGCGGTCGCCGATGGTGATCAGGAAGTTCTTGGAGGCCACCGTGGGCAGGCGCATGACCCGCTCGATGGCGTCCTTGAGTTCGATGCCCTCGGTGGTGAACGGCTGGCGCTCGAAATCCTCGCGGTCATAGCCGCGCTGCATTTTCGGCGGCTTGCCGAACAGCAGATCCATGGGCAGGTCCACCGGCGCGTCGCCGAAATGGTCGTCGGCCACTTCCAGGTGTTCCGCTTCGGTGGCCTCGCCGAGCACCGCGAACGGCGCGCGCTCGCGCTCGCACAGCGCCTGGAAACGTTCCAGGTCTTCCGGCAGCACCGCCAGCACATAGCGCTCCTGGGCTTCGTTGCACCAGATTTCCACCGGGCTCATGCCCGGCTCGGCGCTGGGGATGGCGCGCAGCGACAGCTTGGCGCCCCGGTCGTGGTCGTGGACCAGCTCCGGCAGCGCGTTGGAGAGGCCGCCGGCGCCCACGTCGTGGATGGAGACAATCGGGTTGTGCTCGCCCAGCGCCCAGCAACGGTCGATCACTTCCTGGACGCGGCGCTCGATCTCCGGGTTGTCGCGCTGCACCGAGGCAAAATCCAGCGCCTCATCGGATTCGCCGCTGGCCATGGAGCTGGCGGCGCCGCCGCCCAGCCCGATCAGCATGGCCGGCCCGCCGATCACGATGATCTTGGCGCCCGGCGGAATCGGCTTCTTATGCACGTCGCCGTCGCGCACGTTACCCAGGCCGCCGGCGATCATGATCGGCTTGTGGTAGCCCCGGCGCTCGTCGCCGGCGACACCCGGCGCCTGAATTTCCAGGGTGCGGAAGTAGCCGCACAGGTTGGGCCGGCCGAACTCGTTATTGAAGGCGGCGCCGCCCAGCGGTCCGTCGATCATGATGTCCAGCGGCGAGGCGATGCGCCCGGGGCGGCCGTAGTCGTCCTCCCAGGGCTGGCGGAAACCGGGGATGCACAGGTTGGACACGGAAAAGCCGGTAAGGCCCGCCTTGGGCTTGCCGCCACGGCCGGTGGCGCCCTCGTCGCGGATCTCGCCGCCGGCGCCGGTGGCCGCGCCGGGACGCGGGGCGATGGCGGTGGGATGGTTGTGCGTCTCCACCTTCATCAGCATGTGCACCGGCTCGTTGCGGTAGCGGTACTCACACGGATACCCGGCGTTGCCCGGGTCCGGGTAGAAGCGGTCCGCCACCGGCCCGGCCACCACCGCCGCGTTATCGCTGTAGGCGCTCAGCACGCCCTCGCTGGCGTGCTTATAGGTATTGCGGATCATGGCGAACAGGCTGAGGTCCTGCTCCTGGCCGTCGATGGTCCAGTCGGCATTGAAGATCTTGTGGCGGCAGTGCTCGGAGTTGGCCTGGGCGAACATCATCAGTTCGGCGTCGGACGGGTTGCGCCCCAGGGCGGTGAAGCGCTCCGCCAGGTAGTCGATCTCGTCGTCCGCCAGCGCCAGACCCAGCTCGCCGTTGGCGGTGGCCAGGGCCTCGCGACCGCCGCCGATCACGTCCACGCTGGTGAGCGGGCGCGGGCGGTGCCGGGTAAACAGGATTTCGGCGTCGTCCAGCCGCTCGAGCACCGCTTCCACCATGCGGTCGTGCAGGGCCGCCGCCAGCTCATCCCGGGGGGCGGGCCCGTTGAGCTTGAGCCGGTATTCGATGCCGCGTTCCACCCGCGCCACCCGGGTCAGGCCGGCGTTGTGGCAAATGTCGGTGGCCTTGGAGGACCAGGGCGACACCGTGCCCGGGCGGGGCACCACCACGAAGGTTTCGCTGTCCGCCGCTTCCACGGCCGCGTCCTCCAGGCTGGGGCCGTACTGCAGCAGGCTGTCGAGCACCTGGCGCTCGCGTTCATCCAGTCCGGCGGCGCTCTCATCGTCCGAGAGCGCCACGAAGTGCACGAAGCGGGCGGACAGTGCCTCTACCTGGGGCAGAGTTTCCAGCAGTTTTTCCTTTCTAAACGCGGATAGGGCCGGGCTACCGGGGAGGATCAGCATGGGGTCGGCTTTTCCTTTACGTGCAGGGGAGAAATAAGGATCGCAATGATAAGGGATGGCCGGGCGAATTCCTATGCGCGCGCGGCAAGGGCCGAAAAGCCTGCCGCCGGCGGCGCCAGGGCCTTAGCAAAAATGTGCAAGCAAATATGATTGTTGGACAAAATTGCTGGATTTTTGAGCAGATACGATGGTAGATTCGCCGCGCACACGTGATGTAGGTCACAGCCAAGCCCGGGGCACGCGCCCCGATTGTCGGGTGAGGCGATGGACGGCACGGGCCGTACCGACCTGTCTGGAGCACACCCAGCAGAGGTATCAACGGATATGACAGTGCTACAACGGCTACGCGGTTTCACCCGCCACGGCCGGCACCTTATCGCACCGCTCGCGCTGCTCGGCGTGGTCGGGCTGATGGTGGCGATGCGCCCCACCCCCACCGCCCTGGAACGTGTCCAGGCGCGGGGCGAGCTGGTGGTGGCCACACGCCCCTCCCTGACCACCGTCTACCGTGACCCCAACGGCTTCACCGGCATGGAATACGAGCTGGCGCGCGGCTTCGCCGAGCGCCTGGGCGTGGAACTGCGCCTGATGGAGGTGGACAGCACCTCCGACCTGAAATACGCGGTACGGCGCGGCAAGGCCGACCTGGCCGCTTCCGCCCTGCTCGCCGGCGACGACGGCGACCAGGCGCTGCGCTACAGCACCCCCTACCAGCACGTGGACACCCTGGTGATGTACCGCCTGGGCGACCAGCGCCCCACCGAGATCACCGACCTGATCGACAAGAAGGTGCTGGTGCGCGCCGGCAGCCGCCACGCGGACATGCTGGTGGCGGCGCAGCTGGAGCACCCGGAATTGAGCTTCGAGCAGGTGGAAAACGCCACCGCCGAACAACTGCTGGCCCTGGTCGAGCAGGGCGACGGCGACTACGCCCTGATCAACTCCAACGCCTACGCCATCCACCGGGCGCTGTTCCCGGACCTGGCTTCCGGCTTCACCCTGAGCGTGGACGGCGGCCTGGCGTGGGCGTTCCGGGCCAACGAGGACCGCAGCCTCTATCTGGCGGCGCAGCGCTTCCTCACCCAGGCCAAGGCGGACGGCACCACCGCCAGGCTGGAAGACCGTTTCTACGGCCATGTGGAGCAGTTCAACCTGTACGCGGCCCGCAGCTTCATCCGCCACATGGACGACCGCCTGCCCAGCTATACCGCCCAGTTCCAGGAAGCGTCCGTGGACGCCGGCTTCGACTGGCGCCTGCTGGCGGCCATGGCCTACCAGGAATCCCTGTGGGACGCCCAGGCGATCTCCCCCACCGGGGTCGAGGGCCTGATGATGCTGACCAACCGCACCGCCCGCGAAATGGGCGTCTCCGACCGCACCGACCCGGCCCAGAGCATCCGCGCCGGGGCCGCCTATCTGCGCAAACTGCACGACCGGGTGCCGGACCGCATTCAGGAACCGGACCGCACCTGGATGGCGCTGGCCGCCTACAACATGGGCATGGGCCATCTGGAAGACGCCCGCGTGCTCACCGAGCGCCAGGGCGACAACCCGGACCTCTGGCAGGACGTGAAAACCCGCCTCACCCTGCTCGACGACCCGGCCTACGTGAACCAGCTGCGTTACGGCGCCGCCCCCGGCGGTCAGGCGGCGGTGTACGTGCGCCACATCCGCCGCTACTACGACCTGCTGGTGTGGGCCAACAACTCCGACCGCCACCGCGCCAATATGGTCGCTCTCGCCGACTAATCCCGCCATTGTAGGAGCGGGCCCAGCCCGCGAAAGGGTGGCAATAGCCACCCGGCGGGATTCCAGAGACCTGTTTGGTCGTTCTAATAATGTCTCTGGGATCCTGCGGGGCAACCTTTGCCGGCAAGCCTTGCTTGCTTTTCGCGGGCGGGGCCCGTTCCCACAAGCAGCGCGTCAGCGCCGCTGGCGAAAGAAGTCGCGCAGCAATTGCGCGGCCTGCGCCGCGCACACACCGCCGGTGACTTCGATGCGGTGGTTATAGAAACCGCGCTCGGGCAACCCCAACTGGCTTTCGCACACCCCGGCCCGGGGCTCCCGGGCGCCGTACACCAGCCGCGCGATGCGGGCGTGCATCAGCGCGCCGAAGCACATGGTGCACGGCTCGATGGTGACGTAGAGGGTGGCGCCGGACAACCGATAATTGCCTGTCCCGGCGGCGGCGGCTCGTAGCGCATTGATTTCGGCGTGACCGGTGGGGTCCCGGGCGGTGATCGGCCGGTTCCAGCCCTCGCCGATCACCGCGTCGTCGCGGACCACCACCGCGCCCACCGGCACTTCGCCCTCACCGGCGGCGCTTTCCGCCAGCGCCAGCGCCCGGGCCATCCAGAATTCATCGTCATGCGCGGTCATGGTGGTCTCCCTGCGTTCCAGCGACGTATGGTACGGCGTGCGGGACGCCAGGCGCCAGACGCTAAGGTCGGAGCCGCTTGTGGGAGCGGGCCTTGCCCGCGAAAGGGTGGCGACCGCCACCCGGCGGGTTTCCAGAGACCAGTTTGATCCTTATAAATCAGGTCTCTGGAATCCTGCCGGCAAGCTTTGCTTGCCTTTCGCGGGCAAGGCCCGCTCCCACAGGGCACTCCGTGGCCTGAAGCTTGTAGCTAAAAAACCCTCCGCTTTCCGCTACAATCATGCCTCGACGCGCCCGAGGGCGATGCAATGATTTTCAAGGAAAGGAGCCGCCACCATGACCACCCTGGGCACCCCCAATGCGCCCGGCGCCACCCGCGTGCTGTTGCTGGGCTCCGGCGAGCTGGGTAAGGAGGTCAGCATTGAGCTGACGCGGCTGGGCTGTGAAGTGATCGCCGTGGACCGCTACGCCAACGCGCCGGCCATGCAGGTGGCCCACCGCAGCCATGTCATCGACATGCTCGACGGCGCCGCCGTGCGCGCCGTGGTGGAGCAGGAAAAGCCGCACTTTATTGTCCCGGAGATCGAGGCCATCGCCACCGACGAGCTGCTCAAGCTGGAGCAGGAAGGGATCACGGTGGTGCCCACCGCCCGCGCCGCCAGCCTGACCATGAACCGCGAAGGCATCCGCCGGCTGGCGGCGGAAGAGCTGGGGCTGGCGACGTCCCCGTACCGTTTCGCCGGCGGCAAGGACGAATACCTGGCGGCGGTCCGCGAGGTGGGCCTGCCGTGCGTGGTGAAACCGGTGATGTCGTCTTCCGGCAAGGGCC
>CAZKWA010000051.1:0-23828 GCA_964556345.1 uncultured Alcanivorax sp.
CGTAGGCGCGCTGCAGGAAGGTGGAATAGATCGCCACCACCGGCTTGCGGCCCTCGCAGGCCATGCCGCCGGCCAGCGTCAGCGAATGCTGCTCGCAGATCGCCACATCGTGGTAGCGGTCCGGGAAGCGGCGCGCGAAATCCACCATGCCGGAGCCTTCGCACATGGCCGGGGTGATGCCGATCAGGCGCGGGTCCCGTTCCGCCAGATCGCACAGCCACTGGCCGAACACTTCCTGATATTTGGGGCTTTTCGGTTTGGCCGGCTTGGCCACTTCCACCTTGGCCTTGGGCTCGATCTTGTTGATCGCGTGGTAGCCCACCGGGTCCGCTTCCGCCGGGCCGAAGCCCTTGCCCTTGGTGGTGTAGACGTGCAGCAGCTGCGGCCCTTCCAGGTCGCGCATGGTTTCCAGGGTGGCGGTCAGCTCGTCGATGTCGTGGCCGTCGATGGGGCCGATGTAGTTGAAGCCGATGGCTTCGAACAGCATGTCCGGGCTCACCATGTTCTTCATGCTCTCTTCCGTGCGGCGCACGAAATCCCAGGCCGCCGGCATCGCCGACAGGACCTTTTTGCCGCCTTCGCGCAGGGCGATGTAGGTCTTGGAGGACCAGATACGGGCGAAGTAGTTGGCCAGCCCGCCCACGTTGTGGCCGATCGACATGGTGTTGTCGTTGAGAATCACCAGCAGGTTGGCGCGGGTGTGGGCGGCGTGGCTCATCGCCTCGAAGGCCTGCCCGGCGGTCATGGCGCCGTCGCCGATCACCGCCACGGTGCGGCGCTTGTCGCCGGCCTGTTCGGCGCCCAGGGCCATGCCCAGCGCCGCGCTGATCGAGGTCGAGGAGTGGCCCACCCCGAAGGTGTCGAATTCCGATTCGGTGCGTTTGGGGAAGCCCGACAGCCCGTGCTGTTGGCGCACGGTGAGAATCTCGTCGCGGCGCCCGGTGAGAATCTTGTGCGGGTAGCACTGGTGGCCCACGTCCCACACCAGCCGGTCGTAAGGGGTGTCGAACAGGTAGTGCAGGGCCACGGTCAGCTCCACCACGCCGAGGCCGGCACCGAAGTGCCCGCCGGCGCGGCCCACGGCGTAGAGCAGGTAGGCGCGCAGTTCGTCCACCATTTGCTCAAGGTCCGTTTCGGGCAGCCGCCGCAGGTCCGCCGGCGCGCCGATGCGGTCCAGCAGCGGCGTGTGGGGGCGGGTCAGCGGAATGTCGGTAAACGTCTTTTGCATTGATTGGGAGCCTGAATCAGTCGGCGTCGGCTTGGCAAGGGGAGGCATTATAACGGTCCTGGGGGCCCACCGTCAGTGATTGCGGCGCGGCGGCGCGCTAGTGCGAACGTTGCACGATGTAGTCCGCCAATTGTTGCAGCGGCCCGGCGGCGTCGCCGTAGCCGGCGAGCGCGGCGCGGGCCTGCCTGCACAGGGCCTGGGCCCGCTCGCGGCTGGGTTGCAGGCCGAGCAGGGCGGGGAAGGTGCTTTTGCCGTGCTTCTCGTCGGATTTGCTGGGTTTGCCGAGCTGCTCGGTGTCCATGGTCACGTCGAGAATGTCGTCCTGGATCTGGAAGGCCAGCCCGATGGCGTCGCCGTAGGCGGCCAGAGCCCGCTCCAGGGCGGGGTCCGGGCGGCTGGCGGCCAGGTAACCCAGGGTCAGGCTGGCGGTGATCAGGCGGCCGGTTTTCAGGTAATGCATGCGTTCCAGGGCGGCCACGTCCTGCAGCCGGCCGTGGGCGGCCATGTCCTGCATTTGCCCGGCGGCCATGCCGGCGCCGCCGGCGGCCTGGGTGAGCGCGCGCACCATGCCCACCCGGGCACCGTCGGGGTAATCGCCGGCGCGGCTGAGCAGCTCGAAGGCGAAGGTGTGCAGGGTGTCTCCGGCGAGAATCGCGGTGGCCTCGTCGAAGGCGCGGTGGCAGGTGGGCTGGCCGCGGCGCAGATCGTCATCGTCCATGGCCGGCAGGTCGTCGTGCACCAGGGAGTAGGCGTGGATCAACTCCACCGCCACCGCCGGCACGTCGGCCTGTTCCAGGCTGCCGCCGGCCAGCCGGCAGGCGGCGTACACCAGCATCGGCCGGATCCGCTTGCCGCCGGCCAGCGCGGCGTAGCGCATGGCCTCGGCGAGGCGGGGGGCGTCGCTGTCTTCGGGGAGTGGCAGACAGTCACGCAGGGCCTGGTCGAGACGCGCCCGCACGGTGGCGTTGAGCGGGTCCAGGGCGTTCAGGTTACTGGTCATCGCGGCCTTCGAAAGGCACCGGCTCGGCCTGCGGGTCCTGCTCCAGCAGGATGCGCACCTTTTGCTCCGCCTGGCTCAGGGCCTGCTGGCATTCACGGGTCAGCTTGACGCCTTGTTCGAAGGCCTGCAGCGACTCTTCCAGGGTCAGCTCTCCGGATTCCATGCGTTCCACCAGGGCTTCCAGGCTGTCCAGGGCTTCTTCCAGTTGCGGGCTCTTTTTTGCCATGTGTGCGTAACCTCTGGTGACCTCATGGGATGGCCGGCGCAACAGTACTGGAGCGCCGTGGGACGGTCAATCCGGGCATTCCGCCCGGCGCCGGGGTTCCTATAGTGAAAGGCCCGCCCGGTGCCCGCAAGCGGCCGCCACCGATCCGGATTCACAGCCGCTCACCCGGCGGCTTTGTGATTCCTGGTGCCTCATGCTAAAACCTATGCATATTGGGGAAACAATAAAAACACGACAACTCATCAACGAGACACATCAATGACTTTACGGCTGGTATGTACGCTGCTTCTGAGCGCCGTTCTGGTGGCCTGCGGCGGCGGAAAGATCGGGGCGATGGACCTGGACGAGGCCAACCCGGAGCCGGCCGTGACCCGGCTGGCCCATGAACCGGACGCCCTGGCGTTTGGCGAATCATGGGACGCGCAACGGATTGTCCTGGAAGCGGCTTTCAACGACGGCTCGGTGGCGGACGTCACGGACTCGGCGGTCTGGTCGAGCGATGACGAGGCCGTGGCCACCGTGTCGGCGGGAGAAGTGATCCCGGTGGGGGCCGGTGAAACGGTGGTGCGCGCCGTCTACGAAGGCCATGCGGTGGACGTGCCGGTGACGGTGGAGGTGGTGTTTGCCGGCTTGGGAGCGTCGCCCGCGGTCCTGACTTTCGGCGGCGCGGGTGGACGGACGACGATTCAATTGTTCGCCAGCTACAGCGACGGATCGGAACAGGATGTGAGCGATGCGGCGGACTGGACGAGCGCCGACCCCGCCGTGGCAACAGTGAACGGCGCCACGGTGACACCGGCAGGCCATGGCGAGACCGCCATCACCGCCCGCTATGACGGGTATGAGATGACGATACCGGTGGCCGTGGCGGTGGCGTTCTCCGGCGGTGACGGCACGGTGGCGGCGCCTTATGCGATCACGACGGCTGAACAATTGAACGGCTTAAGGTTTTACACCGGCGAAAGGAGTGAGGACACCTACTTTGAGCTCATGGGCAATATCGATATGAGCGATCCCGCCTTTATCGAGGATCCGTCCGGTTGGGTACCGATAGGCTCCGCGTCCAGTGACTCGTTCGCGGGCCGTCTGAATGGCAATGACCTCACGGTCAGCCATCTGAGCATTGACCGTCCCGAGCAAACCCTGCAAGGGCTGTTCGGGCATCTGAGCGGCACGGTGACGAATTTGCATCTTGAGTCGGTGAGCATTTCCGGCAAATCCCTGGTCGGGGCTCTTGCGGGGCAGGCACAGGGCGCTTTCATACAAGGCGTGACGGCTTCGGGAAGCGTGGCGACGCAAAGCACCAATACCAGCGGCTCGAATGCCGGCGGTTTGCTGGGGTACGCCAGCGGTAGCGACATCATCGATTCGGGCGCCAGTGTCGCCGTGTCCGCGGTTGATCATAATAGCGGCGGCCTGGTCGGCTATGCATTGAACACCCGGATCCGCGCCTCCTATTCGCGGGGGGATGTGATCGGAAACGGGCCGGAAGCGATCAATATTGGCGGCCTGGTCGGCTATCTGGGGGTGGCGGGCAGGTTGGAGAACAGTTACGCCACCGGGTCCGTCAACGCCGTGGGTTTTCGTAACGGCGGGCTGATCGGGGTGATGAGTTCAGGAAGCGGGCCGGCCCCCACCGTCGAGAACAGCTACGCGGCCGGAACCGTGAATGCGCCCGACAATGGGACGTCGGGGGGCCTGGTCGGCACGCTGGATGACGGCAACCTGTCCGGTTCCTTCTACACGGATGATCAGTTTGGCGAAGCTTCGGATAAAGGGGTGCTCATTAGCGGGGCGGAATTAGGGGACGAATCGATATTCACCGCCGCGGGATGGGACTTCACCACCCTCTGGATTATCAGCACGGAAGACGGCCGCCCCATGCTTCGATGGGAGATGCCGTAGGCAGCGGGCCCCGGCCCGTACACCAGAGCTACATATTCGGGGCCTGGGGGTACTTTTTGGCACCGAGCCCCGGTTCATACCAGTCGGCCCGGTCGTCGTAGAAGATGTGGTCGTTGGGGTCCAGGTCGGGCTCGCCGTCGAGCCCGCCGGCGGGCACGATCACACCGCTGCCGTCGCGTTTCAGGTGGGGCACCATGCTGCCGCACTGGAGGCAGAAAGCGCGCGAGAAGCTCTTCGCCCCGGGCAGGTCGAAACGGCGTACCTGGCTCTCGCCTTGCAGCCATTCCAGGGCGTCGGCGGCGGCGAGCAGGTTGGCCGCGTGGGCGGTACCGCTGAACCGTCGGCAGCGGGAGCAGTGGCAAAGATGGAACTGGTGAAAGGGGCCCGTGATCCGGTAGCGGACCTGGCCGCACAGGCAGCCGCCTTCGTAGCGGGTCATCGGCAAGACTCCTGATCTGGGAAGTTAGTGAATGCACACTCACGGCCGGCGGCCGTAATGAGCAGGCTCGGTTGATTCCAAAAGGGTCTAAACACGCCCTTCCGCCTCGCGGGGCGGCATCCTATAGTGAAATGCCCGCCGGGTCGTCGCAAGCGGCTTCTTCCTCTGATCTCCTTTATCTGTGGCGTTTCGCTTGCGGAGCCGGCGGGGCTCTCTACCCCCGTCCCTTGTTCCTTAGCGATGTTTTACCTCCCGGCGATGGCCGTGGTGAGCACGCTTCTCCTATGCTGATTCCGTTACCCCGGCTCGCCGGACGCGGGCCGTTCGATCCCCGGCATGGATGGAGAGTCCCCATGAGCGATACGCATTTCCCGCCCCAGCATCAACGCAAACAACCCGGCGACGAGCACCGCATGGCGCCGGAGCCCGAATACATCCGCGATGACTACCGGGGCGCCGACAAGCTGGCCGGCAAGGTGGCGGTGATTACCGGCGGCGACAGCGGCATTGGCCGCGCGGTGGCCGTGCACTTCGCCCGTGAAGGGGCGGATTGCGCCCTGGTCTACCTGGATGAGGAAACCGACGCCCGGGAAACCGCCGGGCTGGTCGAGGGCGAAGGGCGCCGCTGCCTGCTGATTCGCGGCGACGTCGGCGACCCCGCGTTTTGTCAGGACATCGTCGAGCGCACCCTCAAGGAACTGGGCGGGCTCAATATTCTGGTGCACAACGCCGCCGAACAGTACGACTGGAAAGAGATCACCGAGCTGGAAAACGATCAGCTCGAGCGCACCTTCCGCACCAATGTGTTCAGCCATTTCTATCTCACCAAGGCGGCGCTGCCGCACCTGGAGGCGGGCGACAGCATCATCGCCACCTCGTCGATCAATGCGTTCAAGGGCAACCCCACACTGCTCGATTACACCGCCACCAAAGGGGCGGTCCAGGCGTTGATGCGCTCCTTCTCGATCGCTCTCGTGGACAAAGGCATCCGTGTCAACGCGGTGGCGCCGGGGCCGATCTGGACACCGCTGATTCCGGCCAGCTTCGACAAGGACAAAGTCGCGCGATTCGGCGGCCAGGTCCCGATGGACCGGGCCGGCCAGCCCAGCGAGGTGGCGCCGGCCTATGTCTACCTGGCCAGCGCCGACAGTTCCTATGTCAGCGGCCAGACCCTGCACGTCAACGGCGGTGTAATCCTTAACACCTGAGCCGGGCCATGGATGCTAGAATCCGCGCCCATGAAACGGATTCTTGCCCCCATGGAGGGCCTGGCGGACTTCTGGGTGCGCCGGGCCCTCACCGATATCGGCACCTATGACTGGTGTGTCAGCGAGTTCGTGCGCGTGAGCGGCGAGCTGCTGCCGCCCCGTGTCTTTTACCGCTGGTGCCCCGAGTTGCGCGATGGCGCCCGCACCCGCTCGGGCACCCCGGTGCATCTGCAATTACTGGGCTCGGACCCGGCCTGCATGGCGGACAACGCCGCCTTGGCGGTGACGCTGGGGGCGCCGGCCATTGATCTCAACTTCGGTTGCCCGGCGAAGATCGTCAACCGCCACCGTGGCGGCGCGGTGCTGCTGGATGAGCCGGAACAGGTGCACGCGATCACCCGGGCGGTGCGGGCGGCGGTGCCCGGCCATATCCCGGTGTCGGTGAAAATGCGGCTCGGCAACGAGGACATGGACCTGGCGCTGGAGAACGCCGTGGCGGTGCAGGAAGCCGGCGCCGCCTGGCTCACCGTGCACGGCCGCACGAAGCGGCAAGGTTACCGGCCACCGGCCTATTGGGACCGGATTGGCGAGATCCGCGCCGGGGTGGCGCTGCCGGTGATCGCCAACGGTGAAATCTGGACCGCCGGGGACGCCCGCCGTTGCCAGGCGGAAAGCGGGTGCGCGGACCTGATGCTGGGCCGTGGCGCGGTCGCGAACCCCTTGCTGGCCCGGGAAGTGGCGGGCGGCGCTCCGGGAAGCTGGCCGGAAGTGCTGGCGGTGTTGCGCGGCTTCGGCGCGGATATCGTCGGCACCGGCAGCGAGGCTCAATTGTGCGGCCGGATAAAACAGTGGCTCAGTTACAGCCGCAAGCGCTGGCCCGAGGCTGCCACGCTGATGGAGGCGGTTAAGCGGGAAACGACGCTGGCGGACCTCCGGGCGATCCTGGACAGTGCCCAGGAGGTAAACTATTTCGATGGCGCTGTATCTTTTTGAGTGAAAACCTGCCTTTTGAGCGGCGCCGGAGCCGCCCTTTAACCCTTTAATCGACGCACATCCCGCCCCTCTTCGGGCTGCTTTTCATTCCTATAACTGTCTGATTTTTATGGGTTTTTGGTCCTTATTCCGGCCCGTGTCCCGGATGTTTTCATTTTTTTAGGGGGGCCTTTAACCTTTTTTCGATCCCGACGCCGATACGGTCCGTGTTATTCCTTGAAGACGGTTTTGTTAAGAATGTCTTGCAGGGAGAAGGACATGTACGAAGTCCATGCGTTTGTTGCCGAGGGCGAGGCGACCGAGGCGCAGGCGCCGGAATACGACGCCGGGGAGCGGTACGCCCTTATTGTGTTCTGCCGGCAGCCCCGTGACAGCCGCCACGATTACACGCGGGTGGAAGAAATCGCGCGGCGGTTCGGCTGGAACGATCTGCACGTATCCCATGGCGGCGTGCTGCAGCCGGAGCTGCTTAATGGTGATCTGTCCGATTTGCAGGACAGCTTTATCGAAGCCCTGCACAAAGGCGGCAGCGTGGTGTCGTTAGGAGAGTGGCTGAGCCGCGCGCTTTACGTCCGATGAACGCCGGATAATTCGCCCCGTCCTCGCCGGGGCCCCTTCGACTAAAGTCATACTGTGGCTGAACACACCTTTGTTTACTCTTGAGCCAGCTGGCCCGTGCCAACGCGGGTCCCGTGTTTGTCAGTGCGCAAAGGGGTAAACAAATGAGAGAAGAAAACGCCCGTGCCTACTGGGCCGCTAATCTCAAGCTAATTTTCACCTATCTCATCATCTGGTTCGTAGTGTCTTACGGCTGCGGCATCCTGTTCGTGGATGTGCTCAATAACATTCAAATCTTCGGTTTTAAACTGGGCTTCTGGTTCGCCCAGCAGGGCTCGATCTACGTGTTCCTGGTGCTGATCTGGATGTACGCCTTCACCATGAACAAGCTGGACCGCAAATTCGACGTGCACGAAGAGTGAGCGCCGCGAAAATAACAAAGAGGACCAAGAGATGGATGTTCAACTACTAACGTATCTTTTCGTCGGTGGCTCGTTCGCGCTCTATATCGGGATCGCGATCTGGTCGCGGGCGTCGTCCACGAAAGACTTCTATGTCGCCGGCGGCGGTGTTTCGCCGATCGCCAACGGCGCCGCCACCGCGGCGGACTGGATGTCCGCGGCGTCGTTTATTTCCATGGCGGGGATTATCGCCTTCGCCGGCTACGACGCTTCGGTGTACCTGATGGGGTGGACCGGCGGCTATGTGTTGCTGGCCATGCTGTTGGCGCCTTACCTGAGAAAGTTCGGCAAGTTCACCGTGCCGGACTTCATCGGTGACCGTTACTATTCCAACGTGGCGCGTACCGTCGCGGTGATCTGTGTGATCTTCATTTCCTTTACCTATGTGGCCGGCCAGATGCGCGGCGTGGGTATCGTGTTCGCGCGCTTCCTGGAAGTGGACGTGAACCTGGGCGTGGTGATCGGCATGGCGATCGTATTCTTCTACGCCGTTCTCGGTGGCATGAAGGGGATTACCTACACCCAGGTGGCCCAGTACTGCGTGCTGATTTTCGCCTTCCTGGTGCCGGCGGTGTTTCTGTCCATTCTGATGACCGGCCACGTGTTGCCGCAGACCGGTTTCGGCGCCACGGTGCTGGATGCCGCGGGTAACGACACCGGCGTGTATCTACTGGAGCGACTGGACCGGATCGTTCAGGACCTTGGCTTTGGTGCTTACACCGAGGGCCAGAAATCCACCATTGATGTGTTCTTTATCGCCGCCGCGCTGATGTGCGGTACCGCCGGCCTGCCGCACGTGATCGTTCGCTTCTTCACCGTGCCCACGGTACGGGATGCCCGGATCAGTGCCGGCTGGGCGCTGCTGTTCATCGCCCTGCTGTACACCACCGCGCCGGCCGTGGGCGCTTTCGCGCGCACCAACCTGATCGAAACCGTGCATCAGACCGAGTACGAGGAGCTGCCGGGCTGGTTCTATAACTGGGAGAACTCCGGTTTGATCGGCTGGGTGGACAAGAACGATGACGGCCGCGTGCAGATGTCCGCCGGCGCCGCCTTCAAGGGCACGCCGACCTTCGCCGGTGATCGGGACGAAGTGGCCGGTGAATACGGGCAGCGCGTGGTCACCAACGAGATCACCGATAACGATGCGGAAGTGTATATCGACCGCGACATCATCGTGCTGGCCAACCCGGAAATCGGCAATTTGCCGGCCTGGGTGATCGCACTGGTGGCCGCCGGCGGCGTGGCCGCGGCGCTTTCCACGGCGGCCGGCTTGCTGCTGGTGATCTCCTCGGCGGTGTCCCACGACTTGCTGAAGAAAACCCTGAAACCGGATATCACCGAGAAACAGGAGCTGCTGGCGGCGCGTCTGGCCGCGGTGGTGGCGATCCTGATCGCCGGCTACTTCGGCATCAATCCACCGGGCTTCGTGGCGCAGGTGGTGGCGTTCGCCTTCGGTCTCGCCGCGGCCAGCTTCTTCCCGGTGATCCTGATGGGCATCTTCTACAAGCGCATGAACAAGGAGGGGGCGATCGCGGGCATGGCCGTGGGCCTGGTCTTCACCTTCTCCTACATCGTGTACTTCAAGTTCGTGTCTCCGGAGCTGAACAGTGCCGAGAACTGGCTGTTCGGTGTCTCTCCGGAGGGCATCGGTACCGTGGGCATGGTCCTCAACTTTATCGTCGCGTTCGCGGTGTCCCGCGTCACCGCGCCGCCGCCGGAGCACATCCAGCATATCGTTGAAGACATCCGCGTACCGCGTGGCGCCGGCGGGGCTTCCGCCCACTAACGGCATCACCACGAACGGAGTAAGCTGAATATCGGGGTCGCGCGTGAGCGCGGCCCCGATCTCCGTTCAGGACCTGGCCATGATCGACGTGGATTTTTCCCAGTTACCGTTTTCATTGCTGGACGATGAGCGCCGCAGTCGCCTCGAAAACGCCATGGAAATGGCCTACTTCGAGGCCGGCACGGTGATTCTCGAAGCGCGCCATCCGGCGCAGTTTGTGTATCTGGTTCATAAAGGCGCGGTGCTGGAGCTGGACCCGACGCTGCCCACCGAGGCCGGGCGTCTTGGCGTTTACAGCACCGGCGATCTGTTCGGTGCGCTGAGCGTACTCAACGGCCGCAGCCGCTACCGATTCGTTACCGAAGAAGAAACACTCTGTTATCTGATCCCCGCGGCGCTGTTCAAGACGCTGTGCGAGGAGCAGAAAGAATTCGACGATTACTTCCGCCAGCGGCTGGCCAGCAAGAACCAGTTGCTGGCGGAGCGCCGCGAAGGCGGCGTGACCATGGCGGGCTTCATGCTCGCCAAGGTGCATCAGTGCATGCGCCAGCCGCTGATACTGGAAAGCGGCGGCACCATCGCCCAGGCGGTGGCCGCGCTCAACGAGCGTAACGGCGACAGTCTGCTGGTGGAGCGCGATGGCCGTGTCGGGGTAATCACCAAAACCGATCTGCTGCGCGGCCTGGTGAATGACGGCCTGACTCCGGCGTCCCCGGCGCTGGCGCTGGCCAGTTTTGAGCTGGTGGCGGTGCCGCCGGATCAGTTTTTGTTCGCCGCCCTGGTCAGCATGACCCGCCACGAAGTGGAACGGGTGGTGGTCATGGAGGGCAAGCGCCCGGTGGGCGTGGTCGAGCTCACCGACGTGCTGAGCTTTTTCTCCAGCCGTTCCTATGTGGTCGGGCTGGAAGTGGAGAAAGCGGACAATCTGGAGGCGTTGGCCCTGGCCAGTGCGCGCCTGCCGGAGCTGGTACGGGTGCTGATGGCGCAAGGCGTGAAAATGCGCTTCGCCATGGATCTGCTGGCGGCGCTGAACGGCCGCATTATCAGCAAGGCGTTCCAGTTCGTGGTGCCGGAGAGCCGCCAGGAGCACGGCTGTCTGCTGGTGTTGGGCAGCGAAGGCCGTGGCGAGCAGATACTCAAGACCGATCAGGACAACGCGCTGATCGTTGATGACGCCGAGCACTGGCCGGAGCGCGAAGAGCACATGAACCGCTTTACCGAGACCCTGCTGCGGCTTGGTTACCCGCGCTGCCCCGGCAACATCATGGTTTCCAACCCGGAATGGGTGGGCAGCGTTACCGACTGGAAAGCGCGCATCGGCCGCTGGGCCCGGCAAGGGGACGACGCGGCCATGATGAACCTGGCGATCCTGCTGGACGCCCATCCGGCGGCGGGGCGCACCGAGCTGGTCGACCTGCTTCGCCAGGACCTGTTCCAGGTCTGCAGCCATAACGATCTGTTGTTATCGCGGTTCGCGCGGCCGTTGTTGAAGTTTTCCACGCCGCTGAACTGGTTCGGGGCGCTCAAAAAGCCGCAGCAGGGCATTGATATCAAAAAGGGCGGCCTGTTCCCGGTGGTGCACGGGGTGCGCGCGCTCAGCCTGCGACACCGTATTGGCGAAACCGGCACCTTCGGGCGTCTGGAAAAGCTGGTGGAAGCCGGCCATATGGAAGCCGGCTTCGCCGAGGAGCTGGGCGAGTCCATGGCGTTGTTCGCCGAGCTTCGCCTGAAGCAGCAACTGGCGCGCCTGGAAGGCGGCGCCGACGAGGGGCACAACAATCAATTGCTGGTGCAGACGCTGTCACCGCTGGAGCGGGATTTGCTTCGCGAGTCCCTGCAGGTGGTGAATGAATTCAAGAAGCGTCTGTCGCGGCGTTTTCATCTGGAGTATTAGTGATGCTGAAACGTCTGGTGCAGCGCCGGCGCCACGGAAAGGGCCCCTACGGGCACCTGTTCGCGGCGCCCCACGGGGACGAAGTGATGGCGCTGGATTGCGAGACCACCGGCTTGAACACACGCAGCGCCGAGCTGGTATCGGTGGCGGCGGTGCCGATCCGCGGCGGCCGTGTGCGCGCCGGCGCGGCGCTTGATCTGCGCATGGCCCCTCCGGCCAGCCTTGATGGCGAGTCGATTTGCATTCATGGTCTGCGCGGTGTGGACTTGCATGACGGCGTGCCGGTGCAAGAGGGGCTGGAAACGCTGCTCGATTTTATCGGCAACCGCCCGCTGGTGGGCTGGTGCCTGGATTTCGATTTGGGGATCATCAACCGCTATCTGCGAACCTCGCTGGGCTTCGACCTGCCCAATCCGGTGATCGAGCTTTCCGATCTGTACCGGCGCCGGCATCATTACCGCAACCCGCATTCGCTGCCGGACCTGCGTTTCGAGCGGGTCGCCGGCGAGCTGGGGGTGCCGGTGATCGGCCGGCACAGCGCCCGGGGGGACGCCACCACCGCGGCGCTGATGTATCTGAAACTCAAGACCGGAGAATAACAATGCAATACCTGCAAGGGGTGCTACTGGCGCTCGGTCTTCTGCTGGTTCTGCTGGCCTACGGCCAGTACATACGTCGCACCGGCGACTGGGGCGGCGTGCTGCGTTTCTGGCGCCGTGGCATGGCCCTGTCGGTCACCGAGTTCAAGATTCAGCGCGCCGGCCTGATGGTCCTGATACTGGCGGTGGTGCTGCGGTTCATGTCGGTGTTGTTCCAATGGTGAACGTTTCGACGGAGGCGTAGCCTTGTTCAGCCTTTGGCATCTGGGTCTGCTGGCCCTGCTGTATGTGATGGTGCTGTTCGTGATCGCCTGGTGGGGCGACCGCGCCGAGCGCCGCGGCCTGCGGGTGGTCAACAACGCCTGGACCTACAGCCTCGGGCTCGGGGTGTACTGCACCTCCTGGACCTTCTACGGCGCGGTGGGCGAAGCCAGCGGTAACGGCTGGACCTACCTGCCCATTTATCTCGGCCCCATTCTCACCATGCTGCTCGGCGGCGAGCTGATCTATAAGCTGGTGTCGGTGGGCAAGCAGCACCACATCACCTCGATCGCCGACTTCATGGCCGCCCGCTACGGCAAATCCCGCCAGTTGGCGGTGCTGGTATCGTTGGTCGCCATTGTCGGCGTGCTGCCCTACATCGCCTTGCAACTCAAGGCGGTGACCCTGTCGTTCGAACATGTCGTCGGCCCCCAGGTGGCGCCGTCGCCGGACATCGCCCTGGTGGTGGCCACCCTGATGGCGATCTTCACGCTGCTGTTCGGTACCCGGCATATCGACGCCACCGAGCACCAGTCCGGGCTGATGCTGGCGGTGAGCTTTGAGTCGTTCATCAAGCTGGTGGCGTTCGTCATTATCGGCCTGTTCTGTCTGTTCGCGGTGTTCGACGGCCCCCTGGATATGTGGCGGCGGGTTCGCGAGGTGCCGGAGATCCGCACCGTATTCGAGCCGGCGCTGTTTTCGCAGAGCTTCGTCACGGCGTTGTTGTTGTCGATGCTGGCGATTATCTGCCTGCCCCGGCAGTTTCACGCCGGGGTGGTGGAGAACAACGATCTGCAACATCTGCGCACCGCGCGCTGGGTGATGCCCGCCTATCTGGGCCTGTTCGCGCTGTTCGTGCTGCCGATCGTGGCGGCGGGCATGATCACCCAGCCCGGTTCCGCGCAGCCGGACATGTACATGCTGTCGTTGCCGATGCTCGCCGGCAATCAGGGGTTGCTGTTGCTGTCGTTCATCGGCGGCATCGCCGCGGCCACCGGCATGGTGATCGTGTCCACCATGGCGCTGGCGATCATGCTTACCAACGAAGTGCTGATGCCCGCCTGGGTGCAGTACCGTATTCAGGGGGACGAAGAGCTCTCGGATCTGAGCAACCAGGTGCGTTTGCTGAGGCGGCTGAGCATCGTGGTGATGCTGGCTCTGGCGTTCCTGTTCCACATTCTTATTGACCGGTTCGAAGGTCTGGCGCGCATCGGTTTGCTGTCGTTCGCGGCGGTGGCCCAGCTGGCGCCGGCGTTGCTGGGCGGTCTCTACTGGCGCCGGGGGCACCAGACCGGCGCCTTTGTCGGCCTGATCATCGGCTTCCTGGTGTGGGGCTATTGCCTGTTGTTGCCGCTGGTGCTGCCGGTGGAATGGGTCGATTACCTGAACCGGGCCGGCCTGCTCGGGCTGGGCGTGCTGCGCCCCAACGCGCTGTTCGCCATCGAGGGCCTGGAGCCGCTCACCCATGGTGTGTTCTGGAGCCTGAGCCTCAATCTGCTGGCCTATGTCTGGCTGTCGCGGCGCGCCACCCAGACGCCGCTGGACGATACCCAGGCGACCCGTTTCGTGGACACCCCCACCGACTGGTGGCGCGAGGGCATGGGCCACCCGCTGATCACCACCGGCGAGCTGCTGCAGGTGTGCGAGCGCGGCCTGGGCCACCCGCGCGCGCGGTCGCTGTTCTTTGACTACCTGCAGCGCCGGCAGATTTCCGAGGACCCGGCGCTGCCCGCGCCGCTGCATCTGGTGCGCTATGTGGAACGTCTGCTGGCCGGCGCCATGGGGGCATCCACCGCGCGCATCGTGATGGGCTCCTTGCTCAGCAAGCAGAACGTGCGGCGTGACGACATGGTGCGGATCATGGACGAGGCGTCGCAGCTGATCCAATTCAATCACCAGCTGCTGCGCACCACCATCGAGACCATCAGCCAGGGCATCTGCGTGGTCGACCGGGACCTCAATATCGTGGCCTGGAACCAGGCCTACGTGAACCTGTTCGACTATCCGGAAGGGTTTATCCGGCTTGGCAGGCCGATCGAGGAAGTCTACCGGCACAATGCGGAGCGCGGCTTTTACGCCGGCGAGGATCTCGAGCAGGACGTGAAGAAAAGAGTGCAGTTGCTGCGCGAGGGCAGCGCCCACCGCTTTGAGCGGGAGCTGCCCAACGGGGTGATCGTGGAGGTGCGTGGCAACCCCATGGAGGGCGGCGGTTTCGTCAGTACCTACATGGACATCACCGAACGCAAACGCGATGAAATCGCCCTGCGTCAGATTAACGAAAATCTCGAGCAGATGGTCTCCGAGCGAACCCGGCGGCTGTCCGAATTGAACAGCCAGCTGGAACAGGCCAACGAGGGCAAGACGCGCTTTCTCGCCGCCGCCGGCCATGATTTGATGCAGCCGCTGAACGCCGCCCAGCTGTTCGCGTCATCGTTGTCGCAGCGGCTGGCGCGCCGGGACGACGAGTTCGGCTACGAGCGGGAGGTGCTGGGGCATATCGACAGCTCACTGCGGGCCGCCGAGCAGATCATTTCCGCGCTACTGGAAATCAGCCGTCTGGACACCGGCACCATGCAGGCGCACCCGCGCACCGTGGCGGTACGGCCGTTAATGCAGCAGCTCGGCCAGGAATTCAGCGTGCTGGCGCGGGCGGAAGGGTTGAACCTGCGTACCGTGTTCAGCGATCTTCAGGTGCGTACCGACGAAGCCCTGTTGCGGCGGGTGCTGCAGAATCTGCTGTCCAACGCGGTGCGTTATACCGAGCGTGGCCGGGTGTTGTTCGGCTGCCGCCGTCGCGGCGACATGCTGCGCATCGAGATCTGGGACACCGGCCCGGGCATCCCGGACGATCAGCAGGCGCGTGTCTTCCATGAGTTCCAGCGATTGCCGCAGTTGGGGCGCCGCCAGGTCAAGGGCCTGGGGTTGGGGCTGGCGATCGCGGACCGGATTTGCCGGCTGCTGGATCATCGCATCAGCGTACAGTCCTGGCCCGGCCGGGGCACGGTGTTCGCGGTCTCCGTACCGCTGGCGGCGGGGGAGGCGGAACCGGTTTCCCAGCCCGAGCCGGGGATGTCGGATCAGCGCGATGTGGCCGGGCTGCGGGTGTTCTGCGTGGATAACGACCCGGCGTTGCTGGCCAGCCTGGAGGCCCTGTTACGGGCCCTGGGTTGCAAGCCGATCGTGGCCCGTTCCCGTGCCGAGGCGCTGGAGCGGGCCGAGGGCGAGCCGGCCCCGGATCTGCTGCTGGTGGATTATCAGCTCGACGACGGCGAAACCGGGTTCCAGGTCATCGAGGCGCTGGACAGCTGCTGGGACGACGTGGTGCCGGCGATGCTGATCACCGCCGACCGTCGTGCCGAAGTGCGCCTTCAGGCGCGGGATCAGGGCGTGGGGTTCCTGCAAAAACCGGTCAGCGAGAGCGCGCTGCTGGAGGTGCTGCGCGCGCTTTGAACGTCAGGCCAGCCCGGGCGGCTCGATGGCGAGATCCTTCAGGGCCAGCACCGCCTGGGTGCGGTTGCGCACGCCGAGCTTACGGAAGATGGCTGTCATATGGGCTTTCACGGTGGCTTCGGAGACGTCCAGCTGGTAGGCGATCACCTTGTTCTGAAGGCCCTCCATGAGCATGCCCATGACCCGGAACTGCTGGGGCGTGAGGCTGGTGATCCGTTCGCGCATGGCGGCGAAATCCTCCAGGTCCGGCGGCAGCGGTCGGCGGGCTTTTTCCGGTACCCAGCGTTCCCCTTCCATCACCTTCAGGACCGCCTGGGTCATGGCCTCCACGGAGGCGGACTTGGGAATGAACCCGTCGGCGCCGAACTGCAGGGCCCGTTGGATCACCTCCAGCTCCTCGTTGGCGGAGATCACCACCAGCGGCACCCGGCGGTACATCTCACGCAGATAGATCAGGCCGGAAAACCCGTGCGTGCCCGGCATGTGCAGATCAAGAAGGATCAGGTCGAAGGGCACCTGGTCGTCGCCAAGCTTCTCCAGCGACGCCAGGGAGTCGGCTTCCTGGATGCGGGCGTCGTTGAAGCTCACTTCCACGGCCTGACGCAGGGCGGCGCGGAATAGCGGATGGTCGTCGGCGATCAGTATTCTCATTATTAGGACCTGTTTTATCTCCGGACGATACAATACTAGCGCCTATACGGCGCCGGCGCGCCCCGCCGGGCAAGGAATCAGAAATAAAAAAGAGGGGCCGCCGCCTGGCAGCCGAGGTAAGGACGTGGAAAATCAGAATCAGCTTGATGTTCAAGCGGACGCCCCGTGCGGTTTGGCGCGGGCGTCCAGGGTCCTGCGGAAACTTTCCCAAGCCGTTTGTTCGGGATTCGATTTATTATTATCCGGCTGTCGGCGGGTCTGGGCCGCACTTGCTATGCCGGATACCTTGCCCGCTTCCAAGGCGCCATGGAATTAGACTTTTGTCGAGTCAGGTAACAAGGGCCAAAAAAAACGGAACCCTGGGGTTCCGTTCTCTTTGCTTCGCTGGAAGGCGCCGCTGTCAGTCAAGATCGGCCGGGTAGACGCCGTTCTCGTCGTGCACTTCCTTGCCGCTGAGCGGCGGGGTGAAGGCGCAGGCCACCACCATGTCCTCGTTCTCGCCACCATAGAGGTAGTGCTCGTCGTGCTGGTCGAGCAGATAGATCGTGCCCGGGGTCAGCTCGTACACATCACCGCTGTCGACCATCTCGATCTTGCCTCTGCCGGAAATCACGTACACGGATTCCCAGTGGTTGGCGTATTTGATGTGCGTCTTGGTGCCTTTAAAAATGGTGGTGATATTGAAGGAGTGGCCCATACCGTCTTCTTTCAGGGACAGGCGCACGGACTGCCAGTTGCCGTTCTGCGCTTTCACGCAGCGCTCGGTTTTCTCGGCTTCCGCCAGAGTGCGAACGATCATCTACACCTCCAAAAACAAAAATCAAAAAGGGAAGGGAAGCCCGGCCGCAATACGCGGCCGGGGAATGGGCGGGGTTCAGCCCGCCAGGCTGGAGACGGAATGGGCGTCGCCGCGCTTAATGCGGTCTTTCATCACTTCTTCGACGCTTTCCTTGAGCACATCCATGGCGTGGTTGAGCTCGTCCTCGCTGACGGTCAGCGGGCACAGGGTCTTGATCACCTGGTCGTCGGCGCCGGAGGTTTCGATCACCAGCTTGCGTTTGAACGCCGCCTTGGTGATTTCCTCGGCCATTTCGCCGTCACGGCACACCAGGCCCTGCATCATGCCGCGGCCGTTCAGGTAGAACCAGTGGCCCTCGTAGCCGGCGGCGATATCGCGGAACCGCTCGGTGATCAGCTCGCCCTTTTTCTGCACTTCCTTGGCGAAGGTGTCGTCGCTCCAGAAATGTTCCAGCGCCTTGGCGGCGGTGGCGAAGGCCAGGTTGTGGCCGCGGAAGGTGCCGTTGTGCTCGCCGGGTTTCCACTGGTCCAGCTCCGGCTTGAGCAGCACCACGGCCAGGGGCAGGCCGTAACCGCTGAGCGATTTGGACAGCGTGATGATGTCCGGCTTGATGCCGACATTATCGAAGCTGAAGAAGGTGCCGGTACGGCCGCAGCCGGCCTGGATGTCGTCCATGATCAGCAGCATGTCGTGCTTGCGGCAGACGCGCTCCAGGTTACGCAGCCATTCGAAGCTGGCCGCGTTGATGCCGCCCTCGCCCTGCACGGTCTCCACGATCACGGCGGCGGGGTGGTCCACGCCGCTTGAGGAATCCAGCAGCACCTTGTCCAGGTATTCGGTGGTGTCGAACGCATCGCCCAGATAGCCGTCGTAGGGCATCACGCTGACACCGCCCATGGTCACGCCGGCGGCGCCACGGTGGTGGCTGTTGCCGGTGGCGGACAGCGCGCCCAGGGTGACCCCGTGGAAGCCGTTGGTGAAGCTGATGATGTTCTCGCGGCCTTTGATGTTACGGGCGATCTTCAGGGCCGCTTCCACCGCGTTGGTGCCGGTGGGGCCGGGGAACTGAACCACATGGTCCATCTCGCGCGGCTTGAGCACGTAGTCTTCCAGCGCTTGCAGAAAGTCGCGCTTGGCCACGGTGTGCATGTCCAGCCCGTGCACGATGGAGTCGTTCTCGATGTACTCGAGCAGGACTTTTTTCAGCACCGGATTGTTGTGGCCGTAGTTGAGCGTGCCCGCGCCGGCCAGAAAATCCAGGTACTCCTGGCCGTCTTCGTCGTACAGATAGCTGCCCTTGGCTTTCTGGAACACCACCGGGAAGCTGCGTGCGTAGCTTTGAACTTCGGACTCAATGCTGTCAAAAATATCCGTATCCATGGTTCTCTCTACCTCGCTGTGTCTTTTTTCAATTCGTTTCAGGCGTCGTCGCGGTTGAACGGGCCAATGCGCAGCAGGTGCTCATCATTGTGCTCGCCGGCGAAGTGGATGCGTGAGTCGAAGAGAATGAACTCTTCGGTGGGCATCCGGCGCTCATAGGCGAAGCTGCGGAACATGCCCCAGGACGCTTCGTTGTCCGGGGTGATGGTGGTTTCGATGAACTGAACGTTTTCCGCGTCGTCGCGCTTGATCAGTTCCGCCAGCATGCGCTTGGCGAGCCCTTTGCCGCGCGCCTTTCCATGCACCGCCACCTGCCATACGAACAACGTGTTCTGCTGTTTGGGCGGGATATACCCGGAGATGAAGCCCACCAGATCACCGTCCATCTCCGCGGCCACGGAGGTGTCCGCGAAGTGGGTGCACTGCAGCAGATTGCAGTACACGGAGTTCTCATCCAGCGGCTTACATTCCGCGATCAGCTTGTGCACCCGCGGGCCGTCCGGGCTCTCGGGCTTGCGGAAAATGATGTCGTCTTTTTTCGCTTCGTCTGCAGGCATGATGTCACTTCTGGTCGGTTTGGAAAGAAGGGTCGGGTCGCGGCCGACGGCGCTGGGCCTCGGCGGCGGGCTGGACGCGGTCTATGGCACCCAGATCCAGAACCGGCGAGGCGTCTATGTCGCCGGCGTTCATCATTGCGGCCACTCGCTGCAGGGAGCTGAGGATCAGCGACTGTTCCCAGTCTTCGAGTCGGGAGAATCGGTCCATGAACTCCTCCTGCAAGGGCGTGGGGGCCCGTTCCATGATCTCGCGGCCGGCGGTGGTCAGATAAGCATAGACCCGGCGCTTGTCCCGTTCACCCCTTTTGCGCTCGATCAGGCCGCGCTTTTCGAGCCGGTCGAGGATGGTGGTGACGGTGGCCTGGCTGACCGATACCTCGGCGGCGATGTCGCCCATGGTCATTTCACGGGCGTCGATCGCCTGCAGGATCAGCAGCTGCGGGGCGGTGAGGCCGGCCACTTTGCTCAGCTTGCGGGAGTAGAGGTCGGTGGCGCGAATGATCTGTCTAAGGGCAATCAACACTTCGTCGTGTTTGGCCATGTTGGTTAATTCTCTGGATAACAAATCAATGTGACCGCTTGGCGTCACTTTGATGTGAAAGCAATGTTCACAGCGCCAATCAGCTCAAGAATCAATTGCACGGCCAAGATATTCCTTGCCATAAGTGGTACGCTAGCTTAGAGATAAAACATTTAGATGTCAAAGTAATCAGGTCTCCGGCGGGCTCTTCCCCGGCCGGTTTACTGAGGCTTGCTGCCCGAGGGACGCGATTTCATGCTGCTTGCCAGTTTTCTCGGTTTTCTCCTTTTATTCCTGCTGATCGGCTTTTCATCGGTGCTGGTGCGCTCCAAGGAGCAGTCCGACTATCTGCTCGCCGGCAGTTCCGTGCCGCCTTCGCTCACCGGCCTGTCCGCGGTGGCCACCAACAATTCCGGCTTCATGTTCATCGGTGTGATCGGCTATACCTACGCCACCGGGTTACCGGCGTTCACCATGATGGTGGGCTGGATTCTGGGCGACTGGATGGCCGCCACCCTGGTGACCCGCAAGGTCCGCGAGATGTCCGAGGCGCGCGGCACCCTGACCATCCCCGAACTGCTGTCGAGCTGGGGCGGCGGGCATTTCCGGGTTCTCAAGGTGGTGGCGGCGCTGATCGCGGTGTCGTTGCTGGGGGTCTACGCGGCGGCGCAGTTCAAGGCCGGCGGCAAGGCGCTGCAGGCGCTGTTCGACTGGGACCTGCGCACCGGCGCCATCATCGGCGCGGTGATGGTGCTTTGCTACGGCTTCTCCGGCGGCCTGCGCGCCTCGGTGTGGACCGACGCCGCCCAGTCGGTGGTGATGATCGTGGCGATGACGGTCATGCTGACCACCGCGGTGTTCACCATCGGTGGCTGGCAGGCCGCCTGGACCGGCCTGCACGAGGTGTCACCGACGTTTTTCCAGTTTTTCCCCGCCGAATCCGCCGCCAGCGGCCTGACCGGCGCTTTGCTGTTCCTGGTCGGCTGGACCTTCGCCGGGGCGGCGGTGATCGGCCAGCCCCATGTCATGATCCGCTTCATGGCCTGCGATGACGTGACGAGCATCCGCCGGGCCCGCACCTACTATTACCTCTGGTTCGTGGCGTTCTACACGCTGGCCGTGGGCGTGGGCATGATGGCGCGCCTGCTGATGGACCAGGGGGCGGTGGACCCGTCGCTGGTGATGAGCGGCGGCGAACTCGACGCGGAACTGGCGCTGCCGGTGATGGCGGACGTGCTGCTGCACCCGGTGGCCACCGGCCTGGTTCTGGCCGGCCTGTTCGCCGCCACCATCTCCACCGTCGATTCGCTGATTCTGAGTTGCAGCGCCTGTCTGTCCCGGGACCTGATGCCCAAGCGCTGGCACGGCTACGGCACGGCGCGCATCGCCACCCTGGTGGTGGTGAGCGTGTCACTGACGATCGCCCTGTTCGCCAAGGAAAACGTGTTCAATCTGGTGCTGTTCGCCTGGGGCGTGCTGGGCGCCGCCTTCGGCGGGTTGCTGGTGGTGTACGCGCTCGGCGGCCGGCCCCGTGAACCGCTCGCCATTGCCATGATCGTGGTGGCCAGTACGGTGGCAATTGGCTGGCGCCTGTCCGGTCTAAATGCGACCATATTCGAGGTTTTGCCGGCGCTGGTGGGCGCCTGGCTGGTATACGGCGTGGGCCGGGTGTGCGGATTGTCCGGCCCGGCGAAATAATCGAGGACCGGGTCTTGATGCGAGTAGTGCCATGGCGGCGTTGGCTGTTGCTTTTGTTGTTGATCTGCACCCCCCTGGGGGCGCAGCAGAACCGCGCCGAGGAGGCCGGTGACACGCCGGTGGAGGCGCAAAGCGAGATCGAGAAGGGCCCGGTGATCTCCCAGTTCCGGGAGAACTGGATCCTTGGCGAGCTGCGCAGCCTCCGCCAGGACATGATGGAATACCGCAACGACATGAACCGGATCGTCACCGACCGGGAACTGGAGGTGGCCGACAAGGCCATGGGCTACGCCACCAACACGGTGACCTATTTCTTCTACCTGATCGCCGGCGCGGCCTCGATTCTGGCGCTGGTGGGCTGGTCCACCATTCGCGACCTCAAGGACAACATCCGCGTCTACGCCGAGAAGGAGATGTCCCGGTTGACGGTGGAGTACGAGTCGCGCCTGGCCGACCTGGAGCAGGAGTTGCGCCGCAAGTCGCGCACCATCACCGAAAACCAGGAAGAGATCGAGCGCACCAACGAGATCCACAGCCTGTGGCTGAAAGCCACCAAGGAAACCAGCTACAAAGAGAAAATCGAGCTCTACGACCGCATTCTGGAACTGCGCCCGGACGACCCGGAGGCGCTGGCCTGGAAGGCGGACGCGGCCCTCGAGCTGGGCGAGCAGCGCTGGGCCCTGAGCCTGTGCGACCGGGTGCTGGAGGTGGACGAGGACAACGCCCACGCCCTTTACCAGCGCGCCTGCGCCTGGGCCGGGCTGGGGGAAACCGAGAACGCCCTGCGCGACCTGCGCCAGGCGGTGGCCATTTCCGAGGCCCTGCGTCAGCACGCCCGCGCCGAGGAAATGTTCGTTCCGCTGCGCGAAATGGACCGTTTCCAGGAGCTGGTGGGGCGCCCCGAGGAGGACGAAACGCCCGCCTGACGCGGCCTGGCGGCGATAGGCCGGGACTGTCGCTTTTATCGCCAATCCCGTCGTTCCGGTCTGTCTATTTGACGGCCGGTTTCTGCTACACTCTGCGCCCCTGAGTGGTCGGGCGGTAATGCCCGGAGATTGTCCCTGCCTTCACCGGGGAGCGGTCATTCTCCGGCTCTTGTCGTCCCAGCGGAGATTCCCATGAAGCGCGATAGCAGTTCGGACGCCACCAAGTCGATGCCCGATGTGGCAACGAACTCCATGGTGGAGCACATTCACAGCACCCTGGACTGGGTGGGCATGAGCGAGATCCATCTGCCGGCCCGCATCAACGACACCCTGGCCGGAGAGCGGCCGGTGAGCACGTCGATTCAGGCCTATGTGAACCTGGCTAACCCGGACGCCAAGGGCATTCATATGTCCCGGCTGTACCTGATGCTGGAGGAAACCTTCGGCGACCATTCGGTCAGCGCCTACTCAATCCGCAAGCTGCTGCAGAACTTCCTGGATTCCCACGAGGGGCTCAGCGACCGGGGCTTCGTGCAGTTCGACTTCGAGTATTCGATGCGCCGCCCGGCGCTGAAAAGCAGCTATGCCGGCTGGAAGAGCTACCCGGTGACGGTCAAGGCGACGCTCGCCCCGGACGGCATGCGCATGGAGCTGGCGGTGGAAGTGCCGTACTCCTCCACCTGCCCCTGTTCCGCCGCGCTCGCCCGTCAGCTGATCCAGGAGCAGTTCCGCAAGGACTTCGAAGGTGACGGCCAGGTGGACGTGAACAAGGTTTTCGAGTGGCTGGGCACCGAGGAAGGCATCATGGCGACGCCGCACAGCCAGCGTTCCGTGGCGCAGGTGCGGGTGCTGCTGGACACCGACTGTGACGAGGCCTTCCCGATCACCGCCCTGATCGATTCCATTGAAGGGGCCCTGAAAACGCCGGTGCAGACCGCCGTGAAGCGCGTCGACGAGCAGGAATTCGCCAAGCTCAACGGCCAGAACCTGATGTTCTGCGAGGATTCCGCGCGGCGCCTGAAGCAGGCGCTGGAAAGCCAGCCCTGCTACCAGGATTTCTGGCTGCGGGTGAACCACCTGGAAAGCCTGCACGCGCACAACGCCGTGGCCATCGCCACCAAGGAAGTGGAGGGCGGCTACCTGCCGATCCCCTGACCGGCACCGCCGGACCGTCACAAAGAAAAGCCGCGTCCAACGCGGCTTTTTTATGGTTCCTCGCGCGTAAAAGAAGGTTCTCTCCAGCGGGAACGCCGTGAACCCGTTCCTGGGGGCTCCCTGTCGAACGT
>CAZKWA010000052.1:0-1383 GCA_964556345.1 uncultured Alcanivorax sp.
CCCATGCCGCCCAGCCACTGCAGTTGCTGGCGGTAGAACAGCATCGACTTGGGCAGATCGTCCAGACCCGATAACACCGTGGCGCCGGTGGTGGTCAGGCCGGACACGGACTCGAACACCGCGTCGGTGAAACCCACCGGCACCGCCTCGGAAATCAGCATCGGCAGAGCGCCGATCAACCCCAGCACCGACCAGAACAGGGTCACCACCAGGAAGCCGTCGCGGGTTTGCAGCTCCGCGCGGTGACGAAAGAACGGCAGCCACAGGGCCAGGCCCAGCAGCATGGAAATGGTGAACGACACCAGGAAGGGGCCTTCGCTGCCGTCGCGATACAGGTAGGCCACCGCCACCGGCGGCATCATGGTGAAGCTGAAGACCACCAGCAGCAGGCCCAGAATCTTCGAGATCAGCGCGAAGTGCATGGCCAGGGTCCCTTAGAAGAACGTGAAACCAACTTGGAACAGTTTTTCCACGTCCCGGATGCGGCGTTTGTCGATCAGGAACAGGATCACATGGTCGTCCGGCTCGATGACGATATCGTCATGGGCGATCAGCACTTTCTCACCGCGCACCACGGCGCCGATGGTGGTGCCCTCGGGCAGGTCGATGTCCTCGATGGCCCGGCCCACCACCTTGGAGGACTTGGCGTCGCCATGGGCGATCGCCTCGATGGCCTCGGCGGCGCCCCGGCGCAGGGAGTAGACGTTGACCACGTCGCCGCGCCGCACATGGGTGAGCAGGCTGCCGATGGTGGACTGCTGCGGCGAGATGGCGATGTCGATGTCGTGGCCCTGCACCAGGTCCACGTAGGCCGGGTTGGCGATCAGCGTCATCACCTTGCGCGCGCCCAGGCGCTTGGCCAGCAGCGACGCCATGATGTTGGCCTCGTCGTCGTTGGTCAGCGCGCAAAACACGTCGGTGTTCTCGATATTGGCCTTGAGCAGTTCGTCGCGGTCGGTGGCCAGGCCCTGCAGCACCACGGTGTGGCCGAGCCGCTCGCCGAGCCATTCGGCCCGCTGCGGGGAGCGCTCGATGATCTTCACGTTGTAGCGGTGCTGGATGCTCTTCGCCAGCCGGTAACCGATGTTGCCGCCGCCGGCGATCAGCACCCGCTTGTAGTTGTGTTCCAGGCGCCGCAGCTCGCTCATCACCGCGCGAATGTCGTTCTTGGCGGCGATGAAGAACACCTCGTCGTCCGCTTCGATGACGGTGTTGCCCTCGGGGATGATCGGCCGGTTGCGGCGGAAAATCGCCGCTACCCGCGTGTCCACGTTGGGCATGTGCTTGCGCAGCTCACGCAGCTCGTTGCCCACCAGCGGGCCGCCGTAATAGGCGCGCACCGCCACCAGCTGCACCCGGCCGGTGGCGAAGTTCACCACCTGC
>CAZKWA010000052.1:1393-23398 GCA_964556345.1 uncultured Alcanivorax sp.
ATCAGCCGCTTGATGTAATCGGTGACCACCTGCTCCGGGCTGATGATCACGTCGATGGGAATGGCGTTCTCGTTGAACAGCTTGTCCGCCCGGCTGGTGTAGTGGGCGGTGCGGATGCGGGCGATCTTGGTGGGGGTACGGAACAGCGTATAGGCCACCTGGCAGGCGACCATGTTCACTTCATCGGAGTTGGTGACGGCGATCAGCATGTCGGCGTCTTCGGCGCCGGCTTCCTTGAGCACCCAGGGATAGCAGCCCATCCCGAGCACGGTGCCAATGTCCAGACGGTCCCCCAGTTCCCGCAAGCGCTCGCCGTCGATATCGATGACGGTGATGTCGTTGCGTTCCCCCGCCAGGTTCTCCGCCAGGGTGCCGCCCACCTGGCCGGCACCGAGAATGATGATCTTCATGATCGCTGGTCGGTCACCTTATTGTCGTCGGCCGCCGTGCGTTTGTGCAGGCAGGCCAGGTAAAAGCCGTCGGGCCCGTTGTCGCCGGGCAGCAGCTGCCATCCCGCCGCCACTGGCGCCGCCTCCGGCGGCCGCGAGGTGCGGTCCTCGGCGTCGTCGGTGCGCGCCAGAAAGCCGGCGATCTGCCGGTCGTTCTCGTCGCGCAGCACCGAGCAGGTGGCGTACACCAGCCGGCCGCCGGGGCGCAGAAGCGGCCATAGTGCATCCAGCATGCGCGCTTGTAAATCCACCAAGGGTGGCAGGTCGGTGCGCCGGCGGTGCCATTTCACGTCCGGCTGCCGGCGCAGGATGCCGCTGGCGGAACAGGGCGCGTCCAGCAGAATGGCATCGAAGGGCTGGCCGTCCCACCAGGTGGCCGGCTCGGCGGCGTCGCCCTGCACCAGTTGGGCGTCGGCGCCGATGCGGCGCAGCGCGTCGCGCACCCGGTCCAGGCGGCGCGCGGACAGATCCAGGGCGGTGACCCGGGCCTCGGGGAAGGCCTCCAGGATCTGGCCGGTTTTACCGCCGGGGGCGGCGCAGGCGTCCAGCACCCGCCCGCCGCCGGGCACCGCCAGGTGTTCCACCGGCAGCTGGGCGGCCTCGTCCTGGACCGAATAGGCGCCGCTGTCGAAACCGGGCAACTGCGCCACCGGCCGGGGCGGCGATAAATACAGGCTCCACGGCGACAGGTCGCCGGGCCGGGCGCCGTCACCAAGCTGGGCCAGGGCCTGTTCGCGGCTGTGCTGGCGGCGATTGACGCGCAGCGTGAACGGTGGCGGCGCCAGGGCCGCCCGGGCCAGGCCCTCGGCCTGGTCCGGCCAGTCCTGCTGGAATTCGCGCCACAGCCAGCCGGGCAGCGAATAGCGCACCGCCGGGTCGTAGTCGGCGAACACCCGCGCCGGGTCCAAACCGTCGGCCTTGCGCAGCAGGGCGTTGATCAGGCCGCTGGCCCAGCCCGCCTTCAACTGACGGCAAAGCTCCGGGTAGGCGTTGACCACCGCGTGGGCGGGGCGCTCCGTGAACCACAGTTCGTAGAGGCCGCACAGCACCGCCAGGCGCACCGCCTGGGCCTTGGGTTTAAGGGGTTTGTCGAGCTGGCTATTGAGCCATTGATTCAGCGGGCGCAGATGGCGGCACACGCCAAAGCACAGGTCGCGCATCAGGCCGCCGGCGGCGCCGTCGGGCACGCCCCTGGCAAGCACTTCGCGGAGACTGGCGCCGTCCCCCTCGCCGGGCAGTACCCGCTCCAGGGCGCGCACCGCCGCCAGCCGGGGATCCGGCGCCTTACTCAAGGGTGGCCCCCGGCTGGAAGAGATCGGGGTGGCCGCGTCGTACCTCGGCCACGGTCATCGGCTTTTTCCCCGGCAATTGCACCCGGGTCAGACAGACGGCGCCGTCACCGCAGGCCACGGTCAGGCCGTCGTCGCTGACGGTGACGATGCGCCCGGGTTCCAGCTCGCCGTCCCCGGGGGCTTCATGGGCCTCCCAGAGGCGCAACGGCTGGCCGGCGAAATCCACCCAGGCCACCGGCCAGGGATTGAAGGCGCGCACCCGGTTGACCAGGGCGGCGCCGGGCAGGCGGAAATCCAGCCGGGCGCCGGCCTTGGTCAGTTTAGCGGCGTAGGTGACGCCCTCTTCCGGCTGCGGCCGGGCCTGTTCCAGGTAGCCGGGCAGATCCTCGAGCACGGTGGCCAGCAGCCGGGCACCCTGCGCCGCCAGGCGGTCGTGCAGCTCGCCGCCGGTCTCGCGCTCGCCGATGGTCAGGGCCTCGCTGAGCAGCATCGGGCCGGTGTCCAGTCCGGCGTCCATTTGCATGATGGTGGTGCCGGTTTCCCGGTCGCCGGCCTGAATCGCCCACTGGATCGGCGCCGCGCCGCGCCAGCGCGGCAGCAGCGAGCCGTGCACATTGACACAGCCGAGCCGGGGCAGGGCCAGCACCGCGCGGGGAATGATCAGGCCGTAGGCCACCACGATCAGCGCGTCCAGGTCCAGCTCGCGGAGCCGGTTCTGAATCTCGTCGCTTTTCAGGGTGTCCGGCTGCAGCACCGGCAGGTCGTGTTCCCGGGCCAGCTTTTTCACCGGCCCGGGCTGTACCTTCTTGCCGCGCCCGGCGCCGCGATCCGGCTGGGTGAGCACCGCGGCGACGGTGTGCGGGCCGTCGAGCAGCGTTTGCAGGCTGGCGGCGGCGAAATCCGGGGTGCCGGCGAAGGCGAGGCGAAGCGGTTTCAAATCAGTTCTCAGGCCTGTTGGCGGTGTACTTTCTGAAGCTTCTTCTTGATCCGATCACGCTTCAGGCGGGACACATAGTCGACAAAGAGCTTGCCGTCCAGGTGGTCGATCTCGTGCTGGATGCAGGTGGCCAGCAGACCGTCGGTCTCGAGCTCGAACGGCTCACCGTTGCGGTCCAGGGCCTTGATGCGCACCCGCGAGGGCCGTTCCACCTTCTCGTAGAAGCCGGGCACCGACAAACAGCCCTCTTCGTAGGGCGCCAGTTCCTCGGTGAGGGGCGTGATCTCCGGGTTGATGAACACCTGCGGCTGATCGCGGGTTTCCGAGATGTCGATCACCAGCACCCGCTTGTGCACGTTCACCTGGGAGGCGGCCAGCCCGATTCCCGACGCCTCGTACATGGTTTCGATCATGTCGTCGATCAGTTTGCGAAGCGCGTCATCCACCGTCTCGACCGGTTTTGCTACCGTGCGAAGGCGTGGATCGGGGAATTCGAGTATCTCAAGCTTGGCCATGGGGCTCCTGAGTTTTCAAACACTTGGGAAGGTGCTTTAAAGTCGGTTGCTAAATATATGATAGCGTTGCTAATATCGAAAAACGACTGTGCTCGATCCGGGGGTGTGTTCGCCGTTCCGCGGACACCAATAATGATAAAAGGAATCCGCTGATGATGAAATCGCTGCAGCGAATCCTGTACGCGGGGTTGCTGGTGGTGACGTCCGCCGTCATGGCCGACACCATCGCGCTACGAGACGACCATCCTAGTGTCTATTACGTCAAAAAGGGCGACACCCTTTGGGACATCAGCGGCCGTTTCCTGGAGAACCCCTGGCAGTGGCCGGAACTCTGGCACGACAACCCGGATATCGACAACCCGCATTTGATCTATCCCGGCGATGAAATCCGCCTGTTCTGGCAGGACGGGGAGCCGCGTATCGCCGTCAACCGGGATAACGTGAAACGCACCAAACTGCCCGACGGCACCGTCAAGCTGACGCCCCGGGTCCGCGAAGTGGACCGCGACAGCGCCATCCCCGCGATTCCCATGAGCGCCATCCAGGGCTACCTGAAGGACGCCCTGGTGATGGACCGCGACCAGGTACTCGCCGCGCCCTATCTGATCGGCGGTCAGGACCGCCGGGTGGTGTTCGGCATGGGCGACACCGTGTACGCCCGCGATCCGGAAGACCGCTTCGCCGACCTGCAGCGCCGCTACGGCATCTACCGGGTGGGCGAGGAATACGTCGACCCCGAGACCCAGGAAGTGCTCGGCTACGAAGCCCGGCGCATCGGTCTGGCCAGTGTCCGCGATCAGGAAGAGGACATGACCACCCTGGAGGTGATCCGCTCTTCCGAGGACGTGCGGGTGGACGACCGCCTGTTCCCGCAGCCGGACCGGGAAGTGCGCGCGGTGCTCTACCCCCACGCGCCCGACGAGAAAATCACCGGCCACATCATTCGTTTCTTCGACCGCATCAACAGCGTGGCGCGCAACGACGTGGTGGTGATCAACAAGGGTGTGCGCGAGGGCATGGAGCCGGGCCACGTGCTGGAAATCTTCCAGCAAGGCGAACTGGTGCGCGACCGCCAGCAGGATGAAATGGTGCGGCTGCCCCGTACCAAGGCCGGCACGCTGGTGCTGTTCCGGGTTTATGACAAGGTCAGCTACGGCCTGATCATGGAATCCACCCGGCCGATCTACATGAAGGACATCGTGGAGAGCCCGGAAGGCAGCTACTGATATTGTTCTGAAAACCGTCTAGTACGGCGCACAGGGAGGTGCGCGATGGATGCCCAACTCAAACGGCTGGTGCTGTGCACCGCCTTTTCACCCCACTCGGCCCGTCTGGGCCGGGCCCTGCGTGAATGTCCCCCCGACCCGACCCCGCTGGCGCGCTTCCAGGCCTGGTTGCCCGACAACCATCGGATCGCCGCCCGTCGGTTGCGGCACCCGGAGGCCCTGCGCGATACCCTGACAACCCTGTCCGCGCTCGGCTGGCGCTGGCTGGCCCTGGGCGACGAGGACTACCCGCCGCTGCTGGCGGACCTGCCCGACGCGCCGGGCGTGCTGGCCGTGCGCGGCGATCCGGCCGTCCTCGCCGGCCCGCAGCTGGCCATGGTCGGCGCCCGCGCCGCCTCCGCCGACGGCACCGATAACGCCTTTCGCTTCGCCCGCTCGCTGGCCGCCGCCGGTTTCGCCATTACCAGCGGCCTGGCCCTGGGCGTGGACGCCGCCGCCCACCGCGGCGCCCTGGCCGCGCCCGGTGTCACCGTGGCGGTGCTGGGTAACGGCCCGGACCGCATCTACCCGCCCCACCACCGCAAGCTGGCCCAGCAGATCATCGATGGCGGCGGCGCGCTGGTCACCGAGTTCGCGCCCGGCAGCCAGCCGCGCCGCGAGTACTTTCCGGCGCGTAACCGGGTGATCAGCGGTCTCAGCCTGGGCACCATCGTGGTGGAAGCGGCGCCGCGCAGCGGCTCGCTGATCACCGCCCGCACCGCCGCGGAACAGGGGCGCGAGGTGTTCGCCATTCCCGGCGCCCTGCACAACCCGCTCAGCAAAGGCTGCCACGGGCTGCTGCGCGACGGCGCCAACTGGCTGGAAAGCGTGGACGATGTGCTGCACGCCTTCGGTGACTTCCGGCGTACCCTGGAGGCTAGCCCGGCGCTGGCGGCGGCCCGTGATCCGGACGACAACAGTGGCCTGCTGGGACACTTCACCACCGGCATCAACGGCATGGACGACCTGGCCCGGCGCAGCGGGCTGCCGATGACCGAACTGGCGGAGCAGCTCGCCGATCTGGAGCTGGAAGGGAAAATCAAACGGGTGGCCGGCGGCTACAGCCGCCATCGCGGGCTTGCCTGACCGACCGGGCTTGGGTACCTTCGCGGCCAATCATGACACGAGGAATGGTGATGACCCCGCAAACAACGGCGTCCGGCCAGCATCTGCTTAGTGCCGCGCACATTATTCGCGCTGGCGGCGTCATCGCCTACCCCACCGAGACCGTCTACGGTCTGGGCTGTGACCCGTTCGACGAAGACGCGGTCAGCCGGCTGCTGGCGATCAAACAACGGCCGGTGGAGAAGGGCCTGATTCTGGTCGCCGCGGATCTCGCCCAGCTCGACGGTCTGGTGCGCCTGGACGAGGCCCAGCGGGCGCGGCTGCGGCGGACCTGGCCGGCGCCGGTGACCTATCTGCTGGAGGCCACCGAGCGGGTACCGGCCTGGATTCGCGGCGCTCACACCAAGGTGGCGGTGCGGGTCAGCGCTCACCCGCTGGCGCGGGCGCTGGCGGCGGCGGTGGGCACGCCGATTGTCTCCACCAGCGCCAACCGGGCCGGCCGGCCGCCGGCGCGGAACCGCTTTCAGGTGGGCAAGGCGCTGGGCGCCGATCTGGATTTCATTGTCACCGGCGATTGCGATCCGCGCGGCAAACCGTCCACCATTATCGATCTGCAAAGCGGCCGTACCGTACGCGGCTGACCCTCTGCTAACGGGCTCTGACTATGAACGACGTATCCCCCCAGGCCGTGAAGGACTACCTGCTGGATTTGCAGGACCGCATTTGCGCGGAACTGGAGAGCGAGGACGGCCGGGGCCGTTTCCAGGAAGATGCCTGGGACCGGGCGGAAGGCGGCGGCGGGCGCAGCCGCGTGCTGACCGAAGGCGCGGTGATCGAGAAAGGCGGGGTCAATTTTTCCCATGTGTTCGGCGAACGGATGCCGCCGTCCGCCACGGCCCACCGGCCGGAGCTGGCGGGGCGTTCCTTCCAGGCCATGGGCGTCTCGCTGGTGATCCACCCGCACAACCCCTATGTGCCCACCAGCCACGCCAATGTGCGTTTTTTCGTGGCCGAGAAAGAGGGCGAGCCGCCGGTCTGGTGGTTCGGCGGCGGTTTCGATCTGACCCCCTTCTACGGCTTCGAGGAGGACGTGGTGGCCTGGCACCGGGCCGCCCGGGACGCCTGCGCGCCGTTCGGTGACGACCTCTACGCGGAGTTCAAACGGTGGTGCGACGACTATTTTTATATCAAGCACCGCGACGAGCCGCGCGGTGTCGGCGGTTTGTTCTTCGATGATTTCAATCGCCTCGGGTTCGAACAGAGCTTCGCGCTGATGCGCCGCATCGGTGACGGTTTCATCGGTGCCTATCGGCCCATCATGGCGCGCCGCAAGGGGTTGTCCTACGGCCAGCGCGAGCGGGACTTCCAGCTTTATCGCCGGGGGCGCTACGTGGAGTTCAACCTGGTGTACGACCGGGGCACGCTGTTCGGCCTGCAGTCCGGCGGCCGCACCGAATCGATCCTGATGTCGCTGCCACCGCTGGTGCGCTGGGATTACGACTGGCGCCCGGAGCCCGGTTCGGCGGAGGCCGAGCTGCATGACAAATTTCTGATCCACCGGGAGTGGCTATGAGCGATCGTTACGCGGTATTCGGCAACCCGGTGAGCCACAGCCGTTCGCCGGACATCCACCATGCCTTCGCCGCCCAACGCGGCGAGGACCTGGTCTATGAGCGTATTGAGGCGCCCGTGGACGGCTTTCCGGCGGCGGTGGCGGCGTTCTTCGACGCCGGCGGGCGCGGCGCCAACGTCACCGTGCCCTTCAAGGAGCAGGCGTTCGATCTGTGTGAGCGACTCACCGGGCGCGCCCGTCAGGCCGGCGCCGTGAACACCCTGTGGCGCGTCGACGGCGTCCTGCATGGCGACAATACCGACGGCCCGGGCCTGGTCGCCGATTTGCGCACCAATCAGGGCTGGGCCCTGGCCCGAAGACGGGTGCTGGTCCTCGGCGCCGGCGGCGCCGTGCGGGGCGTGCTCGGCCCGCTGCTGGCGCAGGGCCCCACGGAGCTGGTGATCGCCAACCGCACCCTGGCCCGCGCGGAAGCGCTGGTGGAACGCTTCACCGGCCAGGGCGTGCCCGTGCATGCCGCCGCCCTCGATCAGTTGCACCAGCCGTTCGATGTGCTGATCAACGCTATTTCAGCCGGGCTGCACGGCGAGATGCCGGCCCTGGACCCGGCCCTGGTCGGGCCGGGCGCGGTGGCCTACGACATGGTTTACGGCGCCGAGCCCACCCCGTTCATGCGCTGGGCGGAGAGCCTCGACGCGGCGGCGGTGTGCGACGGCCTGGGCATGCTGGTGGAGCAGGCGGCCGAGGCGTTCCTGGTGTGGCGGGGCTGGCGCCCGGACACCGCGCCGGTGCTGGCCCGTCTGCGTCATCCCTGAGCGACCCGGCGCTCCGCCGTTTTTACAAACTTTGCCGCCTTGCCGCTGGCGGCGACGGATAAAAGCCGGTCAACTATTCGCCATTGCCGTCCGTTATCTGGGTGGCCTTTTTTTGTCTTTATGCGCTGAGGAATCCCCATGTTTTTGCCACGCCTGGTGGTATTACTGGCCGCTTGCCTGGGCTCCGCCCTGGCCCAGGCCAACACCTTCGGTTTCTCCTGGGATAACGATGCCTTCCTGGGCCAGGATAAGAACTACACCAACGGTGTCCGGTTCAGCTGGGTCGGTGACGGTCACTCCGACTGCCAGGCCAACGGCGGCCTGACCTGCGGCGTGGCCCGGGCGCTGGATCCGCTGCCGGGCGTTTCCGCCTCCGATGAGCGGCACGCGCTCACCGTCAGCCTTCAGCAGATCATGATCACCCCTTCGGACATCAAACGGTCGACCCCGGATTACAGCGACCTGCCCTACGTGGGTTACTCCAATCTGGAGGTGGGGCTGTTCAGCTGGGACGAAAAAAACCTGTTCGGCTACGGCGTGCGCGCCGGCATCGTCGGGCCGGATTCCGGTGCCGAGCAGTCTCAAAAGTTCGTGCACAAAGTGGTCGGTGCCAACGAGCCGCAGGGCTGGGACAACCAGCTCGGCCACGACGGCATTGGCGGTGTCTATTTCCTGCACGCGCACCGTCTGTTCCGCACCACCAACGACGCCGGCTATCAGACCGAGCTGGGCGCCGCCTGGGGCATCGACGCCAACAACTTCGACGGCGGTGCCCGGGTCGGCGGCTTTATTCGTTTTGGCCGCAATCTGCCCGGCAATTTCATCCCCGATTACGCCGGCCTGGGCACCGCCGGCTCGCTGGTGGGTCTGTTCGATAATCCGGGTTTCGGCTGGGAAGTGTTTTTCGGTTTGAGCGGCCAGTACGTGGGCTATTCCTACCTGGAAGAGCACGCCGGCCGCTATGACATCGAGGCCCGCGACGGAGTCGGCGCCGTGATCACCGGTTTCGGCGTGCGCACCGGCGATTTCAGTTTCACCATGACCGTGCAGACCTCCACCTCGCCGGTGCGCGAGAACAACGATCCGATGAGCTTCGGCAATATGTCGTTTATGTGGGCGATCTAAGCCTCGTCCAGATACTGATCCTTGAGCTTCACGTAGTTGCCGGCCACATAGGGCAGGAACTCGATCTCCCTGGCGGTCAGTTCGCGCACCGGCCTGGCGGGCCGGCCCCGGTACAACCAGCCGGAGGCGAGCCGCTTACCGGGGCTCACCAGGCTGCCGGCGGCCAGCATCACATCGCTTTCCACCACCGCGCCGTCCATCACCATGGTCTGCATGCCGATCATCACCCGGTCGCCGATGGTGCAGCCGTGCAACATCGCCTGATGGCCCACGGTCACGTCGTCGCCCAGGGTCAGCGGGAAACCGCCGGGGTTGAACGCGGAGTCGTGGGTGATGTGCAGCACGGCGTTATCCTGCACACTGGTGCGCGCGCCGATGACGATGTGGTGCATGTCGCCGCGCACCACGGCGCCGGGCCACACGGAGCTGTCGTCGCCCAGGCGGACATCGCCGATCACGGTGGACGCCGGGTCCACGAAAACCCGTTCACCCTGGCTTGGCACCTTGTTCTGGAAGCTGCGAATCCCCATCTGACACCTATCCTTCAAGACAAATCAGACCCGTTATAACGAGAGGCCCCATGAGTCACAACCCGCTGATTGATTACCCGGACCTGCCGCCCTTCTCCGAAATCCGCCCGGAGCACGTCAAACCGGCGGTGGAGCAGCTGGTCGAGGCGGGCCGCGAGCGTATTCGCCAGGTGCTGGCGGCCGGCGACTTCAGCTACCGGGCTCTGGAAATGACCCTGGCCGAGGAAGACGACCGCCTGGGCATGGCGTTCGGTCCGGTGGGTCATCTCAACGCCGTGGCTCAGGACGAGGCGCTGCGCGAAGCGTACAACGCCTGCCTGCCGTTGATCAGCGAATACAGCACCGAAGTGGGCCAGAACAGCGACCTGTTCGCCGCCTATCAGGCGCTGCGTGACAGCGATGAATTCAACACCCTGACGCCGGCCCAGCAAAAGGACATCGACAATACCCTGCGCGATTTCCGGCTTTCCGGCGTGGCCCTGCCCGAAGCGCAAAAAGCCCGGTACATGGAGAACGCCAAACGGCTTTCGGAGCTCACCACCCGCTTCGAGAACAACCTGCTGGACGCCACCCAGGCCTGGAAAAAACACGTCACCGACGAGGCGGCCCTGGCCGGTCTGCCCGACACCGCCCTGGCCGGCGCCGCCGACCGGGCCCGTGCCGAAGGGCTTGATGAAGGCTGGCTGCTGACGCTGGATTTCCCGGTGTTCTTCGCCGTGATGAGCCATGCCGAGAACCGCGCCCTGCGCGAGGAAATGTACCGCGCCTTCACCACCCGCGCCTCCGATCAGGGCCCCCAGGCCGGTGAGTACGACAACGGCGCGGTCATGGACGAGATTCTCAAACTGCGCCACGAGCAGGCCAAGCTGCTCGGCTTCGCCAACTACGCGGAGAAATCCCTGGCCACCAAGATGGCCCGGGACGTGGACGAAGTGATCGGCTTCCTGGACGATCTGGCCCGCCGCGCCAAACCCCAGGCGGAACGGGAAGTGCGGGCGTTGAAGGACTTCGCCGCCGAACAGGGCGCCGAGGACCTGCAGCCCTGGGATCTGGGTTACTGGAGCGAGCGCCTGCGCGAAGCCCGCTATGACCTGTCCGACGAGGCCCTGCGGCCCTGGTTCCCGGCGGAGAAAGTGATCGACGGCATGTTCCAGGTGGTCGGCAAACTGTTTGGCATCCGCTTCCGGCAGCGCGACGACGTGGACACCTGGCACCCGGACGTGCGCTTCTTCGAGCTGGTCGACGACGACGGCTCGGTGCGCGCCGCCTTCTATCTCGATATGTACGCGCGCACCGGCAAGCGCGGTGGCGCCTGGATGGACGACGCCCGCATTCGCCGGCGCCGGCTGGACGGCGGCCTGCAAACGCCGGTGGCCTACCTGACCTGCAACTTCGCGCCGCCGGCCGGTGGCAAGCCAGGCCTGCTCACCCACGATGAGGTGGTCACCCTGTTCCATGAATTCGGCCATGGCCTGCACCACATGCTCACCGAGCAGGAAGTGGCGGACGTCTCCGGCATCAACGGTGTGGCCTGGGACGCGGTGGAACTGCCCAGCCAGTTTCTGGAAAACTGGTGCTGGACCGAAGAAGGCCTGGCGTTGATTTCCGGCCACTACGAAACCGGTGAGCCGCTGCCCCGGGAAACCCTGGACAAGATGCTCGCCGCCAAGAATTTCCAAAGCGCCATGGGTATGATGCGCCAGTTGGAATTCTCATTGTTCGACATGCGCTTGCACGCCGAGTACCACGAAGGACTGAACATTCAGCAGGTGCTCGACGAAGTGCGCGAGCAGGTGTCGGTGATCAAGCCGCCGGCGTTCAACCGCTTTCAGAACGGTTTCGGGCATATTTTCGCGGGCGGTTACGCGGCCGGCTACTACAGCTACAAATGGGCGGAGGTGCTGTCCTGCGACGCCTACTCCCGTTTCGAGGAAGAAGGCCCGTTCAACGAAGCCACCGGTCGCGATTTCCGCGACAAGATCCTCGCCCGCGGCGGCAGCCGCGAGCCAATGGAATTGTTCGTCGATTTCCGTGGCCGCGAGCCCAGCGTGGAGCCCCTGCTCCGCCACAGCGGCATCGAAGGGTAGAGACAATGGTCAAACGTCAGTTCATCGCCGGGGCGAGCTGCCCCGGCTGCGGTGCCATGGATCGCATCCAGCGCTGCAGCGACGGCGACAACACCTGGATGGAATGCGTCGCCTGCGGTCTGGTCCGTGACCTGGACCAGCAACCCGCCGCCACCGACGCCAACGAGCAGCCGGTCACGCTCAAGCCCCGGCGTTAAGCGTTAATAACGCCAGCCCGGTGAGCTCAGAAAGGCGTACACGAACACGGCGGCGGCGATCAGGAACACCACCATCATCACGGTACCGATAATACCGAAGATCATCCCCGCTATGGCGGTGCCCCGCCCGGCGGGGTCCCGTTCGCCCCGGTCCATGGCTCTCAGCTCCAGCACCCCCAATATCCAGGCCACCACCCCCAGCGGTGAGAACAGCAGCATGCTGATCAGACCCAGCGTCAGCACCAGGGTGCCGCGATGCGGCTGCGTCGCTATCCCTGCCCGTTCGGCTTCGGCGGCCGGCACCGCCGGTTGGTAGGGGCCGCGCTCAACAAATGCGGCGGCCAGCAGCAGGCCCAGCGTGGCCGATCCGAGCACGAAATACACCGTCGTGGCGATGATCGAATAGGCCTCCCAGGACAGCAGCCCGTTGCCGCCGCTGATCGGTATCAGCACCTGGGTGGAAACCACTTGGAAAACAGCCTGAAGCAGCAATAGCACACTGGCGATGATCACCAGGATGGTGGCTTTGCGGGCCCGGCTTCTGAAGGTGACGCTCAGCGCCAGACCGACGATGGCAGGAATAACCACGGGTAAAAGATTGAGCAAGGTGCTGAGATAGTGCGGCATACGGCCCCCTTTTATGACAGGCCGCTACCCTAATCGGATTGGCGGGTTTTGTCTTCACGGAGGATCACACTCTGCCACGCCTGGCGGCGTACCGCGCGTTGCAAAAGAAGGTAAAGGCGGACGCGAGAGGCTCGGCAAGGTCGTCGGAGAAGGCGCATTATGAGTTCCCCACCATGAATTTCCATGGTGACGCAAACCGATGAGAAAGGAGTTCTCACATGTCTGACGATAAGGTAACCAAGGTACTCAACGGGTTGATCGAAACCTGCCGCGACGGTGAAGAAGGTTTCCGCACCTGCGCGGAGCAACTTCAGCAACCCGAGCTGCAGCAGGTGTGCAAGGACCGGGCCCAGAGCTGCGCCGCGGCGGCGCAGGAATTACAGGAACTGGTGCGCGCCCAGGGCGGCGACCCCGAGGACAGCAGCAGCATCGCCGGGGCCGCCCACCGCCGCTGGGTGGATTTGAAAGCGAAGCTGATGGATCGCACCGATGAGGCGGTGCTGAACGAGTGCGAACGCGGCGAGGACGTGGCCAAGCACAACTACCAGAAGGCGCTTGATGAAGATCTGCCGGAGGCGGTACGCGCGGTGGTGGAAAAACAATACCAGGGCGTCAAGGAGAACCACGACAAGGTGAAAGCCCTGCGTGACGCGGAACGCGCCAAAGCTTGAGCGAACGCTTCGGTCCGCGTAAAGACGAGATCTAAAGAAAGCCGGTTTTGAGGCCGGCGACGGTACGTGCCATCTCGCGCCGCAGCCAGGGAAGCCGGTCCATCACCGGGAAAACGGCATCTCTTAGCGTGGGCACCAGCCGGCCGTGGGACTGAAACGCCGGCGTCAGCCAGCGGCTCATACGCTGATAGAAACGGATCGGACCCCGGCGCGCCCGGTGATAGCGACCCCACACTTCCGGCCAGTCCTGGCTGGCGGCCACCGACCGCGCCAGTTCGCGGGCGTCCAGCAGCGCCATATTGGCGCCCTGGCCAAGCTGCGGGCTCATCGCGTGGGCGGCGTCACCGAGAAAGCCCAGACGCCCTTGCCCCCAACGATCCATGATCACGTCCCGGTAGGTGGCGGTGAGCAGCGCCGAAGGGTGTGTCAGGCCTTCGAGCACCGGCGCCAGGGCCGGCCACACGTCGAGTGCCCGGCGCCGCCAGGCCGGGAAGTCCGCTTCGCCGCTCCGCCAACGGGTCAATTCGGTCACCGGCAGGCTCCAGAAAAAACTCACCAGAGGGCGGTCCGGGTCCGTGGGCGAACAACCGGTGGGCAGCAAACCGGCCATGGTGTGGGCGGCGTCGTAGCGTTGCCAGAGGGCGGTGGGGTCAAGGCCGTCGCTCAGCGGGACCATTGCCCAAAGCGCCCCCCAGGGATACATCTTGTCGTAGCGCACCCAGGCCGGTGGCCGCAGACGGCTGTGGCTGCCGTTGGCGACCAGCACCGCCTGGTAGTGGCGCCGTTCGACGTGGTCGCCGCGGGCCAGGTCCACCCAGGTGCGGTCGTCTCCGGGCGTGACCGCCAGCACCCGGGTGCCGGTAAGCCGCTCGTGCGGCACCTTATGCAAGGCGTCGTCCAGAGCCTGGCAGAGGTTCGCCCGATGCACACCCAGGCCGCCGATGTCGGGCCCCAGGCGGCGGTAGGGGACGCGCATTACCGGCCGGCCTTTGGGGGTGTCGCCGTACAGCCCCTGAATGGGGGCACCCCGTTCCCGCACCGTTGTTTCCAGTCCCATTTCAGCCAGCACCGCCAGCCCGGAGGGCTGTAGCAGCAGACCGGCGCCCACCGGTTCGGGGCTCGCCGCCTGCTCGATCAAGGTGACGCTGTGCCCCTGCAGCGCCAACAGGCGCGCACTGGCGAGGCCGGCGGTGCCGGCACCGATCACGGCGATGGATTGTGATTTCATGATCAAACGGCGCTCCGGGCTATCGTCCGCTGGACCCTACCCGGGCCGGGCGGCGTTGTCAGGGGCGGGCGCCGGGTTTGGGAAAGCTCGCACAAAAAAGCCCCGCCGAAGGCGGGGCCGGTAAGGAGGTTCCGGAGAGCCTTACTTCTCGACGAAGGCGCGCTCGATCACGTATTCGTGCATGTGACCGCCTCGGGATTCGCGGAAGCCCCAGTCGTCCAGAATATTGGTGAAGTCCTTCAGCATGGCGGGGCTGCCGCACAGCATGAAGCGATCGTCTTCCAGATTGGGCTTGGGCAGCTCGAGGTCATCGAACAGCTTGCCGCTGGTCATCAGGTCGGTGAGCCGGCCCTTGTTACGGTAAGGCTCGCGGGTCACCGTGGGGTAATAGAGCAGCTGGTTACGAATGATATCGCCAAAGAATTCGTTGTCCGGCAGCTCGTTTTCGATCACGTCCCGGTACGCCAGCTCGGAGGTGTAACGCACCCCGTGGGTGAGGATCACCTGGTCGAATTTCTCGTAGATTTCCGGGTCCTTGATGATGCTCAGGAACGGCGCCAGGCCGGTGCCGGTGGACAGCAGCCACAGGCGTTTGCCGGGCAGCAGGTGGTCCGCCACCAGAGTGCCGGTGGGCTTGCGGCTCACATAGATCTTGTCGCCGGGCTGGATTTTCTGCAGCCGGGAAGTGAGCGGGCCGTCCGGCACCTTGATGCTGAAGAACTCCAGCTCTTCCTCGTAATTGGCGCTGGCGATGGAATAAGCGCGCAGCAACGGGCGGCCGCCATCCTGCTCCAGGCCGATCATGGTGAAATGACCATTCTTGAAGCGGAAGCCGGGGTCGCGACTGGTGGTGAAACTGAACAGGGTTTCGTTCCAGTGGCGGACGCTGGTGACGGTTTCAGTATTCAAATTTGACATATGCTAATACGCTTTTATTCCGGAATCTCCAGTTGGTGAGAATATAGCCACCCAGGAGATATCGGTAAAATGGGTTGTTCCGATATTTGATATCGATTATACCGATTACAGTAGTTTTCGACACCGCCGCTCCGGGAGGCCGCCATGCGCTACACCCTTCGTCAGCTGGAAGTGTTCCTCGCCACCGCCCACTTCGAGAACGTGAGCCGCGCCGCGGATCACCTCAGCATGTCCCAGTCCGCCGCGTCCGGCGCGCTCAAGGAGCTGGAATCCCAATTCGGGATCAAGCTGTTCGAGCGCGCCGGCAAGCGCCTGCGCCTCAACGAGCTGGGCCGCCAGCTGTGGCCCCGGGCGGAGGCCCTGCTGGGCCAGGCCCGCGATCTGGAGGCCGGTTTGCAGACCCATCAGGAGCTGGGCCAGCTCAAGGTGGGGGCGACCCTGACCATCGGCAACTACCTGGCGGTGAGTATTATGGCGCGCTATATGGCCGAGCAGCCCGGCGCCCGCGTGCAACTGGAAGTGGCCAACACCAGTGCCATTGTCGACCGGGTGCTCGGTTTCGATCTGGATCTGGGGCTGATCGAGGGGGAAATGAACCACCGCGATCTGGAATTGCTGCCCTGGCGGGAAGACGAACTGGTGGTGTTCTGCGCCCCGGACCACCCCCTGGCCGGCAAGCCGCGCCTGGATGACCACGATCTGAAAGCCGCCACCTGGATCGTCCGTGAGTCCGGTTCCGGGACCCGGCAGACCTTCGAGCGCGGCATGCACGGGATCCTGCCGGATCTCAACCTGCTGCTGGAGCTGGAGCACACCGAAGCGATCAAGCGGGCGGTGGAGACCGGCCTGGGGATCAGCTGCCTGTCGCGGGTGTCACTGCGCGAAGCCTTCCGGCGCGGGTCACTGGTGCCCCTGGCGGTGCCGCACCGGGATTTCAGCCGTGAGTTCTACTTCGTGCTGCACCGGCAAAAGTACCGCAGCCCGGGCGTGGAACGCTGGCTGCAGCTGTGCCGGGCATCGCGGGACCAGGGCTGAGCCCTATTGCGCGCCGTCCGGCAGATACGTTTCCCGGATCACCCCGTCCAGGTCTTTCCAGGGCAGTTGCAGGACGGGCTGGCCCATCACGTAGGGCGCGATGGAATAGACGTCATAGTGCAGCAGCAGGCCCTTGCGGGTGAACCGGAAGTCACTGGTCTCCTGGAACGGCCAGGCCTCGCGGAAGTCCTGGTCGGAATCGACTTCCTTTTCCAGCCAGCGATCATGGGCCCGGCGCGCGGCCCGCTCGAAGGCGTCTTCCTGGCCGGGGCGGATCACCTGCCCCAGGGTCACCGGTTGATGGGCGGTCAGGTCCCAGTTCAACCAGCGGGTTACCGGCAGGCCGTGGGCGCCGCCGGTGAATTCGTAGCTGTCGATGGCCACGGTCAGCAGGTCTTTCCAGCGGCCCAGCTGGCGGGTTTCGCCGCTGAGCTCCCAGCCCCGAGCGCCTTCGCCGGGAATTTTCGCCGCGGTGGCGAGGAAACGCTCGGCGGCCTCTTCCAGGGTGGCCGGCGGCGCCTCCTGGTCGTCGCCACCGCCGGCCAGTTGCCGGACCAGGCGGCGGCGCACCGCCTGATTCAGCGCCGGATGGCCGTCATAGAGCTCCAGGTCCACCGCCACCTTGGCGCAGTCGTCGCCGCTGCAATTATGGGCGCTGCGGCGCAGTGTTTCCGTTCGGGTTTCCAGCTTTTCCTCGGGGGCCGCGGTTGCCGGCGTGTCGCCCTTGTTTTGGTCCTGCCCCTGGGCCGGTTCGTCGGCCGGCGTCTTGTCGGGGGCGGGGTCGGGGCCGTTGTCGCAGGCGCTCAAGGCCAGCAGCGCGGCCAGCGCGCCGGCCCGTAACCAGGGGGATAATTCGTTGCAGCGGCGTTCCGGCATGACAGCTTCCCAAGTCGGTGACGAGTCCGTTCGTGGACAGCCACCGAGCATGCCCTGATTGCCCGTCGCCGGGCAAGCCGGGACGCCGCTTCGAGCGCCTTGCAGACTCTTTTTGAAAGGCCCGGGCCGGCGCGGGCAGCGCTGTTTTGCACAATTTTTCCCCGCCTCGCCTTGGCAGCGGCGATACTGCCTCCATGTACCGGGATGAAATGGGACGAAAATCATGGAGCGAATAACGATGCGACACTCATTGCTTCTGGCGGCGACCCTGATGATGGTCACCACCGCCACCAGCTGGGCGCAAAACACCACCGAGGGTACGCCCAATATCAAACAGCCGGACCAGGAAAACGTCGCCGCGCAGATGCGCGACACCTGGGAGACGTTCAAGAACTTTTCCGTTGAGCAGAAGAACGAGGCGATGGCGATGGCCCGCCGGGCGCTGGAAAAGCTGGACGAGGACATCGATGAAGCCCAGGCGGAGATCGACCAGGGCTGGCAGAACCTGTCCCAGGAAGCCCGCCTGGAAAAGCAGGAAACCCTGAGCGAGCTGAAGGACGAGCGCAGTGAACTGCAGGCCGAGTACCAGGAACTGCAGGCCGCCAGCGCCGACAACTGGGAAGAAGCCAAGCGCCGCTTCGGCAGCGCCTGGCAGTCCACCCAGCAAGCCTGGCGCGACCTGACTGCCCCCAACCCCGACACCGAATAGTCTGACGATGCCCTGTGGGAGCGGGCCCCGCCCGCGAAAGGCAAGCAACGCTTGCCGGCAGGATGCCAGAGACCTTGTTTGTACCACCGTTAGAGAGGGCTCTGGTATCCCGCCGGGTGGCTAATACCACCCTTTCGCGGGCGAGGCCCGCTCCCACAAGTCAGACATCGGCGAAGTGTTCGCCGCCGCGCAGCCAGCGGCGCAGCAGCCGCTCTACCCGGTCGGGGTACTGAGCCAGCAAGGCGGAGGCCACGTCCCGGGCCGGCGCCATCAGTGCCTCGTCACGCACCAGATCGGCGATGCGGAACGCCAGGTCGCCGGTCTGGCGGGTGCCCAGCCACTCGCCGGGCCCGCGTAATTTCAGGTCTTCCTCGGCGATCACAAAGCCGTCGCTGGTGTCGCGCATCACCGCCAGGCGTTTCTTGGCGGTGAACGACAGCGGCGTCTGATAGAGCAGCAGACAAAAGCTCTGCGCGCCGCCTCGCCCCACGCGCCCGCGCAGCTGGTGCAGCTGCGCCAGCCCCAGCCGTTCCGCGTTTTCCATCACCATCAGGGTGGCGTTGGGCACGTCCACGCCCACTTCGATCACGGTGGTGGCCACCAGCAGTTGCGCCTCGCCGCTGGCAAAGCGCGCCATGCGCGCCGCCTTGTCCTTCGCTTTCATGCGGCCGTGCACCAGTTCCACGGTGAGTTCCGGCAGCGCCTCTTGCAGGGTTTCGAAGGTGGCCTCGGCGGCCTGGGCCTGCAGTTCGTCGGACTCCTCGATCAGGGTGCATACCCAATAGGCCTGGGTGCCTTCCAGGCAGGCGGCGCGGATGCGCGCCACCACCTCGTCCCGGCGGGCGGTGGGCAGCGCCAGGGTCTGGATGGGTTTGCGTCCCGGCGGCATCTCGTCGATCACCGAGGTATCCAGATCGCCGTAGACGCTCATCGCCAGGGTGCGGGGGATCGGCGTGGCGGTGAGCGTCAATTGGTGCGGCACCTGGTTGCCGAAGCGGCCTTTCTCGCGCAGGGCGAGCCGTTGCTGGACGCCGAAGCGGTGCTGCTCATCAATGATGATCAGCCCCAGTCGTTCGAACGCCACCGCGTCCTGGAACAGCGCGTGGGTGCCCACCACCAGGGCGGCGCTGCCGTCGGCGAGTGCCGCCAGGGTCTCCCGGCGTGCTTTGGCGCCGACGCTGCCGGCCAGCCAGTGCACCTGGATGCCCAGCGGCGCCAGCCAGTGGCGAAAATTGGCCAGATGCTGCTCCGCGAGCAGTTCCGTGGGGGCCATCAGGGCCACCTGGTAGCCGGATTCGATCGCCACCAGGGCCGCGGCGGCGGCCACCAGGGTCTTGCCCGACCCCACGTCTCCCTGAATCAGCCGCAGCATCGGATGATCACGCTCCAGATCGGCGCGGATTTCGGCGATCACGCGTTGCTGGGCGCCGGTGAGTCGGAACGGCAGGCCCTGGAGCAATTTTCCGAGCAGGCCGTCACCGCGCAGCACCGGCGCCGCCAGCGCTTTCTGGCCGGCCCGTTTGGCCAGCATGCCCAGCTGGTGGGCGACCATCTCGTCCATCACCAGCCGCTTCACCGCCGGATGGTTGCCGTCCAGCAGCAGGTCCACCGGGTCGTCCGGTTGCGGGTGGTGCAGCTTGGTCAGGGCCTGGGCCAGGCCGGGCAGGCCGCTCTGGTCCAGCAGGTGCCGGGGGATCAGCTCCTCCGGGGCGTGGGTCTGGAGCCATTCCAGGCCCTGGGCGGCCAGATTGCGCAGCAGCTTCTGGCTGACGCCGTCGGTGGTGGGGTAAACCGGCGTGAGGGCTTTTTCCAGCGGCGGCAGGTCCGCGCCGGTCTGGTATTCGGGGTGGTAGAACTCCAGCCCGGCGGCGCCGGGGCGGGGTTCGCCGTAGACGCGAATCCGGCGGCCTTTCTCCAGGGTGTTTTTTTGCGCCGCGCTGAAGTGATAAAAGCGCAGCGCCACCATGCCGGTGCCGTCGGCCACCTTGCACAGCAGCGAGCGGCGTTTACCGAACACCACATCGGCGGCCATCACCTCGCCTTCGATCACCACGCCCTGCTCCGGGCGCAGGCTGCCGATGGGGGTAATGCGGGTGCGGTCCTCGTAGCGGAACGGCAGATGGAAGAGCACGTCTTCCAGGGTCGCCAGCCCGAGCCGGGCCAGCCGTTCCGCCGCCCGGGGGCCGACGCCCTTAAGACGGGTAATGTCGATCGTCTCCAGGGCGGCGGGCGGGCTCATGTCAGGCGGCGAGGCCCTCGCGCGGCACCGCGTGGCGCAGGACTTCGATGGCCTTGGGGCGCGGGAAACTGTCCCGCCACACCAGCGCGATGGTGCGCGAGGGCACCGGCGCCGCGAACGGGCGCACCGCGAAAGTGCTCTTGTCGTAGCCGTGCTGATAGAGCGCGGAGTCGGGCAGCACGGTGATGCCGAGACCGGACGCCACCATGTGGCGCAGGGTCTCCAGCGAGCCTCCTTCGATCTGCACCAGGTTGCGCTGGCGTTCGGAATCAATCGCCGGGCACAACTCCAGCACCTGGTCGCGGAAGCAATGGCCCTCGCCGAGCAGCAGCAGGGTCTCGTCGAGCATCTGCTCCGGCCGGATCAGCTTCTGCTTGGTCCAGGGATGGTCCCCGGGCAGCAGCACCGAGAACGATTCTTCGTACATCTTGGCCCGCACCAGCCCGCCGCCGGAGAACGGCAGCGCCACGATAATGGCGTCCAGTTCGCCCCGGTCCAGTTTGCCGCGCAGCACATGGGTGTAGTTCTCTTCGATGAACAGCGGCATGTCCGGGGCTTCCGCCCGGACCCGGGGCACCATGGTGGGAAACAGATACGGCGCCACCGTGAAGATGGCGCCCACCCGCAGCGGCGAGCCGAGCTGGTCGCGCTGGCTCAGGGCCATCTGTTCCAGCAGGTCGGCCTGTTCCAGCACGCGCTGGGCCTGGGCGATAATCGGCTCCGCCTGGGGGGTGACGACCACCTCCCGGGGGCGCCGCTCGAACAAGGGCATGCCGAGCTGCTCTTCCAGCTTTTTGATCGCCGCGCTCAGGGTCGGCTGGCTGACGTTGCACACCTGGGCGGCGTGGCCGAAGTGACGTTCCCGGGCCAGCGCGACCAGATAGCGTAGTTCTGTTAGTGTCATAAGCGTAAAAACTTTTTTCGATGATAGGCCATTGTGCCGGACTCAAAGACTATGAGCCATATTCTAATTGCCGGTCTCGGCGACCTGGGCCGGGGCCTGGCGGAAAAGCTGCTCGCCGCCGGTCACCGGGTCAGCGCGATTCGCCGGGGCAGCGAGGCGCCGGCCGGGGTCGATCTGTACAGCCAGGACCTGCTCGACGGCGCCCGTCTGCTGCCGCCGGACCGGGTGGACCTGCTGGTGATCATCATGACGCCCAGTGAATACTCCGAGGAAGGGTACCTGAAAGCGTACCTGCGCGCGCCGCTCAATCTGCTCGACGCGCTGGCCGGGCAGCAGCCCCTGCCGCCGATTCTGTTCGTCTCCAGCAGCGCGGTGTTCGGCGACCTGGAGGGCGATGTGGACGAGACCACGCCGCCGGCGCCGACCCGCTACAACGGCAAGATAGTGCTGGCCGCCGAGCAGGAGATCAGCACCCGTGGCCTGACCACGGTGGTGCGGTTCAGCGGCATTTACGGCCCCGGCCGTAATCGCCTGCTGACCAAGGTGGCGCGGATGGCGGGTGGCGAAGAGCCGCTGCCGGAAGCGAAATGGAGCAACCGCATCCACCGCGATGACTGTGTCGGCCTGCTCGGCAATCTGGTGGGGCGCTGGTTGTCCGGTGAAACGGTGCCGCCGCTGGTGGTGGGCACCGACAACAGCCCGGCCAGCAACCTGGATGTGTACCAGTGGCTGGCGCAGCAGCAGGGCCTGTCATTGGCGGTGCCGGACGTCGCGCCAGGCGGCAAGCGCGTGTATAGCCGCTTTATCGCCGACGGGGGCTACTCCCTGCTCTACCCCGACTTCCGCGCCGGCTACGCGACGCTCTTGTAGGAGCGGGCCCAGCCCGCGAAAGGGAGCTGTGAGACTTGCATGGGTTCAGAACGTCTCGGTTTGCGCAACCGCGCCGATGCG
>CAZKWA010000053.1:0-21199 GCA_964556345.1 uncultured Alcanivorax sp.
TCCCGCCGGGTGGCTAAAGCCACCCTTTCGCGGGCAGGGCCCGCTCCCACAACCCCGCCGCTCCCCCAGAACTTGCCCCCATTTCCCGCCTCTATCTAACTCCCCTCCCGGTATTCTCTCGGCGTCTGGCCACTCCAGCGTTTGAAGGCGCGGGAGAAATTGGCGACGTCGTTGTAGCCCAGGGCGTAGGCCACCTCGCTGATGCGCAGGGCGCGGTCGGCGAGCAGCTTGCGGGCCTGCCGGTAGCGGGCCTCGTCCTGCAGTTCCCGATAGGTAAGGCCGGCCTGCTGCAGGTGGCGCTTGAGGGTGCGCGGCGAGGTCGCCAGGCGCTCGGCGATGTCCGCGAGCTCCGGCAGCGGCGCTTCGTGATCGCGCAGCACGGCGCGCACCCGCTCCGGCAACGGCCCTTCCTGATTGGCGCGCCAGCGCCGGAATTCCAGTTCGCACTGCTCCCGGGCCAGGGCCTCCGCCTGCGGGTCCGCCAGGCGTGGCCGCGCCGCCAGCAACGCCTCGGAGACGATCAGCGCGTCCCGCGCCTGGCCGTAGTGGACCGGCACCGGCACCGCCTTGCGCAGGGCCTCGGCATGGGGCGGCGGCGCGCCCTGAAAGTGCACCTCCGCGCCCTCCGGGCTTGCCTCCAGTAACTGCTCCAGCATGTAGACGAAGCCGATCACCATGGCTTCGATCACGAAGTTCTGTATCGGCCCGGGGCTGAAGTCGGTGCGGAAACTGAGCGCCTGGCGCCGTTCGGCCAGGGGCACCCGCTCCACGCTCAGGAAGGGCGCGCGCAGCCCCAGATAGCGGCGCGCCGCCTCCAGGCCGTCGTCCATGGTGGGGCTGGAGAGCGCCAGCAGGCCCACCGGCCCGTGCAAGGTAATGCGCATGGCGCGGGCGTAACGGAACCCCAGCCCGGCCTCGCCGACCAGCGCCAGCGCCGCCTCGGCGGCGGCGTCCGCCTGCTCCAGGGGCAGCCGGTACTCCGAATCCAGCAATTGTTCGCGCTTGAGCCCCAGCGTCTTCAACAGCGCCGCCGGGTTATGCCCCAGGTCGCGGAGTACGTCGCACAGCAGCACCACATAGATGCCGGGAATACCGGGGGTGAACCAGGTCCGGCCTGAAACGACCACAGGTTGGCCCTCCACAACAAGACGGGAAGGCATGACTGGACCATAGTTGTTGACATCAATCAATGGCAGCAACCCCGGAGTCGCCATGAAACTGCTTTCCCGTTCCCGCCGCGCCGTCGAACGTTTGCCGATTCGCCCGCGCCGTATGAACTTCCGTTTCAAAGGGCTGGAAAACACCCAATACTGGTTCGACAACGATCCGGTGCTGACCCATTTCATGAATGTGCTGTCGGTGACCTTCCCGGACGGCGAGCGCTTCTTCGTGGACGCGGTGCGCGCCTTCCGCGACCGGGTCGACGACCCGCAGCGCCAGAAGGACATCTCCGGCTTTATCGGCCAGGAGGCGATGCACTCCCTGGAGCACCAGGCGTTCAACGACCTGGTATCCGGCAAGGGCTATGAAGCGCTGGTCGAGAAAGCGCTGGGCGTGACCCGGCATCTGCTCGCCGGTGGCCGCAAACACCTCAGCGCCGAGGAACAACTGGCCGCCACCGCCGGCCTGGAGCACATCACCGCGATCCTCGCCGACACCATTCTGCGGCGCGGCGACATGGTCGAGAAAATGGACCCGTCGGTGCGTGATCTGTGGGTGTGGCACTCCATCGAGGAGACCGAGCACAAGGCGGTGGCCTTCGACCTCTATCAGGACGTGGACGGCGGCTACTGGCGCCGCCAGCGCACCTTCTTCACCGGCACCGCTTATCTGATCGGTTTCAGCGCCTACTTTACCTGGCAGTTCCTCAAGCAGGACGGCGTCAACCGCAAGCCGCTGACCCTGGCCAGGGGCCTGTGGAAGATGTTCGGCTACCGGGGCGTGGTGAGCGCGGCGATTCCGGCCTGGTTCCAATACCTGCGCCCGGATTTCCACCCCTGGCAGGAGAACAACACCCATCTGTTGGACGACTGGCGCGCCACCCTGCCCGAACCGGCGGTGTCCGCCGCCGCCTGACACCGTCCGCGAAAAAAATGGACAGCCGAAAACCGCCCCTTCATCCTTTGGGGGCGGTTTTCACTGTCAGGCGGATTCATGACTTCGGACAACAACCCCTCTTCCGGCACCCCCCACAAAGACCGGCTGTTCGCGGAACAGGACCGGGCGATCAGCGACTTCGATTTCGGTGAGAGCACCGCGCGGGTGTTCGACGACATGCTCGACCGGAGCATTCCCCAGTACGGCGAACTGCAACGCATGATCGGCGAGCTGGCCGGCGAATTCGCCACCCCCGGCTCGCGGGTCTACGACCTGGGCTGCTCCACCGGGCTGACCCTGAAAAGCCTGGACCGCACCGTCGACCCGGACGCCACCCTGGTGGGCGTGGATTATTCCCCGGCGATGCTGGAAAAGGCCCGGGAGACTCTCGGCGGCCAGCACCAGAGCGGCCGCCTGCGGCTGGAGCACGCCGACCTCAACGACGGCATCGCCATCGAAAACGCCTCGGTGGTGGTGCTCAATCTGACCCTGCAGTTCGTGCGCCCGCTCAACCGCGAAAGCCTGCTGCGCTCGATCATCGAGGGGCTGAATCCGGGTGGCGTGCTGATTCTGGTGGAAAAGGTGCTGGGCAGCGACGCCCTGCTCAACCGGCTGTGGATCAAGCTCTACTACGACATGAAGAAGCGTAACGGCTACTCGGAAACCGAGATCGCCAAGAAGCGGGAGGCGCTGGAGAACGTGCTGATTCCCTACCGCCCGGACGAGAACATCAAGATTCTCGCCCGCAACGGCCTGGATAACGTGGACATGTTCTTTAAGTGGTACAACTTCGCTGGCTTCTTAGGAGTGAAGGCATAACGAGCGCCGTGCCCGCCATCCCTGGCGATGGACCATGCCATTAGAGGGCCCGGCCATCCCTGGCCGAGCGTAAATCGCGCTGCGAAGCAGTGCTTCGGTCGCGATTTACCCCTCCTGCAACAACTTCCGCAAGTCCACCAGGGAGGCGTTGGCGCGGGTGATGTAGTTGGCCATCACCAGCGAGTGGTTGGCGAACACCCCGAAGCCGGAGCCGTTCAGGATCACCGGGCTCCACAGCGTCTGCTGGGTGGCCTCCAGTTCCCGCACCATCTGCCGGAAGCTGACCGTGGCGTTCTTGCGGCGCAGCACGTCGGCGAAGTCCACTTCCACGGCGCGCATCAGTTGCACCAGGGCCCAGGACGCACCGCGCGCCTCGTAGAAGACGTTGTCGATCTGCATCCAGGGGGTTTTAACGAAGCGTTCTTCCTTGTCCAGCTCGCCCACCGGGGTGTCGTTATCGGTGTTCAGCTGGGTGCGGCCGACGCTCTGGCTGAGGCTCAGGCTCAGGGAGCCGAGCCGGTTCTGTACTTCGTTGAGCCAGTAGTTGAGATTGTCGGCGCGGGCGTAGAACTGGGCGCTGCCGTCCTGGCGGCGTAACGCCTCCAGATAATTCTCCAGCGCCCGGATGCCGCGCCGGTACTCGCTTTCGGTGGCGGGCATGGCCCAGCTTTCGGCGTCGAAGTTGAACTGCGGCTCGGCGATGGCCAGGAACGGGTCCTCCTGGCTCTGCGACTGGGAGCGGCTCATGTCACGGCGCATCACGCGGGTCACGTCACGCAGCTGCACCAGCACGCCGAACTCCCAGGACGGCATGTTATCCAGCCACAGCCGGTGCGGCAGCATGTCGTTACTGAGGTAGCCGCCGGGCTTATCCAGCAGGGTACTGGCCACATGGATCACTTCCCGGGTCATGGTTTCCCCGGCCACGGCACCCTCGCGGCGGTTCACTTCCGACAGGTCCGGCTCCCAGCTCCAGTACCAGCCCAGTACCACATCCACCAGCAACAGAATCGCCAGCAGCCACAGCAGGCCCTTCCAGATGCGGTTGTTCCTGGGGTCCAGCAGGGTGTCTCCCACCTTCTGTCCGAATTTGTCGTCCGTCATTGTCGTCCCCGAGTGTTATCCGTCCAGCAAGGCTACCAGAGTAACGTCAAGCGGCGGCGAAGGGCGACCTCCGCGACGTTTAGTTTTGCGTCGCCGGGCCGGGGCGGGGAGAATGACGCGCCGGCATCGACCAATGCCCGGGCATACTTGTGCGGTGATTTTCCCGACCCCTCCGGGAACCCGGCCCCCGGTCCGGCATCGAAAGGCTGTATCCAGTGGGAGGAATAGATGACGTTGACTCTGCGCACGCTGATCGCGGTGGCGGGCCTCGCTTTAAGCGCGGCGGCCCCGGCGCTGTCCCTGGGCGGCGGCAATGAGCCGTTCGGCGGCGGCGAAGAGCGTCTGCCCAACGTGGACGAAGCCATCCAGGTGGTGCCCGACGCGGACTGGGACCGTCAGCAGCTGCTGGTCAGCTTCAGCATGCTCGACCGGGTCTATCTGTATCGGCACAAGCTCGATTTCACCCTGCGCGACGCCAATGGCAACCTGCTGGACGATTTCGACGACCTGGCACTGCCCCCCGGCGAGGCCAAGACCGACGAGATCTACGGCGATGTGAACGTGTTCTTCGGCCAGCTCGATGTGCGCCTGCCGCTGGACAGCGTGCCGCTGGCCGACACTGAGCTGGAAGTGCAATACCAGGGCTGCATCGAAGACAAGCTGTGCTACCCGCCGGAGGTGCGCACCTTCTCGTTCAGCGCGCCCGGCCCGGAGCGCGCACCGGCGGCCGGCGCACCGGCGGCCACCGACGTCTCCGCAGGCGACGGGGCGCCGGCCGGCGAGCCCCGCGACGACGAGGACAGCTTCTTCAGCATTCTGCTCTCCGAGGACGCCAATGCCTTCAACAGCTGGATGCAGCACCGCAACCTGGGGCTGATCGTGACGCTGTTCTTCGCCGGCGGCCTGCTGCTCGCCTTCACCCCCTGTGTGTTCCCCATGGTGCCGATCCTGTCCGGCATCATCGCCGGCCAGAGCGACTCGAGCGCCCGTCGCGGCTTTATCCTCAGCTGCGCCTATGTGCTGGGCGTGGCGGTGCCCTACACCCTGGCCGGGCTGCTGGTGGCGGTGTTCGGCGCCGGCCTCAACCTGCAATTCCTGCTCCAGCAACCGGCGGCCATTGTCACCAGCGTGGTGATCTTCGTGCTGCTGGCGCTGTCCATGTTCGGGCTCTACGAACTTCAGCTGCCGGCCAGGCTGCGCGACCGGCTTAACAACGCCGGGCCCAGCGGCCGTGGCGGCCTGGGCGGCGCGGCGCTGCTGGGCGCCATTTCCGCGCTGGTGGTGTCGCCCTGCGTCACGCCGATCCTGGCCGGCGCCCTGCTTTATGTAGCCGGCAGCGGCGACGCCGTCACCGGCGCCGCCTCGCTGTTCGCCCTGGCGCTGGGCATGGGCGTGCCGCTGATTATCTTCGGCACCGGCGGCGGCCACCTGCTGCCCCGCGCCGGCCAGTGGATGGAAGACATCAAACGCTTCTTCGGCGTGGTGATGCTGGCGGTCGCCATCTGGCTGCTCGACCGCATTGTCAGCGACACCCTGACGCTGGCGCTCTACGGCCTGCTGCTGGCCGTGTACGGCATCCAGCTCGGTGCCCTGGAGCCGGTCCGCGAAGGCGGCTCGCGCCTGAAGCGGGGCGTCGCCCTGGTGCTCGCCCTGTACGGCGCCATCATGGTGGTGGGCGCCGCCGGCGGCGGCAGCGACCCCTGGCAACCGCTCAAACCGCTGACCCAACCGCAAACCGCCATCACCGGCGACACCGGCGGCGGCACCGACGCCACCGCGCCGGGCACAGCCCAACACGGCCCCTGGATCGACGTGGACGGCCGCCAGGGCCTGCGCGACGCCCTGGCCCGCTCCGCCGACGCGGACCGGCCGGCGCTGGTGGATTTCTTCGCCGAGTGGTGCGTGGCCTGCAAGGTCATGGAGGAAACCACCCTCAGCGACCCGCGCGTCCTGGACGCCATGGCCGGCTACGACCTCTACCGGGTGGACATCACCGAAATCAATCAGGCAAACCAGCGCATCATGGCCGACTACGACATCTTCGGCCTGCCCAGCTTCGTGTTCTTCGCCCCCGACGGCGACGAAGTCCCCGAATCCCGCGTGCTGGGTGAGATGGACAGCGAGCGTTTTCTGAAGCATCTAGAGCGGCGGGTAACACCGCACCTTTAAGCAAGGGCACCAACAGTGCCTCTGGTATCCTGCCGGGTGGCTGAAAGCCACCCTTTCGCGGGCGCGGCCCGCTCCCACAAGGCCCGCTCCTGGAGGGTCCGGACATTTATTCCGACCCGTGGCGGTGGCCTCTTCGCACCAGCGAGGTGCCGGGCAGGGCTGCCCAGGACCGTATTTGGCCAGGGACGGCCAAATCCGAGCCTACAGGGAGGTACTCGTGGCGTGTCCTGGGCAGCCCTGCCCGGCACCTCGCCCCGCTGGAGAGCCCAGTCGACCCTACTTGTAACCAATGGTGTAAAGTCCTTTTTTCCTTCATGAGATACCCTTAGACTCCCAAACATTGGGAAAAGCCGGACAAACTGGCTTTTTGCCACACGATCAACGCAGATAACGACAAATTCAGGGGTATACGCCTTGGCTAGCATCCTCGTCCTGCACGGGCCCAACCTGAACCTGCTGGGCCGCCGCGAGCCGGACCAATACGGCGCCGCCACCCTGGCGGAAATCGACCAGGCCCTGATGGACCAGGCCGCCGAGGCCGGACACCACCTGCAGCATCTGCAAAGCAACGCGGAATACGAGCTGATCGAACGCATCCACGGCGCCCCCGCGGAAGGCATCGATTTCATCGTGTTCAACCCCGCCGCGTTCACCCATACCAGTGTGGCGTTGCGCGACGCTCTGCTGGCGGTGCGGATTCCCTTTATCGAGGTGCACCTTTCCAACGTGCATCGCCGCGAAGCGTTCCGGCACCACTCTTACTTCTCCGACATTGCCGAAGGCGTTATTTGCGGCCTGGGCGCCACCGGCTACCGGCTGGCGCTGGCCGCCGCCCTGGAAAAACTGGATCAGGCACAGGACTGAACATGGACATTCGAAAAATCAAGAAGCTGATCGAACTGCTGGAAGAATCCGGCATCGAGGAACTGGAAATTCAGGAAGGCGAGGAGTCGGTGCGCATCAGCCGCGGCAGCCGCCACGCCGCCCCGGCCTACGCCCCGCAACCGGCGGCGCCCGCCCCGGCGCCGGCACCCGCCGCGCCCGAGCCGGCGGCGCCCGCCCAGGACAACACCCCGAGCGGTCACCTGGTGCGCTCGCCGATGGTCGGCACCTTCTACCGGTCCCCGTCTCCGGGCGCGGCCTCGTTCGTGGAAGTGGGCCAGAAGGTGAAAGCCGGCGACGTGCTCTGCATCGTCGAGGCCATGAAGATGATGAACCAGATCGAGGCGGACAAATCCGGCACCATCGACGCCATTCTCGTGGAGGACGGCGAGCCGGTGGAATTCGACCAGCCCCTGTTCTCCATCGTTTAACGGGGGTTGCCCATGCTGGAAAAAGTACTGATTGCCAACCGAGGCGAGATCGCCCTGCGGATTCTGCGCGCCTGTAAGGAAATGGGCATTCGCACCGTGGCGGTGTATTCCAAGGCCGACCGGGATCTGATGCACGTGCGCCTGGCCGACGAGGCGGTCTGCATCGGGCCGGCGCCGTCGGCCAGTTCCTACCTGAACATCCCGGCTATCATCAGCGCCGCGGAGGTCACCGACGCCGACGCCATCCACCCCGGCTACGGCTTCCTGGCGGAAAACGCGGATTTCGCCGAGAGCGTGGAGCGCTCCGGCTTTATCTTTATCGGCCCGCGCGCGGAAACCATCCGCCTGATGGGCAATAAAGTGTCCGCCATCGAGGCGATGAAAAAAGCCGGCGTGCCCACGGTGCCCGGCTCCAGCGGCTCGGTGGGCGACGACGCCGACGCGGCGCTGATGATGGCCGAGGAAATCGGCTACCCGGTGATCATCAAGGCGGCCTCCGGCGGCGGCGGACGCGGCATGCGCGTGGTCGAGGACCGCGACCAGCTGCTTAACGCCATCACCCTGACCCGCTCGGAAGCCAAGAACGCCTTCGGCGACCCCACCGTCTACATGGAAAAGTTTCTGCAGAAGCCCCGCCATGTGGAGATCCAGGTGCTGTCCGACGGCGCCGGCCACGCCATCCACCTGGGTGACCGGGACTGCTCGCTGCAGCGCCGCCACCAGAAGGTGGTGGAGGAAGCGCCGGCACCCAATATTCCGCTGCACCTGAAAAACGAAGTGGCGAAACGCTGCGTGGACGCCTGCAAGGAGATCAACTACCGCGGCGCCGGCACCTTCGAGTTCCTGTACGAGGACGAGCGTTTCTACTTCATCGAAATGAACACCCGCGTGCAGGTGGAACACCCGGTCAGTGAAATGATCACCGGCGTGGACATCGTCAAGGAACAGCTGCGCATCGCCGGCGACAATGCCCTGGGCCTGACCCAGGACGACGTCACCTTCCTGGGCCACGCCATCGAGGTGCGCGTCAACGCCGAGGACCCGGTCACCTTCGTGCCCAGCCCCGGCCGCATCAGCTACTTCCACGCCCCGGGCGGCAACGGCGTGCGCGTGGATTCCCACGTCTACGGCGGCTACACGGTGCCGCCCTACTACGACTCCCTGATCGGCAAGCTGATCACCTGGGGCGAGAACCGGGACGTGGCCTTCGCGCGCATGCGCAACGCCCTGGACGAAATCGTGGTGGAGGGCATCAAGACCAACGTGGCCCTGCACCGGGACAAGATTTTCCGCGATCCGGCCTTCCAGAAAGGCGGCGTGGACATCCACCACCTGGAGAAGAAGCTGGGTAACTGACATGGCCTGGCTTCAACTCCACATCGCCACCGACCCGGATCACGCCGACGCCTTCCAGGACGCCCTGGAGGCGCTCGGCGCCGGCGCGGTGACGCTCACCGACGGCGCCGACCAGCCGGTGTTCGAACCGCCGCCGGGGGCACGCCCGCTGTGGCGCACCACCGTGGTCACCGCCCTGTTCAGCGACGACACCGATACCGACGGCATTCTGGCCCGCCTCGGCGAGCAGGGCCTGACCTTCGCCGATCACCGCGTCGAAGCGCTGGCCGACCAGGCCTGGGAGCGGGCCTGGATGGACGACTTCCAGCCCATGCGCTTCGGTGAGCGGCTGTGGATCGTGCCCAGCTGGAGCGACGCGCCGGAGCCCGGCGCGGTGAATCTCAAGCTGGACCCGGGCCTGGCGTTCGGCACCGGCACCCACGACACCACTGCTTTGTGTCTGGCCTGGCTGGAACAGACCAACCTGAACGGCAAGCAGGTGCTGGACTTCGGCTGCGGCTCCGGCGTGCTGGCGATCGCCGCCCTGCTGCTGGGCGCGGACCGGGCGCTGGGCACCGATATCGACGGCCAGGCGCTCACCGCCAGCGCCGACAACGCCACCGCCAACGGCGTCGGCGAGCGCCTGGCGCTGTGCCTGCCGGAGGCTCTGCCGGCGGACTACCGCTGCGACCTGCTGGTCGCCAATATCCTTGCCGCGCCGCTGATCGAACTGGCGCCGGCGCTGGCCGGGCGCTGCCGCCCGGGCGCGCCCATGGCCCTGTCCGGTATTCTCGCCGACCAGGCGCGGGGCGTCCGCGACGCCTACGCGCCCTGGTTCGATTTGAACCCCACCCGGCAACGGGGCGACTGGGTACTTGTGGACGGGGTTCGCAAGGCGGACAGATAAGCGTCCACGGCGCTTGCCGCCACCCCCTGTTTTTCTGTACAACAAAGTTTCTATCCCTCAAAACATAAAAACCATGGCCGGCCAGTACAAAACCCGCTGCCCGCATTGCGGTGCCCAATTCAAGATCAGCGACGAGCACCTGGGGCAGGCCCGGGGCGCGGTGCGCTGTGGTTCCTGTCTGCAGATTTTCCAGGCCACCGACCATCTTGTCGGCGAGGCGCCTGCCCGGGACGACGACGGCGGCGCGCCGGCGCCGGACAGCAACGCCGGGCAGTGGCAATACGCCCTCGACGACGACGCGACCGGCCAGGACGACGGCCAGGCCGGCGCCGGGCTGGGCGAGATCGAGCTGAGCGATTCGTTTCTGTCCCTGGACCAGGACGGCGACGACGGCCTGGGCGAGGACTTCTCCGATATGAAGGGCGCCGGCCGGGCCGGCGGCAGCGACGACAGCGACGAAGCCTGGGCGGAAGCCCTGCTGGAGGACCTGGAAGACGAGGACGAACCGGCCCCGGCCAGTGCGGCGCCGCCACCCAAGGCGAGCCGGCCGGCCACGCCCCGGCCGGACCCGGTCAGCGAGGACGACGACCAGTTCGAGTTTCTCAACCGCACGCCGGCGCGGCGCCAGAAGGTCGTCAACGAGCGCCTGGACTATGTCGCGCCGCCGCCCTCCGGCCCGGCGGTGGTGATCAAATGGGGACTGCTGTCGGTGCTGGCCCTGCTGGTGCTGGTCGGCCAGTACGCCTTCTTCCATTTCGACACCCTGGCGCGCTCGCCCCAATGGCGGCCGCTGTACGCCGAAGCCTGCCAGTTTCTGGGCTGCCGGCTGCCGCTGCAAACCGACCTGAGCCAGTTGCGCGGCGCCAACCTGGTGGTGCGCAGCCACCCGCATTATCAGAACGCGCTGATGGTGGACGCGCTGCTGTTCAACGAGGGCGACTGGCCGCAGCCGTTCCCGGCGCTGGAACTGACCTTCAAGGACCTGGGCGGCGAGACCGTCGCCACCCGCCGCTTCGCGCCCTCGGAGTACCTGCGCGGCGAGCTGGCCGGGCTGGACGCCATGCCGGTGGACACGCCGGTGCACATCGCCCTGGAAATCGTCGATCCCGGCGAGCGCGCGGTGAATTACAATCTGCGTCTGCGGGCGCCCGAACCGGCGGCGTCGCGGCTCTCGCAACGGCGCTGATTGATCAAGGGCCTTTCCCCCGACGCTCCGGGTCACTATCATTGTCGCCCCGCGCGGCCCGCGCGGGGCACTTTGAACAGTGTTTCAGGCAACACCTGACTGCCAACCGAACCCGAATCCAGCATGCAAATCGGCGCCTACCCGCTTCCCAACCCCTTGATTCTCGCGCCCATGGCCGGCGTGACGGATCGTCCTTTCCGGCGTTTGTGCCGGGAGCTGGGCGCCGGGCTGGTGGTGTCCGAAATGGTGACTTCCGACACCCGCCTTTGGGACACCCGCAAATCCGCCCATCGGCTCGACCATAGCGGCGAGCCGGGGCCGGTGTCGGTACAGATCGCCGGCGGCGAGCCGGGCATGCTGGCGCACGCCGCCAAGGCCAACGTGGACCGGGGCGCGCAGATCATCGATATCAACATGGGCTGTCCGGCGAAAAAGGTGTGCAAGCGCGCCGCCGGCTCCGCGCTGCTTTCCGACCCGGACCTGGTGGCCCGGATTCTGGACGCGGTGGTGGCGGCGGTGGACGTGCCGGTGACCTTGAAAATCCGCACCGGCCCTGCCCCCGGCGAACGCAATGCCGTGGCCATCGCCCGCATCGCCGAGCAGGCCGGCATCCAGGCGCTGGCGATCCACGGACGCACCCGCGCCGACAAGTTCAACGGCGAGGCGGAGTTCCGCACCGTCCGCGACGTTGTGGCCGCGGTGGGCATCCCGGTTATCGCCAATGGTGATATCAATTCGCCACAAAAAGCCCAACGGATACTGGAAACCACGGGTGCCAGTGGTATCATGATCGGCCGCGCTGCCCAGGGTAATCCCTGGATTTTCCAGGACACCGTGCATTACCTGGATCACGGTCGGCTGCCCCCGGCGCCGAAGGTCGAAGACGTGGCGGCCCGCGTCCTCACGCATCTGATCGATCTTCATCGCTTTTACGGGGACTACTCCGGCGTGCGCATCGCCCGCAAGCATCTGGGCTGGTATACGCAACACCTGCCCGGCGGAGAAGATTTTCGGCGCGGGTTCAACAAGCTGGAAAAGGCCGGCCAACAACGGCGGGCCATTGAGCAGTTTTTCCAACAGATCAGCGCCCTCGGCGACCGGATTCGAATCGGTGGCTACGGCGAGGTGTCTGCCCGGAACAAAGACGGAGCATTGGCCGCATGACCCTTTCTTCAATGAAGACCGCTGCTGCACGGACACTGACAGAAATGAATACCGCTGAATCGCGCAAACCCCATCTCACGCTGGCCCGCAGCGAAACCCACGATACGCTGCGCAACTGCGTGCGACGGTCGCTCGCCGATTACTTCAACCAGTTGGAAGGCGAACCGGTCAGCGAGCTCTATCAGATGGTGCTGGCGGAAATGGAAATCCCCCTGCTTGAGAAAGTCCTCGAGTACACCCGTGGCAACCAGACCAAGGCCGCCGAGCTGCTGGGCCTGAACCGCGGCACGCTGCGCAAGAAACTCAAGCAATACGGCTTGCTCTGAACGCAACCCGTGACGACAGGGGCAGTGATTACTGCCCCTTTCTTATTTTTAAGGTGATCCCATGAGCAAGGCCGTTGAACGCGCGCTGATCAGCGTCTCGGATAAAACCGGCATCGTCGATTTCGCCCGCGCCCTCGCCGACCGGGGCGTGGAGCTGCTGTCCACCGGCGGTACCTTCCGCGCCATCCAGGAAGCCGGCATCGCGGTACGCGAAGTGTCCGACTACACCGGCTTCCCGGAAATGATGGACGGCCGGGTGAAAACCCTGCACCCCAAGGTGCACGGCGGCATCCTCGGCCGGCGCGGCCAGGACGATGCGGTGATGGCGGATAACGACATCCGCCCCATCGACCTGGTGGTGGTCAACCTCTACCCCTTCGAACAGACCGTGGCCCGGCCCGACTGCAGCCTCGAGGACGCCATCGAGAACATCGATATCGGCGGCCCCACCATGGTCCGTTCGGCGGCCAAGAACCACGCCCATGTGGGCATCGTCACCGACGCCGGCGACTACGCCCGCGTGCTCGACGATCTCAACGGCAACGGCGGCGCCCTCTCCGACGGCCTGCGTTTCGACCTGGCGATCAAGGCGTTCGAGCACACCGCCGCCTACGACAGCGCCATCGCCAACCACTTCGGCAAACTGGTCGGCGAGGACAACCAGGATTTCCCGCGCACCATCAATCTCAACTTCGAGAAAGCCCAGGGCATGCGCTACGGCGAAAACCCGCATCAAAAGGCGGCGTTCTACGTCGAGCGCAACCCGGGCCAGGCGTCCGTGGCCACCGCCCGCCAGCTGCAGGGCAAGGCGCTCAGCTACAACAACATCGCCGACACCGACGCCGCCCTGGAATGCGTGAAGTCCTTCAGCAAACCGGCCTGCGTGATCGTCAAGCACGCCAACCCCTGCGGCGTGGCGGTGAGCCTGGAAGGCATCGACCAGGCCTACGAGCTGGCCTTCGCCACCGACCCGGAAAGCGCCTTCGGCGGCATCATCGCCTTTAACCGGGAGCTGGACGGCGCCACCGCCAAAGCGATCGTCGACCGCCAGTTCGTGGAAGTGATCATCGCGCCCAAGGTGTCCGAAGAGGCCCTCGCCATCACCGCCGCCAAGAAAAACGTGCGCGTGCTGGCGTGCGGCGAATGGGACGGCCCCACCGCCGGCGGCCTGGACTACAAGCGCGTCAACGGCGGCCTGCTGGTGCAGGACCGGGACGTGGGCATGATCACCGAGAAAGAACTCAAAGTGGTCACCAAGCGCGCCCCCACCGAAGCGGAACTGCACGACGCCATCTTCGCCTGGAAGGTGGCCAAGTTCGTCAAGTCCAACGCCATCGTCTACGCCCGCAACCGCCAGACCGTGGGCGTCGGCGCCGGCCAGATGAGCCGGGTCAACTCGGCGCGCATCGCCGCCATCAAAGCCGAACACGCGGGCCTGGAAGTGGCCGGCTCGGTGATGGCCTCGGACGCCTTCTTCCCGTTCCGCGACGGCATCGACAACGCCGGCAAGGCGGGTATTCGCTGCGTGATCCAGCCCGGCGGCTCGATCCGCGACGAGGAAGTGATCGCCGCCGCCGACGAGGCGGACATGGCGATGGTGTTCACCGGCATGCGGCATTTCCGGCACTAAGAAGGGATCGAACACATGAAGGTTCTTGTTATCGGTGGCGGCGGCCGCGAGCACGCCCTGGCCTGGAAAGTGGCGCAAGCGGCGCACGTGGAAAAAGTGCTGGTGGCGCCGGGCAACGCCGGCACTGCCCGCGACGCCAAACTGGAAAACGTGGCCCTGGACGTCAACGACCAGACCGGCCTCGCCGATCTGGCGGAACGCGAAGGCGTGGCGCTCACCATCGTCGGCCCCGAGGCACCGCTGGTGGAGGGCCTGGTGGATTACTTCCAGAGCCGCGGCCTGAAGTGCTTCGGCCCGAGCAAGGCCGCCGCCCAGCTGGAAGGCTCCAAGGCCTTCACCAAGGACTTTCTGGCCCGCCAGAAGATTCCCACCGCCGCCTACGGCAACTTCACCGATGTGAATGAGGCCCTCGCCTACGTGCGCGAACAGGGCGCGCCGATCGTGATCAAGGCCGACGGCCTGGCCGCCGGCAAGGGCGTGATCGTGGCGATGACCCTGGAAGAGGCGGAAGCCGCCGTGCGCGATATGCTCGACGGCAACAAATTCGGCGACGCCGGCCACCGGGTGGTGGTCGAGGAATTCCTCGACGGCGAGGAAGCCAGCTTCATCGTCATGGTCGACGGCGAGCACATTCTGCCGATGGCCACCAGCCAGGATCACAAGCGCGTCGGCGACGGCGACACCGGCCCCAACACCGGCGGCATGGGCGCCTACTCCCCGGCGCCGGTGGTCACCGATCAGGTGCACCAGCGCATCATGGAACAGGTGATCCGCCCCACCGTGGCCGGCATGGCCGCCGAAGGCATGCCCTACACCGGTTTCCTGTACGCCGGCCTGATGATCGACCCGGACGGCCAGCCCAAGGTGATCGAGTACAACTGCCGCTTCGGCGATCCGGAAACCCAGCCGATCATGATGCGCCTGAACAGCAGCCTGGCGGACCTCTGCCTGGCGGCGCTGGACGGCGGCCTGGACACCGTCACGGCGGACTGGGACCGGCGCCCGGCCCTGGGCGTGGTGCTGGCCGCCGGCGGCTATCCGGACAGCTACCGCAAGGGTGATGTGATCGAGGGCCTGGACGGCGCCGACTCGGACACCGTCAAGGTCTTCCACGCCGGCACCCGCGAGGAGAACGGCCGGGTTCTGACCAGCGGCGGCCGGGTACTGTGCGTCACGGCCCTGGGCGACACCGTGGCCCAGGCCCAGGAACGCGCCTACCAGGCGGTGCGGGGCATCGGCTGGCACGACGCCTATCACAGAAGCGACATCGGCTACCGTGCAGTGGCACGGGAAAAGGCTTAGCATACCCCCTCAGAATAACGAATGAGGACGCCCCGGCGGGGGACGACGCCGGGGTGTGAAAAATGGGGGAGCCATGACCGCATCCACACCGGTGGACACCGCCGGCACGCCCGACGTGTCCCGCCTGAGCGCCTTTATTCCCTTCGACGGCCTGAGCCCGTCACACCTGCGCGAAATCGAGCAGCAGATCACCGTGCACCGGCTGCCCGCCGGCCGCTTGCTGTTCAAGCGCGGCCAGACCAGCGACAAATCCTATTTCCTGATCGACGGCGAGCTTGATCTGATAGACGCCGGCTTTACCGTGCGGCCGTTCGCCGCCGACGACGATGAAAACTACCTGGCGGTGGACAACTACCCGCGCCACACGGTGAACGCCATCACCCGCGACGCCGCCACCCTGTACAGCATCGACCGGGACAAGCTGGACCTGCTGATGGCCTGGACCCAGGCCACCGACCTGATGCCCGGCGAGGACGACGGCGACGACCATAACTGGATGGACGCCCTGCTCGCCTCGGGGCTGTTCGCCCAGGTGCCGCCGGCCAAACTGCACGCCCTGTTCGTGAAGTTCGAGCCCCGCGAAGTGCAATTGGGCGAGACCGTGATCCGCGAGGGCGAAAGCGGCGAGACCTTCTATGTGATCAAACGCGGCAAGGCCATGGTCAGCCGTGCCGGCGCCGGCGGCGACCAGCCGGTGGCGGGCCTGGGCGCCGGCCGCTTCTTCGGCGAGGACGCCCTGATCAGCGACCAGGCGCGCAACGCCACCGTCACCATGACCAGTGACGGCGAGCTGATGTGCCTGGACAAGGCCGACTTCCAGGCCATCCTGCAGGCCTCGGTGATCCGCCGCCTCAGCGAGGATCAGCTGGAGGACCGGGTGCTGGAGGGCGAGCGCGCCCACGTGCTGATCGACGTGCGTCTGCCCATGGAGGCGCGCCACGACCTGATCCCCGGCGCCCGCAACCTGCCGCTCAGCCAGTTGCGGCAGCAGGCACCGCGTCTGGAGAAAGAATTCACCTATATCCTCTGCGCCGAAGGTCGACGCAGTGAGCTGGGAGCCTATATCCTCTCCGAGGCGGGCTTGGACGCCTATGTGCTGGATCGGGGACATGATGACACTAGGGAAGAAGACAGCGAACGGAACGTCGCGGGCGCCGAAGGCTGAGCGCGACCGCCGGCGGACCCGGGCACGGTGGCTGCCGGCCGTGCTGGTACTGCTGGCGGGGATCGTCAACGCGGCGCCACCACCGCCCTATGTGGTCAGCAGCGTACCGGACAACGCGCGCATCACCATTTACTCGGAATACCTGCCCGACCCCGACGGTGCCCTGAGCCTGCAAGAGGTCATCGACGGCGATTTCGACGGGCGCTTCAAGCCCGCCTCCCGATTCGTCGAGCGCCTGGGCCTGAGCGACCATCCTTGGTGGGTACGCATCGCGGTGCAGAACGAGCTGGGCAACCAGCGCCGCTTCGCGCTGATGCAGGGCCCCCGCCACTACTTCGACAGTGAATTCTTCGTGCCCGACGACGGCGGCTACCGGCCCGCCGGCCCCGGCGAGCGCTTCGTGCACCGTACCCCGGTGTATCTGGTCGACCTGCCGCCCGGGGAGCCCCGGGTGTTCTACTGGCGGGTCAATCCGCGCGGCAGCCTGATCTACTCGATCAACCTGAGCACCCTGCCCAGCGCGCTCGGCAACGACCCGCTGTTCGCCCTCTACTGGCTGCTGTTCGGGGTGATGCTGGCCCTGGCCGCCTACAACGGCCTGGTGGCGCTGATGCGCGGCGGCCTCAGCCACGGCTACCACGCCGGCTTTCTGCTGTCCCTGGCCGGCCTGATTCTGTCGTCCTCCGGCATCCTCGCCAGCCATTCACTGCTCGGCGGCTGGCTGCCCCAGCTCAAACTGGCCAGCCTGATGCTGGCGGTGTTCTGCGCCTGCGGCGTGGGCCGCACCTTCGTCGACAGCCGCCATAACGCCCCGCTGCTGGACCGGCTGCTGCGCGGCATGAGCGTGCTGGCGCTGCTGTTCCTGCTGGCGGTGCCCTGGCTACCCATCGCCGGCGCCCTGGCCGCGGCCTTCGGCCTGGGCCTGGCCGCCGCGGCCCTGCTGGTGGCCCTGGGCTACCAGGCCTGGCACCGGGAGGTGCCGCTCGGCGCCCTGTATTTCTTCACCAGTTTGCTGGTGGGCAGCCCGGTGGTGCTCGCCTGCCTGACCATGCTCGGCCTGCTGCAAAGCAATGTGGACCTGGGGCTGTGCGTGATGATCACCGTCAACCTGGCCGGCTTTATCCAGGCCGCCGGCCTGCGCATTCAGCATCACCAGCATCTACATATGACCATGGAGCGCCGGCGCAGCCAGAGCGTGGCGGACGCCGTGGACACCACCCGCCGGGAAACCCTGGCGCGCATGGGCCATGACGTGCGCACGCCGTTGAGCGGCATTCTCGGCATGGCCGAGATCCTCGAGGACACGCCGCTGACGCCCAACCAGAAGGACTGCGTGGGCGGCATCCGCAACGCCGGCGAGAGCCTGCTCAAGATCATCAACGACGTGCTGGAATACTCGCAGCTGTCCGACCAGGGCACGGACATCAACCGCGAGGCGCTGGACGCCAACGAGCTGCTGATGGACGCGGTGGACCTGTTCCGCGAGCGCGCCGAGGAAAAGCAGGTGGAGCTGATCACCCATGTGCACACCAATCTGCCGGCGCGCATGGAAGGCGACCCGGGGCGGCTGCGCCAGGTGCTGACCAACCTGATCGGCGCCTTCATCCGCCATGCCCAGCCCGGCGAGCTGATCATCGATATCTCCCTGGAGCCCACCGGCCGGGCCGGCCAGGTGCGCTTCGAATTCAGCGGCAGCGCCCTGCGCCCGGGCACCTTCCGCGCGCTGCGCGATCCCGCCGCGCGCCAGGACAGCAGCAACCTGAATCTGTCCATCGCCGAGCAACTGGTGGAGGCCATGCACGGTCGCGCCGGCGAGCGCGACGACCACGGCGGCGACGTGGCCTACTGGTTCGTGCTGCCGTTGCCCGCCATGGAAGCGCCACCCAGCGGGCCGGACACCGACATCAGCGCGCTGCAGGGCCGCAGCATGCTGGTGGTGGACGATTCCAGCACCGTCACCCGGGTGATCCGGCACCTGGCCCTGGGCTGGGGCATGCGCGTCACCGCCTGCCACGACCCCCGCGAAGCGCTGGCGTCCCTGCGCACCCAGGCCAACATCAATGAGCCCTATGACATCGTGCTGCTGGATCACCACATGCCGGGCATGAACGGCCTGCAGCTGGCGGCGCGTATCCACGAGGACCCAGTGATCACTCACCCCACCACTCTGATCATGCTCACCGGGGTCAACAACGCGCCCACCGCCACCGAAGCCCGCAACGTGAGCATCCACCGGGTGCTGACCAAACCGGTCTCCGCGCCGCGTCTGAAACAGGCGCTGGCGGAGGAGATGGGGCTGCGGCGGCCGGTCCGGGAACGCGGCCAGCCGGAAACCCCGGACCCGGAGCTCCGGTTGCTGGTGGTGGAAGACCACAAGCTCAGCCAGAAGGTGATTCGCGGCATGCTCAGCAAGCTGGGCCTCAACGCGGACCTGGCCGCCAACGGCAAGGAAGCGCTGGCGATGGCCACCGAAAAACGCTACGACCTGATTCTGATGGATTGCGAGATGCCGGAGATGGACGGCTTCGAGGCCACCCAGCGCATCCGCGAGTACGAGCGCCAGCAGGGCCTGGTGCCGGTGCCGATCGTCGCCCTGACCGCCCACATTTTGCGCGAGCACCGCGAGCGCAGCCTGGCCTCGGGCATGAACGCGCATATCCCCAAGCCGGTGGAGATGAGCGTGCTGCGCGAGGCGCTGGTGCGCTTTACCCGGAAGGACCCGGACGCGGCAGACGGCGGCGCCAGCTGACCGGCGACTCGCCGCGCCAGCGGCGGAACGCACGGCTGAACGAGCTGGACTCGGCGAACCCCAGCAGCAGGGCGATCTCGGTGAGGCTGAGCGCCGGGTCACGCAGATAGAGCTCGGCGAGGCTGCGGCGCAGGCCGTCGAGCACCTCCTGGTAGGCCAGCCCCTGACGTTGCAGCCGGCTTTGCAGGGTACGGACGGTGAGCCCCAGCTCCCCGGCCACCGCTTCCACGGTGGGGTCGCCGTTGCCCAGGCGGCGATAAATCGCCGAACGCACCCGGCTGAGCAGATTGCCGTGGGCGTCGAAGTCCGCCAGCAGCGCGCCGGCCTCTTTCTCCATCATCCGCCCCAGGCCCGGGTCGGCGCTTTCCAGGGAATGGCGCAGCAACGCCGCCGGCAAGCGCACCCCGTCAAAGTCCGCCTGGAAACGCACCGGTGCCTGGAGCCCGTCCCGGTAACGCGCCGCGTCCGCCGGCGCGCGGTGGCGGAAACACACTTCCACCGGCGCCGAGCCGGCCGGCATCAGCGGCCGCATGAAGGTCACCCAGCCGGTGATCGCCGCCTCGGTGAGCATGCGACCCGGCTCGCCGGCGACCGGGCATTGCCAGCACAGCCGCACCTGGTCGCCCTCGTCGTGGCGCTCGGTGCGGCCCAGATTGCCGGACAGCTTTTCGAAGCGCATCAACCGCTCGATGGCTTCGTCGAGATCGCGGCTGGCGAGAATCACATAGCCGAGCACCTGGTAGGAGCGGGGGCGCACCCGGCGCCCCACCTCGAAGCCGAGCCCGGGGTCGCCGCAGGCTTCCAGGATCACCAGAAACAACCGCATCACGTCGAGCAGCGGCAGCAGCCGCCCCGGATCGTTGAACACCGACCCGTCGATACCGGCCTGTTCGAGCACCGTCGCCCGCTCAAGACGATAGTGCGCGAGCAGGTCCGGCAGCACGGAGTCGACGAAGGCGGCGGACAGGCTGCGATCGGTGCCGGCCACCGCGGGACTGATGTGCATCAAGCCCTGCTCCCCTGGTTCACGGTTCAATGAAACGGTTATGCTAGCATGCCCGTGTTTGGCGCCCGGAGACCGGAACAATGAGTGAACGACACTTCAGCCCCATGGACCGCCTGCTCAGCCGCGTGGACACCGCGCTGCGCACCCTGACGCCGGGTTCCGCCCGCGCCGAGCGCCAGCCGCCGAACGCGGACCAGCAGCCGGAGGCCCCGCTGAACGCCCGGGAGCGCCGCCACGTGACCGGTTTGATGCGCATCAACCACACCGGCGAAGTGTGCGCCCAGGCGCTTTACCAGGGCCAGGCCAGCACCGCCACCCTGCCCCATGTGCGCCACGCCATGGAGGAAGCCGCCCGCGAAGAGGAAGACCACCTGGCCTGGTGCGACGAGCGCATCCGCGAGCTGGGCGGCGTGCCCAGCCGGCTCAACCCGCTGTTCTACGCCATGAGCTACGCGCTGGGCGCCGGCGCCGGTCTGGCCGGCGACCGCTGGAGCCTGGGGTTTGTCTCGGAAACCGAGCACCAGGTAGTGCGCCACCTGGAAAGTCACCTTACCCGGCTGCCGGCCGGCGACCGCCGCAGCCGCGCGATTCTCGAACAAATGCGCGAAGACGAACTGCGCCACGCGGTCACCGCCGAAGGCGCCGGCGGCGCGCCCCTGCCCCCGCCCGTCAAAGGCGCCATGGCGCTGATGAGCAAAGTCATGACCTTCACCACCTACCGAATCTAGTTAATAGTTAACAGTGAACAGTTAATAGTTGCGCGGTGGAAAATCGTGCCGACTGAAACGAAAGAGGCCGCGCTCCTGGCTTGGGGCGCGGCCTCTTTGTGGGAGCTTGCCTGCAAGCGAAAGGCCGGCAAAGCCGGCCGGCGGGATACCAGAGACGCCAATGGTGCTGCCGTTAGAGAGGGCTCTGGGATCCTGCCGG
>CAZKWA010000053.1:21209-23152 GCA_964556345.1 uncultured Alcanivorax sp.
CCGGGAGCTTCGCCCCCTTTCGCGGGCGAGGCCCGCTCCTACAAACCTGACTTCGTAGAGATCCGGGAGTTACATGTTGCGGCTGTAGAAGATCTCGAGCATTTCGGTTTGCAGGCGTTCGCGGATGTTGGCCAGTTCCTTGTCGTCGAATTCGTCGCTGCCGGCACCGAACAGATAGTTGTTGATGTCGAATTCCTTGAGCAACATCTTGGTGTGGAAGATGTTCTCCTGGTAGACGTTCACATCGATCATCTGATAACCGTTCTGGGTGTCCTCGGTGAGGAAGTTCTGAATCGAATTAATATCGTGGTCGATGTAGTGCTTGGTGCCGTCCACGTCGCGGGTCATGCCGCGCACCCGGTAGTCGATGGTGACGATGTCGGAATCGAAGCTGTGGATCAGGTAGTTCAGCGCCCGCAGCGGTGAAATCACCCCGCAGGTGGACACGTCCACGTCCACCCGGAAGGTGGAGATGCCGTTATCCGGGTGCGATTCCGGATAGGTGTGCACCGTCACGTGGCTCTTGTTCAGGTGGGCGACCACCGAATCCGGCAACGGCCCCGGCGCTTCCTCGTCCCAGTCGCCGTCGGTGGGCGGCGATTCGTGCTCGGCGATCAGCATGGTCACACTGGCGCCCTGGGGATCGTAATCCTGGCGGGCGATATTGAGAATGTTGGCGCCGATGATCCGGGTCACGTTGGTGAGGATCTCGGTGAGACGCTCGGCGTTATACAGCTCGTCGATGTATTCGATGTACTCCTTGCGATGCTGCTCGGTTTTCGCATAGGCGATATCGAAGATATTAAAGCTGAGGGACTTGGTCAGGTTATTGAAACCATGGACCGAAATTTTGGGATTGGGATCTTTCACCACGGCGTTTTTTCCCCGCTGGCCGTTATCAGGATTCGATGCTATAGCTGTGCGTCACTTCCACGCCACCGCGTGTCAGCATAATGGCGGCGGAACAGTACTTCTCCGCGGACAACGCCACGGCGCGCTTGACCTGATTTTCCTTGAGGTTATTGCCGCTGACCCGGAAATGCAGGTGAATTTTAGTAAAAACGGCGGGCACCTCATCCTCGGCACGGGCCGCTTCCATCTCGCAACGGCAGCCGGTGACGTCCTGACGGGCTTTGCGCAGGATATGCACCACGTCGAAGCTGGAGCAACCGCCGACGCCCATCAGCACGGTTTCCATGGGCCGCGCGCCACGGTTTTTACCGCCGTGCTCCGGCGGCCCGTCCATCACCAGAGTATGGCCGGTTTCCGACTCGGCCTGGAAACAGACATCGCCCTGCCAATCAACCACCGCTTTCATTCGAGTCTCCTGCTCACGCCCTCGCGGAATGGCCGCGAAGACTACCACAGAGCGCCTCCACGCCATACCCCGGCGAACGGACAAGCCCGCCGGGCTGGCGTCGCGCGCCGGGAAGCGGCAGACTGTGGACCGGTTCCCTTGGCAGTCACGTGAAAAACAGGCAAACTCCTTAAGCTTAAATAGCTAAGACTTTTTTCCGGCTTTAAGCAGCGTGCCCAGAAGCAGAGAGCCCATGAGCGACGGTAACAAGATAATTCCAAATCTGGACCAATTTCTCGCCAACTGTCATCGCCGAAAGTACCCGGCCAAAAGCACCATCATCTACGCCGGTGATGAGTCGGACGCCCTGTATTATATTCTCAAGGGCTCGGTGACGGTGATGATCGAGGACGACGACGGCCGTGAGATGATCATGGCCTATCTCAACGAAGGCGACTTCTTCGGCGAGATGGGCCTGTTCGAGGCCGACCCGTCCCGTTCCGCCTGGGTGAAAGCGAAAACCGAGTGCGAGGTGGCGGAAGTCAGCTATCCGAAGTTCCGCCAGCTGGCCCGCGAAGACGCCGAGATCCTGTTCGCGGTGTCCGCGCAGATCGCCGGGCGCCTGCGCGCCACCACCCGCAAAGTA
>CAZKWA010000054.1:0-1848 GCA_964556345.1 uncultured Alcanivorax sp.
CCCGCTCGCACAAAAGCTCCCTTTCGCGGGCCGGGCCCGCTCCCACAGGCGGCTCCGTGTCGTTGGTGGGTGCCCGCTGGCAGCGGAGTCGCAGTCGCACCGTCTCCCCGTCCGGCATTATCAGGGTACGTTCCAGGGTCATCGCGGCGTCGCGGCGCAGGGCGATGACGGTGAAGCCGGCGCGTTGCAGGTAGTGGGCGGCGAGCAGGCCCATGTTGCCGGCGCCCAGCAGATACCAGGGCGCGGCGTGGTCGGAGGAGGTGGAAGTGATCATGGCGCTATGCTAGGCGCGCCGCGCGCCGGCCACAATTGCGATCAGGCGTCGATGGGTGGCGCCGGCCGCCGGGCGGCAGGCGGTCGTTGTTAAATGTTGGCGGGGTCGTGTTGTGCTGCGCGGCGCAAACCCGGACTATGTCTCCTTTTCGAGCCCGAACCGACCTGAACTGAAAACGGGAAAGCGATGCCCGCCCTGAGTGATACCCTCCGCACCGCCTGGCAGCTCTACAGTCACCCCCGGGTGGTGGTGATGCTGTTCCTGGGGTTCTCCGCCGGGCTGCCTTATCTGCTGGTGTTTTCCACCCTGTCCGCCTGGCTGGCGGACGCGGACGTGGACCGGGCCGCCATCGGCTATTTCAGCTGGGTGGGTATCATGTTCTCCATCAAGGTGTTCTGGGCGCCGGTGGTGGACCGGCTCAAGCTGCCGCTGCTGAACCGCCTGTTGGGGCAACGGCGCGGCTGGTTGCTGCTGGCCCAGGTGGGCATCGCGCTGTCGCTGGCGGCGATGGCCCTGGTGGAGCCGGTGGGTCACCTGGAACGGTTCGCCCAGCTGGCCTTGCTGGTGGCGTTTTGTTCCGCCACCCAGGACATCTGCATCGACGCCTACCGCATCGATTCCGCCGATGAGTCCTTCCAGGGCGCCATGGCCGCCACCTACATCTTCGGCTACCGCACCGCCATGCTGGTGGCCGGCGCCGGCGCCTTCTACATCGCCAACTATGATTCCTGGAACGGCGCCTACCACGCCATGGCCTGGCTGATGGGCGTGGGCATCGTCACCACCCTGATCATCCGTGAGCCGAACACGCCGCCCCGGCAGAGCTTCGGCCGCGACCCCAGGCAGTGGCTGGAGACCGCTCTGATCGCGCCGTTCCGGGACTTCTTCAGCCGCTACGGGCGGATCGCCCTGGGGCTGCTGGCGCTGGTGGCCATCTACCGGATCAGCGACATCACCCTGGGGGTAATGGCCAATCCGTTCTATCTGGACATCGGCTACACCAAGAACGAAATCGCCACGGTGGCCAAGTTCTTCGGCTTCTTCATGACCATCCTGGGGTCCGCCGTGGGCGGGCTGGCGGTGCTGCGCTACGGCCTGGGCCGGTCGCTGCTGGTGGGGGCCGTCGGCGTGGCGCTGACCAATCTGCTGTTCGCGGTGATGGCGACCTATTCGCCGGTCACCGAGGTGCCGGTGGACCCGGAGCAGGTGCGCTGGGTGCCGCTGGCCTGGCTGGCGGCGGTGATCAGCGCCGATAACCTGTTCGGCGGTTTCGCCAACGTGGCGCTGATCGCCTTTATGTCGAGCCTCACCAATCGCAATTTCAGTGCCACCCAGTTCGCCATCTTCAGCTCGCTGATGACGTTGCCGGGCAAATTCATTGGCGGCTTCTCCGGCGAAGTGGTGGAAGCCTCGGGCTATGCGGTGTTCTTCAACTACGCCGCGCTGCTCGGCGTGCCGGCGATTCTGTTGACGATCTGGTGGTTGCGGCGGCGTGACGACACGGCCGCGCGGTAACTGCCACCCTCCCTCTGTGGGATCAGGTCTTGTGGGAGCGGGCCTTGCCCGCGAAAGGG
>CAZKWA010000054.1:1858-21999 GCA_964556345.1 uncultured Alcanivorax sp.
ACGAAAGCACTATCAGCGTCTCTGGGATCCTGCCGGCCGGCTTTGCCGGCCTTTCGCTTGCAGGCAAGCTCGCACAAGCCCTGACCTTCGGTCAGGGCTGCCAGAAGCAGGATTTGGGGACGCGGTTGCCGAGCACGGTGACGCCTTCGTCGCTGAGCCGCTGGATCTGGATCTCGCCGCTGGGCGTGCCGGCCAGGGGCAGGCCGCCGTCGCCGCGGATCACCCGGTGCCAGGGCAGGGCGGAGCCGTCCGGCAGCCGCCCCATCAAACGGCCGACGAAGCGCGCGTGGCGCGGGTAGCCCGCCTGGCGGGCCACCTGGCCATAGCTGGCCACGCGACCCGCCGGGATGGCGCCCACGATCTGATACACCGCATCCGTGAATTCCTGGTTCATGAGATTAGCTTCAGGCTTCAAGTCGCAAGCTACAAGCGGCGGGTGGGCCAGGGACTGTGGGAGCGGGCTGTGGGAGCGGGCCCGGCCCGCGAAAGGGAGCGAAGCTCCCGGCAGGATCCCAGAGCCCCCTCTAACGACAGCACCATCAGCGTCTCTGGTATCCCGCCGGCCGGCCTTTCGCGAGCAGGCTCGCTCCCACAGTTCTTCGGCCCCGGCCGGCACGATCTGCTTGCCGCTAGCGGAGACCGCCGTCGGTCTCGATCACGCGGCCGGTGAAGTAGTCGTTCTCGAAGATGAACCGCACCGAGCGGGCGATGTGCTCCGGCTCGCCGAGCCGTTTCAGCGGCACCGAGCTCACCAGCCGGTCGCGGGCTTCCGGTTTCATGGCGGCGATCATGTCGGTGTTGATGGTGCCGGGCGCCACCACGCCGGTGCGGATATTGTAGCGCGCCAGTTCCCGGGCCCAGACTTCGGCCAGGGCCACGACGCCGGCCTTGGCGGCGGCGTAGTTGGTTTGCCCGAAGCTGCCGTGGCGGGCGATCGACGAGATGTTGACGATCACGCCTTCCTCGACGCCGTTTTCGAGCATGCGGCGGGCCGCCTCGCGGCCGCACAGGAACACTCCGGTCAGGTTGACGTCGATCACCGCCTGCCACTGCTGCAGGCTCATGGACGATTGCAGCTCGCCGTCCTTGAACTTCACCAGCAGGCCGTCGCGGGTAATGCCGGCGTTGTTGACCAGGCCGTGCAGGGCGCCGAAATCCGCCACCACGCTGTCGAACAGGGCGGTCACCTCTTCTTCCTTGGCGACATTGGCCAGGTAGCTTTTCGCTTCGCCGCCGGCCTGCTCGCAACGGGCCACGGTATCGCGCAGGTCGTCCTCGTTCAGGTCCACGCAGGCGATGCGCGCGCCACGGCCCGCCAGGCTCTCGGCGATACCGCGTCCCAGGCCCCGGCCGGCGCCGGTGACCACCACTACTTTATCCTTCAAATCCATGGGTCGTTCCTCGTCAAACCAATCAAAGGCCGAAGTATGACGGGACGGCCAACGTCGGCCAATGACTAAAAAGATAGCCCCGGGGTGTAGGAGCGGGCCCGGCCCGCGAAAGGGGCGAAGCCCCGGCAGGATCCCAGAGACCTTCCTAACAGCAGCACCAACAACGTCTCTGATATCCCGCCGGCCGGCGCTGCCGGCCTTTCGCGAGCAGGCTCGCTCCCACAGCCCCCCCGCCGCTTGAAACGGCGCGCGTCGCCCCCATCTCGCGGGGCACGGTGATGAGAGAGATTTTCCGTCACCCACCTATTGACTGCCGTGAAGCGGTAACTATGATTAGCACTCGACTCGTGAGAGTGCTAATTCCGGTTTGCGGGGCGCAGCGCCCCGGTGACCTCAGAGCCAACTTGGAGAATGGAGACCATGAAAATTCGTCCTTTGCATGATCGCGTGCTGGTGCGCCGCGAGGAGGAAGAGACCAAAACCGCCGGTGGCATCGTGCTGCCCGGTTCCGCCGCCGAGAAGCCGTCCCGGGGCGAAGTGATCGCCGTGGGCAACGGCAAGATCCAGGAGAACGGCGACGTTCGCGCCCTGGACGTGAAAGCCGGCGACAAAGTGATCTTCGGTCAGTACTCCGGCAACACCGTGAAAGTGGACGGTGAAGAGCTTCTGATCATGAGCGAAGCCGAGATTCTTGCCGTCATCGAAGGCTGAGAGCCAAAGGTTAAGAACGAATAACCGAATTTTGCAGAGGTAGCGATAATGTCTAAAGAAGTGATTTTCCGCGACGAAGGCCGGCAGCGCATGCTGCGTGGTGTCAACATTCTGGCCGACGCGGTAAAAGTAACCCTGGGCCCGAAAGGCCGTAACGTGGTGCTCGACAAGTCCTTCGGTGCCCCGCTGATCACCAAGGACGGCGTAACCGTCGCCAAGGATATCGAACTGGAAGACAAGTTCGAGAACATGGGCGCGCAGATGGTCAAGGAAGTGGCCTCCAAGTCCAACGACGAAGCCGGCGACGGCACCACCACCGCCACCGTGCTGGCCCAGGCGATCGTCACCGAAGGCCTGAAGTCGGTCACCGCCGGCATGAACCCGATGGACCTCAAGCGTGGTATCGACAAGGCCACCGACGCCATCGTTGAAGAGATCAGAAAACTGTCCACGCCCTGTGACACCACCAAGAGCATTGAGCAGGTGGGCACCATCTCCGCCAACTCCGACAAGTCCGTGGGTGAAATCATCGCCCAGGCCATGGAGAAAGTCGGCCAGGAAGGCGTGATCACCGTGGAAGAGGGCCAGTCCCTGGTCAACGAACTGGAAGTCGTGGAAGGCATGCAGTTCGACCGCGGTTACCTGAGCCCCTACTTCATCAACAACCAGGAAAAGATGCAGGTGGAGCTGGAAGACCCCTACATCCTGCTGGTTGACAAGAAGATCTCCAACATCCGCGAGCTGCTGCCGGTTCTCGAGAACGTGGCCAAGGCGGGCAAGCCGCTGATGATCATCGCCGAGGACATCGAAGGCGAAGCGCTGGCCACCCTGGTGGTCAACAACATGCGCGGCATCATCAAGTGCGCCGCCGTGAAAGCGCCCGGCTTCGGCGACCGCCGCAAAGCCATGCTGCAGGATCTGGCGATCCTCACCGGCGGCACCGTGATTTCCGAGGAAGTCGGTCTGAGCCTGGAAAACGTGGCCCTGGAAGACCTGGGTTCCGCCAAGAAGGTGAACATCGACAAGGAAAACACCACCGTGGTCGGCGGCAAAGGCCAGCAGGCGGACATCGATGCCCGCGTGGAGCAGATCCGCAAGGAAATCGAGAACTCCTCCTCCGACTACGACAAGGAGAAGCTCCAGGAACGCGTGGCCAAGCTGGCCGGCGGCGTGGCCGTGATCAAGATCGGCGCGGCCACCGAAATGGAGATGAAAGAGAAGAAAGCCCGCGTCGACGACGCCCTGCACGCCACCCGTGCGGCCGTTGAAGAAGGCGTGGTGCCCGGCGGCGGTGTCGCCCTGGTGCGTGCCCTGACCAGCATCGGCAAGCTCAAAGGCGACAACGAAGACCAGACCGCCGGTATCGCTCTGATTATCCGCGCTCTGGAAGCACCGCTGCGCCAGATCGTCTACAACGCCGGCGGCGAGCCGTCCGTTGTGGTGCAGGAAGTGCGCAACGGCAAAGGTAACTACGGTTACAACGCCGCCACCGGTGAGTACGGTGACATGATCGAGATGGGCATCCTGGACCCGGCCAAAGTGACCCGGTCCGCCCTGCAGGCCGCCGCTTCCGTGGCCGGTCTGATGATCACCACCGAAGCGATGATCGCCGACAAGCCGGAAGAGAACGGCGGTGGCGCCCCGGATATGGGCGGCATGGGCGGTATGGGTGGCATGGGCGGCATGATGTAAATCAGCCGGTCCCACGACCCTCCCCAAAAGCCCCGGCGGGTTCTCCCGCCGGGGCTTTTTTTATGACGAGGACAACAGCCGCCGTAATTGCATTTGGGCTTCCTGCCACTCGGCTTCGGCCTCGCGTAGTTTCTCGCGGCGTTTCGCGATGTCGTCGCGGTCGTTGTCCGCGATGGCTTCCTCCAGATCCGCCCGCCGCTCGCTCACTTCCTGCTCGGCTTCGCGCACCGCCTGCCGGGCTTCCTTGATCAGGCCCGTGTCGGTGCAGTGATCCCGCAGGGCTTCCAGGGCATTGCGCAAGCCGCGGGCCCGATGGCGCTCCTGGTGATCAAGAGCCTGTTCGAGCTGCCGTTCGACCCGCTCAATTTTGTCCTGGCACAGCGGTTGCTGCGCGGCGCTCGCCGGCCCGGCCAGCAGGCCGGCAAGGAGGAGCAGAGCGGTAGCGAGCGACCTGTTCAACGCCTGATTCATCGGCCTTATCCCTGGTGGTTAACACCCTTGGATCATAACCGTGGAGGGGAGTCAGGTCTTGCCTTTGGCCTCAGCGAGGTAAAAGGCGAGACCTGATCCATTAGTTCACTTATCCTGCACCGATGCGAACCCGTGACCCCAAACTGCTGCCCCACGCTCTGGCGTTCATCGCCCTGGTGTTGGTGCTGGGTCTGGCCCACCAGTGGGTGAATCCGTGGCTGCGTTACGACCGCGCCGCCGTCGGCGCCGGTCAGGTGTGGCGGCTGGTCACCGCGCATCTGGTGCACCTTAACCTCTGGCACGCGACGCTGAATCTGGGCGGGCTGGTGCTGATTCTGTTCTTCTTCCGCGACCTGCTGGACCGGTGGCGGTTCTGGCTGTGGTTCGCGGTCAGCGCGCCGCTGGTGAGCGCGGTGTTCTTCCTGCTGGACCGGGACCTGGGCTGGTACGTGGGCTTGTCGGGCCTGCTGCAGGGGCTGCTGGTGCTGTGCCTGCTGATCGGCTGGCGGGGTAACCCGATGCTGCATTCGCTGGTGCTGGCGGTGGTCGCCGGCCGGCTGGTGTGGGAGCAACTGCCCGGGTATGACGTGGACTATCTGCGCGCCTGGATCGACGGCCGTGTGTACGTCAACGCCCATCTGTACGGCGCCCTCAGCGGCGCGCTGCTGGCGGTGGCCATGAGGATGACGGCGCGGCGGCGCGCCACCCTCGGACGGCGCTCGGACATTTGCTAAGCTGGGCGCTTGCGTCGTGCGCCGTCAAACCGCTAACCAGGACGATCAGGAAGCAACGCCATGAATGAAGCGCAGCGTCAGAGTTATCTACGCGCCCTGGGCCTGACGCCCTGGGTGGCGCGGACGCCCCTGCCTGGCGCGGCGCCGTCGGCAACGCTGGACTGGGCCGCCGAGACCGACGCCGGGGCGCGCCGGGCGACGGCGCCGGTGGAAGCCACGCCGGTGATGACCGCGCCCGGTGTCGGCGACGCCGAACAAACGCCGCGGGATGCCGGGGCGGGTCACCCCGCGGCGCGCGCCCCGGCGGCGGAAGCTCCGCCGACGGGCGACCCCGTGGCACGGACCCCGGCCGCCCCGGCACCCCGGGATAGCGTCGCCGAGGCGCCGGCACGCGCCCCGGCGGCCGGCGCGCCGCTGATCTTCACCCTCGAGGCCTATCTGGCCGGTGACACCTGGGTGGTGTTCCAGCAGGAAGACGCCCAGGCGCCGGGTCTGGGCCGTCATACCGGCGCCCTGGCCGCGTCCCTGCTGGCGGTGTTCGGCGCCACGCCGGAGCGGCCGCGCCGTTTCTACTGCCCGCTCACCCAGCAGCCGATGAACGCCGGCGAGGCCTCCCAGGCCCTCAATGCCTTCTTCGCGGGGCTGATTCGCCAGCACGGCGGACGCCAGGCGCTGGTCTGCGCCGACTCGACCCTGGCCCGCGCGGTGCTCGGCGGCGACCGCTACCAGGCGGTGCGGCTGGGCGAGGTGCCGGCGCTGGCGGTGGACAGCCTGCAGGAAATGCTCGACCGGCCGGCGGTGGCGAAAAAGCGCAGCTGGCGGGCCATGGTGGAACACGGCTTCGCCGGGTCGCGCGGATGACGGTGGGCCCGGACGGGGCCCGCATGCGGGCCATGACCAGCGCGGATCTGCCGGCGGTGCTGGCGATCGAGACCGCCAGCCAGCCCACCCCCTGGAGCGAAGGTAATTTCCGTGACTGTCTGCAAGGGGCTTACCGTTGCCGGGTGGCGGCGGTCGACGGTGAGCCGGTGGGCTTCATGATTCTCTCCAGCGTGCTTGATGAAATGCATCTGCTTAACGTGGCGGTGGCGCCGGCCCGTCAGCGTCGCGGGCTGGCGCTATGGATGCTGGAGGACGCGCTCGCGGGCGCGCGGTCGGAGGCCATGTCGGTGATGTACCTGGAGGTGCGCGCCGGCAACGAAGGTGCCCAGAGCCTCTACCGGCGTCTCGGTTTCGTCGAGAACGGCCGCCGCAAGGGCTACTATCGGGCCGGCGCCGGTCGCGAGGACGCGGTGTTGATGATGCTGGAACTGCTCGGACACAAATAAAAGGTTTGTGGGAGCGGGCGGGGCCCGCTCCCACAGAGCGCTATGAATCGGGGCCGGCGGGGCTTTCCGGCTGGGCCGTGCGCCAGCCTTCCTCGGTGCGCTCCAGCATCAGCCGGCGCTCCTGTTCGAAGGTGTCGCCTTTCTCGAAATTACCGAATTCCACCCGCACCGCGGCCAGCGCCATGACCATGGCGAAGCGGTCCATGGCGTCCCGTTCCTCGTCGCGCTTTACCGCCTGGTTGTACTCGGACAGACCCCGCTGCGCTTGCATGGTGTAGCGCACATCCACGGTGGTGTGGTCATCGTCTTCGGGGTAACGGCCGGCGATGTCCACCTCGGTGACCTCGAACAGCTCTTCAAGATGAGCCCGCTTGAGTTCCTGGTTGAGGGCGTCGCGGATTACCCCGTCGTCGGGGGTGTCGCTGCAGGCGCCGAGCAGGGCGGCAAGCAACAGGGCCGGGGCCAGATAAAGCACGCGCATGGGATCATCCTTGTTGTGATTGTCAGTTGTTGATCGCCTTCCGTGCAACGAACTCTAACATGACGGCACCCCTTAGTCCTGATACCCCATGGCCTGCTGGACCTGGCGGGCCCAGGCGGTGCTGTGGCGGTAGGCGACTTCGTAGTAGGCCCGTTCGCTCAGCAGGGAAAGCGATTCGAAGCGCCCGGCTTCGTAGGCTTCCACCTCGTTGAGCACCGCGCCCAGGTAGCCGCGGCGCTCCAGCAGGGCGCTTTTCACGTCCTGGCTGAGCGGCACCTGCTCCATCAGCTCGGGCATGGCGATGTCCATCAAGGCGTCCAGCTGGGAGAGCAGGCCGACGATGAAATGGTTCACCGAGGTGCCGCGCTCGCCATCCTGCTGGTCACTGAGCTCCGCCAGCACTTCGCACATGCGACCACGGATCAGCATGCTGCGGGTAAGGGCTTCCGGTTTGTGCATTTCGCCGTCGATCAGGAACAGATTGGCCCAGCGTTTGATTTCTTCCAGGCCGAGCAGGGCGATGGCGTCGGACAGGGAATTCACTTCCCGGCGCAGGCCCATGGCGGCGGAGTTCACCGTTTTAAGCAGGCGGTAGGTGAGGCCGGCGTCCTTGATGGCGATTTCTTCCAGCCGCGCCGGCGAGGCATCCGGGCTGTGCAGCTCGGTGAGCAGTTGCAGCAGCAGTAACTTGTTGCCGGCGATTTTTTTACCCTTGACCGGCGACGGCGCGCTCAGGAAATCGCCCTGGTAATAGTCGAAGCCCAGCTCCAGGCAGCGCTGGAACTGGGCGCGGTCGGCGATCTGGTCGGCCAGCAGCTCGACGCCGTGCAGGCGCAGTTTGTCCGCCGTGCCGCGCAACGTGGCGGCGTCGCTGTCGCGAATGTCGATCTTGACGATATGGACGATATCCAGCAGCACGTCCAGTTCGTCGTCGCCAGGATCGTAGCCGTCCATCGCCAGCCGGTAGCCGCGCCGCGCCAGTGCCTTGAGGCGGTCCACCAGCTCCGAGGTGAGCATGATGTGCTGGGGGATTTCCAGAATGTACTGTTTCTTCGGCAGGTCGGGCAGCTCCGGCGCCAGCAGCACTTCGTCGGTGACCTTCAGGAAACTCGGCACGGAGCGTGTCTTGCCGCCCTGGAAGACATGGGTGTAGGTGCCCAGGATGACGGTGTTGGTGGCTTCGATATCGGACAGCGACGCGCCCTCGGCGGGTTTTTCACCGTGCAGCAGCAACTGAAACGCGGCCACGTCCTGGTTGCGGGTGTACACCGGCCGGCAGGCCAGTATCACGTCGAGCTTGTCTTCCGCCTCGATGGCATCCCGTGCTCTGGTCACTGTTGCCGCTCTCCCTTTTGCTGTTGCCGACGCGCCTTCAGGCGCGGCTGCTGACGTGGCCGCCGGCGGCGCGCGCCTGCCCGTCGGGGCCGTACAGGCCTTTGCCGGCGGCTTCCTGGATGAAGTTCAGCATGCGCTGGTTGTGCGCCAGGCGAATGCCAATCAGCACGCCGTTGGTGCGGTTCAGGCGCGCCACCTGGCCGGCATGCTCGAGGATGGCGCGCCACAGCGGCGCGCAGCCGGCGTCCACGGCGGCCCGTTCGTCACCGGCGCGGTTGTCCTCATAGCCGAGCTGGCGTTGCACCTGGCGGCGCCGGGCCTCGAAACGCTCCAGCTCCGCGAAGTGCGTCTGCTTGGCCTGTGCCACCCGGGCCAGGCCGTCGCCGTCCACGCCGCCATCACTGAGCAGCCGGCGCTCTTCCTCGAGCAGACCCAGCAAGGCCTCCAGGCGCGCGCGATGGCGTTCCAGGTGCTCGGCCAGGGTCATTTCGAGTCCGCGTCCAGCAGGTCCTGGACACTGGCGATCAGGCCGTCGGCGATCTTGTCGGCGCGGATTTCCAGGCGGCCTTCGGAGATCGCCTGGCGAATCTCGTCCACCCGCGCGGTGTCGATATCCTGGCCGCTGTCCGCGGCGGGCTGGCGCAAATGGGCCACCTCGCCGGCGCCCGCGGCGCCACCTTGCTTGGGCGCCTCGGTGGACACCTTGTCGCCGCCTTTACCCTGGCTCACCGTGTTCGGCGGCGTCAGGGGTGAAATGTTGTCTATTTTCAAGGGAAGCCCTCCGTCACGCGTTCATCCCGGTTATCGGCAGCGCCGGGAAAACCTTTAATAACTAAAACACCACCCGGGCCCGGCCGGGTCCGGTCACTTGCGCCGCCACCACTTCCCGGTTGGGCAACCGCACCCGCACCCGGCTGCCCAGGGCGCCGTTGTCCAGGGCGCGGCCCTCGCGGCTGATGCGAAAGCCCTCGCCGCCGGCCACCAGGGTGACCGCCTGACGGCGCTCCACCAGCGCCGGTTCGCGCAATTGATGCGCCTGTATCACGGTGCCGGCGGCCAGCGGCCGGGCGGCTTCCCGGCCGACAATGCGCGCCTGGTCGAGCACCGCGTTGGCGGGCAGCCGGCTCAGGTCGCCCTGTTCGGCGCTGAGCATGTCCGCGCGGATCGGCGTGCCCGCCGGCAGCTCGCCGGCGCTCACCCAGTAGCGGCCGGTGACGGTCACCCGGGCCTGCATATAGCGCACCCGGCGCGCCTGGTCGCCGCAGCGCACGCCCACCGAGACCCTTCCCCAGGGCTTCTGGCCATTGCCGGGCAGGAAGGGTTCCGGCGCCACGCACGGCGGCAGCTGGGCGCTCGGCGGGCGCACCTCCACGGCCACCCGGTCACCGAGGCCGCGGGCCCGCTCCAGCAAAAAGGCACGCACCGCGTCGACCGCCGGTGCCTCGGCGCCTTCCGGCGCGGCGCCGGCCATGGCGGGCGGGGCCGCCACCAGGGCGAGCAGCAAACTCAAGCACAGTGTGGTGTGAAGCAGGGGGCCTGGCATAGGGCGCCTCGGGGTAACGGGTTTTTTCCAGTCAGGGCCTTATTCTAGGTAAGACGGCGGCCGGTGAATAAACGAATTGGAATGAAAATGGTGGCCTGTTTGTGCCTTTGACCTGACCGGGGCGGGATTAGTCTGCACTCTGACTAAACCATTGGGAGCACCGGCATGATTGACCGACTGGCCGCCGCCCTGCAATTCGATCAGGAAGCACTGAACCTGCGCCATCAGCGCCAGCAGGTTCTGGCGAACAATATCGCCAACGCGGACACCCCCAACTTCAAAGCGCGGGATTTCGATTTCTCCAGCGAACTGTCCCGGGCCATGGACAAAGGCCGGCCCGCCGACGGCGGCCTGTCCCTGTCCACCACCGCCGCCGGGCACATCGCCGGTGGCGGTGGCTCCGCGCCGGTCGGCGACCTGCTTTACCGGGTACCCGATCAACCCAGCCTGGACGGCAACACCGTGAACATGGACGTGGAGCGCACGCGCTTCGCGGATAACTCGGTGCGCTACCAGGCGGCGCTGACCATGCTCAACGGCCGCATTCAGGGCCTCAAGTCCGCCATGCAGCCGGAATAAGGGCCTGAACAGGAAATAAGCCATGTCCATGTTTTCGATTTTTGAGATTTCCGGCTCGGCGATGACCGCCCAGGCCCAGCGCATGAACGTGACCGCCAGCAATATGGCCAACGCGGACAGTGTCGCCGGCCCCGACGGCGAGGCCTACCGGGCCAAGCAGGTGATGTTTGAAGCCCGCGACCAGAACGGCACCGGCGTGGGTGGCGTGGCGGTACGCGAAGTGATCGAGGACCCGTCGCCGATGCGCCGGGAATTCCGCCCCGATCATCCGCTCGCCGACGACCAGGGCTACGTCACCATGCCCAATGTGGAACCGGTCAATGAGATGGTCAACATGATCTCCGCGTCGCGCTCCTACCAGGCCAACGTGGAAGTCCTTAACACCAGTAAGCAGCTGATGATGAAAACCCTGACGCTGGGAGAAAACTGATGTCGACGATTGATTCCAATGTGCTCAGCGCGCTCAACGGCGGCGCCGCCCAGGCCGCCGGCGCGGCCAGTAAATCCAGTGGCGCGGATCTCCAGGACAGCTTCATGACCCTGCTGGTCACGCAGCTCAAGAACCAGGACCCGATGAACCCGATGGAAAACGCGGAGATGACCTCGCAGCTGGCGCAGATCAACACCGTCAGCGGCATCTCGGAATTGAACGCCACGCTGGAAGGCATCACCGGCCAGCTCGACGCCGGCCAGGCGATGCAGGCCGCCGGCCTGATCGGCAGCGGCGTGCTGGTGCCCGGTAACCGGGTGCTGGTGGGCGAGGACGGTTCCACCACGCCGTTCGGCGTGGAGCTGGAGCAGGCCGCCGACGAAGTGCAGATCACGGTACGCAATGACAGCGGCGAAGTGGTGCGCCGCTTCGAGCCGTTCGCCATGGACGCCGGCAGTGAGTCCTTCACCTGGAACGGGGAAATGGACAGCGGCGAGAACGCGCCCAAGGGGTCCTACACCGTGTCCGTTGAAGCCAGCGCCGACGGCGAGCCGCTGGAAGTGGTGAATTTGAACTACGCCATGGTCAGTGGCGTGAGCCTGGATGACAACGGCGCGCCGTTGCTGGATCTGGGCGGCGTTTCAGAACAGGTCAGTCTCGGCGACATCCGCCAGATTCTCTAAACAGCTTTCGTAAAGAATAACTTCCAGGAGTACGAAAATGGGTTTTTCACAGGCACTCAGTGGTCTTAACGCCGCCGCCACCAATCTGGACGTGGTCGGCAACAACATCGCCAACTCCCAGACCGTGGGTTTCAAAGGGTCCGGCGCGCAATTCGCCGATGTCTACGCCGGCGCCCAGGTGGGCCAGGGCGTGCGGGTGTCCACGGTGCTGCAGGATTTCTCCAACGGCACCCTGGAAGCCACCGGCCGCAACCTGGACCTGGGCATCAACGGCAGCGGTTTCTTCCGCTTCACCCAGGGCGACCAGACCGTGTATTCGCGTAACGGCCAGCTCACCCTGACCGCCGACGGCTATCTTGAGAACGCCCAGGGCGCGCGCCTGACCGGCTTCCCCGCCGGCGTCGGCACCGGCGGGCAGCCGGAAGTCCTGCGGGTGCCGGCCGGCGCCATGGCCGCCACCGCCACCAGCCAGGTGGAGGCGTCGTTCAACATGGACGCCACCGTGGACGAGATCGACCGCGCCACCACGGCGTTTGACGCCACCGACGGCGGCACCTATTCCTACGCCAACACCGGCACCGCCTACGACTCTCTGGGCGTGCAGCACACCATGACCACCTACTTCACCAAGACCGGTGAAAATCAGTGGGAAGTGCGGGTCGCTCTGGACGGTAACGCCGACACCACCAACGTGGGCCAGCTGGCGTTCAACAACAACGGCACCCTGGACGAAGGCGCCAGCACCTTTCCGACGTACGCCTTCACCCCCGGCGGCGGCGCCGATCCGATCAACTTCGACATTGATTTCGAAGGCACCACCCAGTTCGGCAACGACTTCGCCCTGGATTCGCTGACCCAGAACGGCTACACCGCCGGCTCCCTGGTGGGCATCAGCTTCGATGAGGTCGGCAACATCGTCGGCAACTATTCCAACGAACAATCCCAGGTGCTGGGCACCATCGCGCTGGCCAACTTCCGTAACCCGGAAGGCCTGCAACCCGAAGGCGACAACGTCTGGACCGAGACCGGCGCCTCCGGCCAGCCGCTGCTGGGCCTGGCCGGTGCCGGCCAGTTCGGCAGCCTGGAAGCCGGCACCGTGGAAACCTCCAACGTGGACCTGACCAGCGAGCTGGTGGATTTGATCGTGGCGCAGCGCAATTACCAGGCCAACACCCAGACCATCAAGGTTCAGGACGAAGTGCTGCAGGCCGCCGTCAACCTGCGCTGATCGCGTCACAGGAGAGCTTGAATGGACCGCATTCTTTACACCGCCATGAGCGGCGCGCGCCAGAGCATGGACCAGCAATCGGTGGTCAGTAACAACCTGGCCAACGCCTCCACCGCCGGCTTCCGCGCCCAGATGCAGGCGCTGCGGGCGGTGCCGGTGCAGGGCGATGGCGCGCTGGCCACCCGTACCTCGGTGATGGCGTCCACGCCGGGCGCCGATTTCAGCGCCGGGCCGATGAACGCCACCGGCCGTGACCTGGACGTGGCCATGCAGGGCGACGCCTGGCTGGCGGTGCAGGCCACCGACGGCGGGGAAGCCTACACCCGCCGCGGCGACCTGCAGGTGGACGGCGACGGCGTGCTGAACAGCGCCGGTCGTCCGGTGATCGGCGAAGGCGGTCCGATCATCGTGCCGCTGGGGGCCAAGCTTTCCATGGGCGCCGACGGCACCCTGAGCGCCATCGGCGCCGGCGAAGACCCGGATGCCCTGGTGCAGATCGGCCGCGTGAAGCTGGTCAATGGCGACCCGGCCAACTTGCAGCGCGGCGAAGACGGCCTGTTCCGTGCCGCCGCCGGCGCCTTGCCGATGGACGAGAACGCCCGGCTGGTGTCCGGCGCCCTGGAGGGCAGCAACGTCAGCCCGGTGGAATCCATGGTGGCGATGATCGACAACGGCCGCCGCTACGAAATGCAGATGAAAGTGATCGACACCGCCGACCAGAACGCGCAACGCGCGGACAGTCTGTTGTCGATCCAGTAACTCTGTTCGCTAGATAGAGGGAAGCGAGATGATTAAATCCTTGTGGACGGCCAAGACCGGCCTGGAATCCCAGCAGGTCAAGATGGATGTGATATCCAACAACCTGGCCAACGTCAGCACCAACGGCTTCAAGAAATCCCGCGCGGTGTTCGAAGACCTGCTCTATCAGAACCTGCGTCAGCCGGGCGGCGCCAACGACGTGCAGAACACCTTGCCCTCGGGCATGCAGGTGGGCAGCGGCGTGCGCCCGGTGGCCACCGAACGCCTGCACAGCCAGGGCGGCCTGGAGAACACCGGCAACTCCCGCGATCTGGCGATCAACGGCAAGGGCTTCTTCCAGGTGCGCATGCCCGACGGCAACGTCGCCTTCACCCGTGACGGCAGCTTCCAGCTCGATCAGAACGGCCAGATGGTGACCTCCAGCGGCTACCCCCTGGAGCCGGCGGTGATGATTCCCGAGAACGCCCTGTCGGTGAGCATCGGCAAGGACGGTCTGGTGACGGTCACCGAGCCGGGTTCCAGCCAGAGCGTGGAAGTCGGCCAGCTGACCGTGTCCACCTTCGTCAATCCCGCCGGTCTGGAAAGCATCGGCGAGAACCTCTACCTGGAAACCACCGCCTCGGGCATGCGCACCGAAAGCATGCCGGGCATGAACGGCGCCGGCGGTCTCTACCAGTCCTATGTGGAAACCTCCAACGTCAACGTGGTGGAGGAAATGGTCAATATGATCCAGACCCAGCGGGCCTACGAAATCAACAGCAAGGCGGTGAAAACCTCCGACGAAATGCTGTCCCGTCTGGCGCAGCTCTGATCGTGATGCGGGAGACCCTGGTGAAGGCAATCGTTAACCCTGGCCCGGCCGGCAAGGTCCTGCCGTCGCTGCTGGTATTGCTGCTTGCGGCGCTGGCCGGTTGCGCGCAACTGCCGCAACCCTCGGTGGTCGGCGAGCAGGAAACCGTGGAAATCCCGCAGCCGCCGCCGGCGCTGTCCAACGGCTCGATCTACCAGGCCGGGCGCGGGCAGAAGCCGCTGTTCGAGGATCGCCGGCCGCGCGCGGTGGGCGATGTGCTGACGGTGATGGTCAACGAACAGGTCAGCGCCAGCAAAAGCTCGCAAAGCAATGCGGACCGCAGCGGCTCCGCGTCCTTTACGCCCGGCGTCGTGCCCAAGGGGCTGGAGGACCTGAACGATTACGGCTTTGATCTCACCGGCGAGAACGATTTCCGAGGCGGCGGCGGTTCCCAGGCGGAGAACACCTTCACCGGCACCATCACCGTGACGGTGCTGGAAGTGCTGCGCAACGGCAATCTGCGGGTACGCGGCGAGAAGCAGATTCTGATCAACCAGGGTACCGAGTTCATCCGCTTCTCCGGGGTGGTGGACCCGCTGGAAATCTCCGATTCCAACACCGTGCCGTCCACCCAGGTGGCGGACGCGCGCATCGAGTACGTGGGCGACGGCTACATCAACGAGGCCCAGCACATGGGCTGGTTGCAACGCTTTTTTCTGAATATTTCGCCGTTCTGAATATGGGAGTGACGGTAATGGCACGGTTGCGTCTGGTCGCGCTGACACTATCGCTGATTGTGTTACTGAGTGCGTTGAGCTTCTCCGCGCGGGCCGAATCCCTGCGCGAGCTGGCGGACTTCTCCGGCGTGCGTGATAACGTGCTGGTGGGCTACGGCCTGGTGGTGGGGCTGGACGGCTCCGGCGACCAGACCATGCAGACCCCCTTCACCACCCAGAGCCTGACCAATATGTTCTCGCAACTGGGCATCGCCATCCCGCCGGGCACCAACATGCAGTTGCGCAACGTGGCGGGGGTGATGGTGACCGCCGACCTGCCGCCGTTTTCCGCCCCCGGCCAGCGTATCGACGTGGTGGTGTCCTCGATCGGCAACGCCCGCAGCCTGCGCGGCGGCACGCTGCTGATGACGCCGCTGAAAGGCGCCGACGGCGCCACCTACGCCCTGGCCCAGGGCAATCTGCTGATCGGCGGCGCCGGCGCCGAGGCCGGCGGCAGCAGCGTGCAGATCAACCAGCAGGCCAGCGGGCGCATCGCCGGCGGCGCGGTGGTGGAACGGGAAGTGCCCCTGCAACTGGGCGCCAACGGCGGGCTGCTGGAACTGCAATTGAAAACCGCCGATTTCGGCACCGCCGAGCGCGCCGTGCGCGCCATCAATCAGGAATTCGGAAGCACCGTGGCCGCGGCCCGCAACGCGCGCACCATCCAGCTGCGCGGCCCCGAGAACGATAACGACCGGGTCAGCTTCATGGCCCGGGTGGAGCGCGTCTATGTGACGCCCACGGACGCCCCCGCCAAGGTGGTGATCAACGCCCGCACCGGCTCGGTGGTGCTCAACGGCCGCGTCACGTTGAAACCGGCGGCGGTGGCGCACGGCAACCTGTCGGTGGTGATCGACACCGAGTACGGCGTCAGCCAGCCGGCGCCGTTCGGCGAAGGCGAAACCACCGTGGTGCCCGACAGCGAGATCAGCATTCAGCAGCAGCCGGGCTCATTACAGTTCGTGGAAGGCGCGGATCTGATGGAAGTGGTGGACGCGCTCAATGCGCTGGGCGCCACGCCGCAGGATCTGATGTCGATCCTCGAAGCGCTCAAGGCCTCCGGCTCGCTGCGCGCGGAACTGGAGATCATCTGATGGCCGGCCTGGACCGCTCCATACAGGGTCAGTTCGCGCTCGATGTGCAGGGCCTCGACCGGCTCAAGCACAGCGCCGCCCGCGACCCGCAAAAACAACTGCGCAGCGCCGCCGACCAGTTCGAGGCGCTGTTCCTGCACCGCATGATCAAGAGCATGCGCGACGCTTCGCCGCGCTCGGAGCTCACCGACAGCTCGCAGATGCGCTTCTATCAATCGTTGTTCGACCAGCAGATGTCGCAGCACATGGCCGGTCGCGGGCTGGGGCTGGCGGATCAGCTGGTGGCGCAGCTTTCCGGTAAGGGCGCTTCGGCCGACGCCGCTCGGGCCGCCACCGGCGCTTCGCCGCTGGACGCCATTCCGCGCGGCGAACCCCGTCGCCTGCCCGGCGTGAATCCGGCGGCCGGCGTCCCGGCGGCCGGCGCACCGGCGGCCGGCGCCTCGAACCGCGCTGCGGCCTCCGCGATCGACGACGTCGGCAAGCCGACCGCCGCCGTGGCGGGCGCCGAACGGCCCCGGCCGCCGCTGCTGAGCGCGGCCAACCCCGCCACCCCCACCGACTTCGTTCACCAATTGTCCGAACCCGCGCGGGAAGCGTCTCGGCGCACCGGCATGCCGGCGCCGCTGATCCTTGCCCAGGCCGCCCTGGAAACCGGGTGGGGACGCCGTGAAATCCCCACCGCCGACGGTGGCAACAGCCACAACCTGTTCGGCATCAAGGCCGGCGCGAACTGGGACGGCCCCACCACCGAGGTGGTCACCCACGAATACATCAACGGCCAACGCACCCGGGTGGTGGACCGCTTCCGGGTCTATGACTCCTACGCCGAGGCGTTCGCCGACCACGGCCGTCTGATCAGCGAGAATCCGCGCTACGCGCCGGTGCTCGACGCCGCCGATGCGAAGCAGGCGGCGCAGGCCTTGCAGAACGGCGGCTACGCCACCGACCCGGCCTACGCGGACAAGCTGGTCGCACTGATGGATCAGATCGGCGGGCTTGTGGGAGCGGGCCCGGCCCGCGAAAGGGTGGCTTTAGCCACCCGGCGGGATCCCAGAGACGCTGATTGAACGGGTTTCTGGGATCCCGCCGGCAAGCTTCGCTTGCCTTTCGCGGGCAAGGCCCGCTCCCACAAGTCGTTGCCTTAATGGGGGTTAAAGAAAGCGGGCAGGCGGCCGATACAACAGGCATTGGTTAACGGGAACAAAACGATGAGCATGTTTTCCATCGGGCTCAGCGGTCTCAACGCCGCGCAGAACGCCCTGAACACCACCAGCAACAACATCAGCAATGTCTATACGCCCGGCTACAACCGCGAGCTGACATTGCTCGGCGAACGCAACGCCAGCGGCGGTGTGAAGGTCAACGATATCCAGCGCCAGTTCGACTACTACGTGGCCGATCAGCTCAATGCCGCGGGCAGCAAAAGCAGTGCCCTGCAGGCCTATCAGACCCAGGTCAGCCAGATCGATAACCTGCTCGCCGACCAGGAGGCGGGGCTGGCACCGCTGATGCAGAATTTCTTTTCGTCGCTGGAAGACCTGGCCAGCTCGCCGTCCGACCCGGCCGCCCGGCAGGGCGTGATCGGCGCGGCGGACACGCTCAGCGCCCAGTTCCGTTCCTTCGACAGCTACCTGCGTGACATGCAGAGCGGCATCGACGGCAACATCCGTGACGAGATCACCCAGATCAACAACAGCGCCGACCAGATCGCCAACCTGAACCGGGAGATTGCCCTGGCCAAGGCGAAAACCGGCAAGGCCCCCAACGGCCTTCTGAATCAGCGCGACCAGTTGGTGGCCGAGCTCAACGAACGCATCGATGTGCGGTTGACGATTCAGGAGAGCGGTACCTACAACCTCTCCATCGGCAACGGCCAGCCGATCGTCGCCGGCACCCGCAGTTTCTCCCTGGAAGCGATGTCGTCATCCGCGGACCCGACACGCACGGTGGTCGGCTATAACGATTCCGCCGGCAACCAGGTGGAACTGGATCAGGGCACCATTACCGGCGGCGCGCTCGGCGGTCTGCTGTCCTTCCGCGCCGAGACCCTGGACAAAACCCAGAACCAGATCGGTCAGTTGGCGGTGTCCCTGGCCACGGCCTTCAACGAGCAGCACCAGGCCGGCTTCGACCTCAACGGTGATCCCGGCGGCGCGATGTTCGCGGTGGGCGAGCCGCGCGCCTTTTCCAATGAAAACAACGCCGGCGCGGCCACCATCGACGCCGCCTTCGACGACGTCGACCAGCTCACCAGCAGTGACTACGATCTGGTGGTTACCGACGCCGCCGCCGGTGAATTCGAGATCACCCGGCGCGATACCGGCGAGCGCGTAACCGCCACCCTGGACGCCAGCGACCAGCTCAGCGTGGGCGGTGTGGTGGTGACCATCGGTGACGCCGGCACCCTGGCCGACGGCGACCGTTTCCAGCTGCAGCCCACCCGGCAAGCCGCCGGTGGTCTGGAAAACCAGATCAGTGAACCGGCGCGACTGGCCGCCGGGCAGGGCGGCGGCAGCGGCGACAACCAGAACGCACTGGCCCTGCAGGATCTGCAGGACAGCCTTCTGGTGGGCGGCGGCGCCACCCTGAGCGGCGCCTACGCGGCGATCGTCGGCGATGTCGGTAACCGCACCAATATCGTTCAGGCCAATTTGAGCGCCCAGCAGGGGCTCACCGAACAACTGGAAGCGGTGCAGCAGTCCGAATCCGGCGTCAACCTGGACGAAGAAGCCGCCAACCTGATTCGTTATCAACAATTTTACCAAGCCAACGCCAAGGTCATTCAGACCGGTTCCACCATCATGGACGCCATTCTCGGCCTGCGTTAACAGGAAAAAACCATGCGTATCAGCACCGTCACCATGTATGAGCAGAGCATGAATTCCCTCAATCAACAGCAGGGTGAGTTCATGCGGGTGGGCCAGCAGATCGCCACCGGGCGCAAGGTGGTCAACCCCTCCGACGATCCCCAGGCGGCTTCCCGGGCGGTGCAGGTGGCGCAGTCCATGGCCGTTACCGAGCAGTACGCCGATTCACGGGTCAGTGCGCGCAACGCCCTGTCCCAGGAAGAAAGTGTGCTGAACAGCGTCAGCGACGCCATCGCCAGTGCCAAGACCCTGATGATCCAGGCCGCCAGCGACACCCTGAGTGACGCGGACCGGGCCTCGGTGGCCAGTGATCTGCGCGGCGTCTATGAAACCGTGATCGGGCAGGCCAACGCCACCAACGGCAACGGCCGCCATTTGTTCGGCGGCTACCAGGACGCCAGCGAGCCGTTCGTGCGCGCCGCCGACGGCAGTGTCAGCTATGTGGGGGATACCAATACCCGCGAACAGCGCATCGATGCCTCCCGGCTGATGCCGGTGGCCGACAACGGCCAGACGATTTTTCAGAGCGTGCATTCCGGCGCGGGTTATGTGGCGGAAGTGGATGCCGGTAACAGCGGCAGCCTGACGTTCAAGGGCCCGCAGATCATTAACGAAAGCGACCCGGACTTCGGCAACAGCTTCCAGATCGAGTTCGACGTCACCGGCGGCGTCACCACCTATTCCATCGATGGCGGCCCGGCGCAGGCCTACGAAGAAGGCAAGGCGGTGGAGGTCGGCGGGCTGTCGATCACCCTCAAGGGCGAGCCCGCCGACGGCGACCGCATCGAGATGGGCAAAGCCGAGAACATGAACACCGACCTGTTCAAGACCTTCGAGAAAGCCCTGGCGGTGCTCGACCAGCCCGCCGGCACCGACGCCGAGAAGGCGGCCCGCGCCAACACCATTAACACCGCCATGCGTGAACTGGACAACAGCCTGGATAACGTGCTGACCGTGCGTGCCTCCGTCGGCGCGCGCCTGAACGAATTGAAAGTCGTGGACGGGGTGGCCGACAACCGCCAGCTCAACTACACCGAGACCTACTCCAACCTGATCGGGGACCTGAGCAACCCGGCCAACTTCGCGGAAGTCGTCTCGCAGTACAGCCTGCGCCAGGTCAGCCTGCAGGCCGCTCAGAAGGCCTTCGTCGACATCAAGAGCATGAGCCTGTTCGATCGCATGTAGCTCTTGTAGGAGCGGGCTGTGGGAGCGGGCCCTGCCCGCGAAAGGCAAGCGAAGCTTGCCGGCA
>CAZKWA010000055.1:0-1863 GCA_964556345.1 uncultured Alcanivorax sp.
TCGACGCCGGCGATGTCCATGGCGCCGCCGGTCTCCAGGCTTACCTGGTAGCCCCGGTCGCACAGCTCGGTGAGCAGCGGCAGGCAGTTGGGCTGCGCCAGCGGTTCGCCGCCGGTGACGGTAACGTAGCGCGCGGAATAGCCGTCCACCTGCTCGAGGATTGCTTCCAGGGCCCATTTCTCGCCGCCCTGGAAGGCGTACTCGGTGTCGCACCAGACACAGCGCTGCGGGCAGCCGGTGAGGCGCACGAATACGGTGGGCACGCCCACGCTGCGGGATTCCCCCTGCAGGGAATGAAAGATTTCGGTGATGCGCAGTTCCACGACGGACGCTCTGACACTTCTGGGTGGCGCGGATTCTAACACCTTGCCACGGCCAGGTCCGCCCCTCGCATTCGGTGGTTCATGAGGTTCTACGAAGCCGGGTTTCTGGGATCCTGCCGGGAGCTTTGCTCCCTTTCGCGGGCAGGGCCCGCTCCCACAAGCCCGCGGCTACAATTAATCGCCGTTGAGCTGCTTGAGCATGCTCTTGGCCATTTCCGCCTCGGAGGCGTCGGGGAATTGCTTGATCAGCTTATGCAGCGTGACTTCCGCTTCGCCGGTGTTGCCGGCCTTGGCCTGCAGGCTGGCCAGCTTATACAGGCTGGTGGGGGCGCGGCTGTGGTTCGGGTAGTCCTCCACCACGGTCTGGAACTGCTTGCGGGCCTTGTCCAGCTGCGGGGTTTTCTGATTGCTGTAGACCTCGCCCAGCCAGAAATGGGCGTGGGCCCGGAACTGCCCCTGGGGGAAGTCCTTCAGGTAGGTCTCGAAGGCGGTGGCCGCGGCGTCGAAATCGCGCTCAAGCAGCTTGCCGCGAGCGGCGGAATAGGCTTCCCGGTCCGCTTCCGGGTCGGCGGGCGCTTCGCTGTTGCCGCCGTCGTCGCCGGCTTCGGCGTCGGTCTTGGGGGCGCTGTTCACTTGTTCGACCAGCGCGTTAATCCGGGTGTCCAGGTCCAGGTAGCGTTCTCTTTCCGCGGCCTTGAGCTGGTTGAGCTCGTGGCGCAGTTCTTCCACCTGACCCTGTAAATTCTGAACTTGCTTCTGGTACTGCTCCATCTCCTGCATCAGCAGGTAGATGCCCTCCTCGCCGCCACCGCTACCGGTGGCGGACGAAGGGGCCCGGCCGCCGCCGGAGCCGCGCTCCTCGACGACCAGGGGGCCGGTGCTCTGTGCCTGGGCACCGAGCACCGGCCCACCAAGCAGGATAGCCAGTAAAATGCGCTTGATTACCTGCTTGGACTGCATGGTTTACGGACGACCGGCGGTGTAGTTAAGAACCACGCGACGGTTTTTTGCCCAATCCATCTCGCTGTGGCCGAAAGCAGCCGGCTTCTCTTCGCCGTAGGCCACTACTTCCACCTGAGAGGAACTGACGCCCTGCACGCGCAGGAACTTCTGGACCGCTTCGGAACGACGCTCGGAGAGAGCCACGTTGTACTCGCGGGTGCCGCGCTCATCGGCGTGACCTTCCAGACGCACCTTGGCGTTCGGGTTGTCTTTCAGGTAGCTGGCGTGGGCGCGCAGGGTTTCAAAGGCGGCGGCCGGCACGGTGTTGCTGTCGAAAGCGAAGTAAATCACTTTGGTGTCGGTGGTGCCGTCATAGTTGGACGGGTGGTTGTGGAAATTGTCCGCGGTCACCGGAATGTTGCTGGTGTCCGCCTTGGACGGCTCGGGACGCTCGACCGGCTGGGTCGGGCTGCTCTGGCTGTCGGTCGGTTGAGTATCGGTCGCGGAGGTGTCCTCCTCGGTGGGAGTACTGGAACACGCTGCCAGCAAGCCGGCCAGAAGCACGGCGAAAAGCGGGTTAATGAATGAACGCATACGA
>CAZKWA010000055.1:1873-8260 GCA_964556345.1 uncultured Alcanivorax sp.
TCCTATTGATGTCCTGTATTGGAACTCTGAGATCCGTTCAGAGGAACGGCGACCAGGCCGGTTCCCTGACTTCCCCTTCCTTCGACGGGAGCTCTACTTTCACTCTCCCGTCGATGGAGACGGCTTGCAGGACCCCTGTACCCCGGTGTTGCGTCCCGTAAATTATCATACTTCCATTGGGCGCAACACTGGGCGATTCATCCATATTGGTCTGTGTCACAATATCGAACGTACCGCGCTGGAGGTCCTGCACACCGACGCTGAAACTGCCGTTACGCCGGTGCACATAAACCAGGTAGCGTCCGTCCGGGGTAACCTCCGGACGGGCGTTATAATTGCCTTCGAACGACACCCGGCGCACCGACTTGTCGTTCACGTTGAGTTGGTAGATCTGCGGCCCGCCGGAGCGGCTGGATGTGAACACCAGATGGTCGCCATCGGGCATCCAGCGCGGCTCGGTGTCGATGCCGTAGTGGTCGGTGAGCTGCTCCAGATCACCGTTGTTCAGATTCAGGCTGTAGATGTCCGGGTTGCCGCCCTTGGACAGGGTCAGCGCCAGCTTCTGGCCATCCGGGGACCAGGACGGCGCGCCGTTGATGCCCTTGTACTGGGCCACCACCCGCCGTTCCGCGCTGCTCAGGTCATGCACGTAGATCTTGGGCAGGCCGTTCTTCTCGAAGGACACATAGGCCACCTTGCTGCCGTCCGGCGACCAGGACGGGCTCATGATCGGTTCGCGGCTGCGCAGGATGGTCTTCACCCGGGCGCCGTCGGCGTCCGCGTACTGCAGCTGGTAGGGGTGCTCGGCGCCACGGTTGTGGGTGACGTAGAGAATCTTGGTGGAGAAGGCCCCGGGGATGCCGGTGAGCTGCTCGTAGATGCGGTCGGAAATAGCGTGCGCCACGTCACGTAATTGCGACTGCGGCGGCCGGTAGGTCTCGGAGAGCAGTTCCTTGCCGCGGGCCACGTCGTGCAGCGCGTAGCTGACCTCATAGGCGCCGGTGCCGGTGGCCTTGAGCGAGCCGATCACCACGTACTCCTGGTTGAGCACCCGGAAATCCCGGTAGGACAGGCCTTCCTTGCTGGTCGGCCGGCTCAGCATGTCCTTGGGCTGCAGGGTTTTGAACTGGCCGCTGCGATGCAGGTCGGCGCGCACGATATCGGAGACGTTCTCCGGCGCGTCACCGGCGCCGGCGAACGGCACCACCGCGATCGGCACCGCGTCGGTGCGGCCCTCGGTGATCTGGATCAACAGTTCGGCCCGGGCGTTCAGGGCCAGCGTCGAAAGAAGCACGGCTATGAGGGGATAAACAAAAAATCGCATCATTCTACATCCCTGGGACTGAATTCGATTAGAAAGGTCCGGAACTCCTCGAACAGCTTTCCTTCGGGTACCGGCAGAGGGCTCGCCAACTTGACCGCGTTCACCAGCGACTCGTCAAAATTCGGGTAGCCGCTGGACTTAGCCACATCGACACCGACCACGTCGCCGCCCGGCACCACTTTAAGGCGCAGCCGCACACTCAGATCGTGCCGGTTCCGATAGTTGCCCGGAATCCGCCAGCGCTGCGAAATCGCATTGCGGATGGCGTCCGAGTAACTGGCCGTCTCTTCCTGAACGTCGCTATCCGAAGGGCCGCTGCCGGGGTTCTCGGCGACTTTTTCACGCTCCTTGCGCGCCATCTCCAGCTCTTCCTCGGCCATCAACTCTTCCAGGCTCTGCTGCTCGAATTCCGGCGCCGGCTCCTTTTTGGGTTCCGGCTTCGGTTCCGGCTTCGGCTTGGGCTCAGGCTTCGGCTCCGGTTTAGGTTCGGGCTTGGGCTTGGGCTCGGGTTTCGGTTCGGGCTTGGGTTCCGGTTTCGGCTCGGGTTTGGGTTTCGGCTCCGGTTTCGGCTCGGGCTTGGGTTCCGGTTTGGGCTTGGGCGCTTTCTCCTGGGCCTGCTTCTGGTCTTTCTCCTCGCGGGCCGGGGCCGTGTTGGCGTCCGGCGCGCGCCGCGTTTCCTCCATCACCGTGGCCATCACGTGGGGCGGAATATCCGGCGGCCGCCGCAGCTCCGGCTCCGAGGACCAGGTAAACACCATCATCCCCAGCACCAGCAGGTGCAGAAAGACGGAAAAACCGACCGCAACGCCACGATCGCTCATGAACGCCCCGGCGGCTCCGTGACCAGCCCCAGGTTGGTGACGCCGGCCTGCTGCAACTCGGACATCAGGATCACCACCTTGCCGTAGGGCACGTTCTGATCGCCTTCGACCAGGAACAGGGTGTCCGGCTTCTGCTTGCGAATGGTGAGCACATGGCCCTTGACCGTCTCCAGGCTCGCGGAGGACTGGCCGTCGCCGCCCACATTAATGTGGTAGCTGCCGTCCGGACGCACCGTGATCATCACCGGCTCGTCGTTGTTGGTGATCGCCGCGCTGTCGGTCTGCGGCAGGTCCACGGACACGCCCTGGGTCATCATCGGGGCGGTGGCCATGAAAATCACCAGCAGTACCAGCATCACGTCGATGTAGGGCACCACGTTGATGTCGGACATCGGCTTCTTGCGCGACCGGCGCACGCGTATCGCACTCATGGACGGGCTCCCTCGACTCATGCGTCGCGTCCGTGGGCCTGGCGGTGCAGTACCGAGGAGAATTCCTCGGCGAACAGTTCACAGTCGCCCACCAGGGATTCCGACAGCGCCGCATAGCGGTTGTAGGCCATCACCGCGGGGATCGCCGCGAACAGGCCCATGGCGGTGGCCACCAGCGCCTCGGCGATGCCCGGCGCCACCACGCTCAGCGTCGCCTGGGTCACGTTGGCCAGCGCCCGGAACGAATTCATGATGCCCCAGACGGTGCCGAACAGGCCGATATAGGGGCTGGTGGACCCCACCGTGGCCAGGAAGGCCAGATGCTTGGTGAGCCGGGATTCCTCACGCTGCAGGGCCACCCGCATGGCGCGCTGGGCGCCCTCCATGATCGCCTCGGAACCGCGCGTGCTCTTGGACAGGCGCACGAACTCCTGGAAACCGGCGCGGAAAATCGCCTCGCTGGCGGAATCCGGGTTGGGCTTCTTGCGCACCTGGTTATAAAGGCTGGACAGGTCTTCCCCGGACCAGAATTTCTCCTCGAAGGCGTGATCGGCGCGCCGGGCGCGACCCAGGACCCGGAAACGGGACACGATCATGTACCAGGAGATCATCGAAGCCAGCAGCAGAACCGCCATCACCAGCTGGACCACGGGCCCGGCATTGGTGACCAGCGAAAGGATCGACATGCTGGACGAAGCGTCTTCCATTTACCCCAACTCCTCGAATTCGGCCTTGAACTTCTCATGAAGCGGCCCGGGCAGCGCCATCGGCTTAATGCCGTCGGCGCTGACACAGGCCACTTTGATGGTTGCTTCGCACAACACTTCCTGGTCACGGGTGACACGCTGCGCGAACACCAGGGTGGCGCGTTTGAGCGTCACCAGCCGGGCACTGACCCGCAAATCGTCGTCGATACGTCCAGGCTTGCGGTAATTCACCTGCGCGGAATGCACCACGAACTGAAAGTTTTCCCGGGCCAGCGCATAGTGCTGATACCCCAGCGACCGCAGGTATTCCGTGCGCGCCCGCTCCATGAACTTGAGATAGTTCACATAGTAGACGATGCCACCGGCGTCAGTGTCTTCGATGTAGACGCGAACCGGTAGGACAAATTCCGAACCTTGAGAAAATTTTTCACTCATTAAACAAATCCCCGTCCCGGGAGGGCCTCACCAGGCCGAAATGACGCCAGGCGTGGTTGGTCACCTGCCGGCCCCGGGGGGTGCGCTGAATAAACCCCTGCTGAATCAGGTAGGGCTCCACCACCTCTTCCAGGGTGCCGGCGTCTTCGTTGAGCGCGGCGGCCAGCGAATCGAGCCCCACCGGGCCGCCGTCGAACTTGTGCATCATCATGTTGAGCAGGCGGCGGTCGGTGCCGTCCAGGCCGAGGCTGTCCACTTCCAGCATGTCCAGGGCGCTCTGCGCCACCGGGCCGGTGAGGCGGCCGTCGCCCTTTACCTGGGCGTAGTCGCGCACCCGGCGCAGCAGGCGGTTGGCGATACGCGGCGTGCCACGGGCGCGGCGGGCCACTTCCCGGGCCCCTTCCTGATCGCCGGGGATGGCGAGAATCTCGCAGGATCGCTCCACGATGCGCGCCAGATCGTCGACATTATAGAACTCCAGCCGCTGCACGATACCGAAGCGGTCGCGCAGGGGCGCGGTCAACAGGCCCGCCCGGGTGGTGGCGCCGACCAGGGTGAAGGGCGGCAGATCCAGCTTGATGGAGCGCGCCGCCGGCCCCTCGCCGATCATGATGTCCAGCTGGTAGTCCTCCATCGCCGGATAGAGGATCTCCTCCACCACCGGGGAGAGCCGGTGGATTTCATCCACGAACAGCACGTCGCCCTCTTCCAGATTGGTGAGGATGGCGGCCAGATCGCCGGCCTTTTCCAGCACCGGGCCGGAGGTGGATTTAAGCTGGGAGCCCATTTCACGGGCGATGATGTGCGCCAGGGTGGTCTTGCCGAGCCCCGGCGGGCCGAAAATCAGGGTGTGATCGAGCGCTTCGTCGCGGCCGCGGGCGGCGTCGATGAAGATTTCCAGCCGCTCGCGTACCTTGGGCTGGCCATTGTAGTCGGCCAGGCTGGCCGGGCGGATGGCGCGGTCCTGCTGCGCTTCGCCGGGGTCGGCGGGCATCGGGGTGATCAAGCGGTCATTGTCCATGGCGTTTTACCTTGCCAGAGTTCGCAGGGCACGGCGAATCAGCTCTTCGCTGCTGGCATCGGCGCCGGCCTCGTCGGCGGCCCGGCCCACGGTGGTGGCGGCTTCCTTATTACGGTAGCCGAGCGATTCCAGCGCGGCGATGGCGTCGGCGCGGCTGTCCGGCGGCCCGTCCAGGGGCGCCGGCCCGGGGCGGAAGGCGGGCGCGCCGTCCAGCTTGTCGAGCCGGTCGGACATTTCGATCACCAGCCGTTCGGCGGTCTTCTTGCCGATGCCCGGCACCTTCACCAGCGAGGTGGTGTCCTGGTCGCGGATGCAGGCGGCCAGCCGGTCCGCTTCGATGCCGGAGAGAATCGCCAGGGCCATTTTCGGCCCCACGCCGTTGACCTTGATCAGGCTGCGAAACAGCTCGCGCTCGTAGCGGCCGGTGAAGCCGAACAGCAACTGGGCGTCCTCGCGCACCACGAAATGGGTGTACAGGGTCAGCTCGGCGCCGCTTTCGGGCAGGTTGTAGAACACCGTCATCGGCGCTTCCACTTCATAGCCCACGCCGGCCACGTCCACCAGCAGCCGCGGCGGCTGCTTTTCCAACAGGGTGCCTCGTAATTGTCCGATCATCGTATCCGTCTTCTTCGTACCGAGGTGGCGCCGCCCATGCGCGCCAGGGAAACCCGGGTGTGAGCATGACAGAGCGCGATCGCCAGCGCATCGGCGGCGTCTTCCTGGGGGCGCTTTTCCAGCCCCAGCAGATGTTTGACCATCTCCGCCACCTGCGCCTTCTCCGCGCCGCCGCGCCCCACCACCGCCTGTTTCACCTGGCGGGCGGAATACTCGAACACCGGCACGCCGCTCTGCACCACGGCGGTGAGGGCGGCGCCGCGCGCCTGGCCGAGTTTAAGGGCGGAATCCGGGTTGCGGGCCATGAACACCTTCTCGATGCCCACTTCCTCCGGCTGGTGGGCGCTCATCACCTCGCACAGGCCGGCGAAGATGGTACCCAGCCGGGGCGCCATGTCGGCGCCGCTGGTGCTGATGGTGCCGAACGCCAGGGCCCGGCAGCGGTTACCGACCTGTTCGATGACCCCGTAGCCGGTATGGCGGGAGCCCGGATCGATTCCCAATAGAATGGTCATAGTCTGCTTCCAGGGCCAGAGTCGCGCCCATACAAAAAAGGCAGGTTACATCTAACCTGCCTGCTGTCCGTATGTCCAGTGTAGGAGCGGGCCCTGCCCGCGAAAGGGCGCGAAGCGCCCGGCAGGATCCCAGAGAACTCTCTTACTCTTCCGGCCACCGGGCGTTGGTGTAGACGTTCTGCACGTCATCCAGGTCTTCCAGCAGATCAATCATCTTGCCCACGGTCTCGGCGGTGTCGGCGTCCAGCTCCGCCTCGGTGGAGGGGCTCATGGTCACCTCCGCGTCGGCCGGTTCCAGCCCCGCTTCCTTGAGGGCGTCGACCACCTCGCCGAAGCTCTTGTCCGGCCGGGTGATCACCAGGAAGCTGCCGTCCTCGTTCTCTTCCACGTCCTCGGCGCCGGCTTCCAGCGCCGCTTCCATCAGCTTCTCTTCTTCCACGCCCGGCTCGAAGAAGATCTCGCCGCGCTTGGTGAACAGGAAGGCCACCGAGCCGCTGGTGCCCAGATTGCCGCCGAAC
>CAZKWA010000055.1:8270-9226 GCA_964556345.1 uncultured Alcanivorax sp.
ACTTGGAGAAGGCGTGGCGTACCTCGGAGACGGTCCGGTTGACGTTGTCGGTCATGGTTTCCACCAGCACCGCCACGCCGTTCTTGCCGTAGCCCTCGTAGGTGATCTCCTCCATGTTGGCGCTGTCGTCATCGCCGGCGCCGCGTTTGATCGCCCGGTCGATGGTGTCCTTGGTCATGTTATTGCTGAGCGCCTTGTCGACGGCGGCGCGCAGGCGCGGGTTATCATTGATTTCCGGGCCGCCCATGCGGGCCGCCACGGTGATTTCACGAATCAGCTTGGTGAAGATCTTGCCCCGCTTGGCATCCTGGGCCGCCTTGCGGTGCTTGATATTGGCCCATTTACTATGACCCGCCATGGTATCTCCTCAATCACTCCACGCTGGCCGCCGCCCGCCGGCGACGGCCCGCCCTCGTTCATCTCAATGCTCGTCTTTACGTAACGCCACGCCCACTTCGCGCAGCTGCTGATTATCCACCGGTGACGGCGCGTTGGTCATCAGGCAGGCGGCGGTCTGGGTTTTCGGGAAGGCGATCACGTCGCGGATCGAATCGCCGCCGGTCATCAGCATCACCATCCGGTCGAGACCAAACGCCAGCCCGCCGTGGGGCGGCGCGCCGTACTTCAGGCCGTCGAGCAGGAAACCGAATTTCTCGTCCGCTTCCTGGTCGCTGATGCCGAGCGCCTCGAACACGGTGCGCTGCATGTCGGGCCGGTGGATACGGATGGAACCGCCGCCCAGCTCGGTGCCGTTGAGCACCATGTCGTAGGCGCGGGACAGGGCGCCTTCCGGGTTGCTCTTGAGCGCCTCGGGGTCGCACTTGGGCATGGTGAAGGGGTGGTGCAGCGCGTAGTAGCGGCCGTCCTCTTCCTCGAACATGGGGAAGTCCACCACCCACAGCGGCGCCCAGTCGCCTTTCGCCAGGCCGCGCTCGTGGCCGACCTTGACGCGCAGG
>CAZKWA010000055.1:9236-21779 GCA_964556345.1 uncultured Alcanivorax sp.
CCTCGGTGAGGAACTTGAGGATCGGCGACTGCAGGCCGTCGGCGCCGGCGTCCAGGTCGTTGACCTTGATATAGGCCAGGCCCTTGGCGCCGTAGATGCCGACGAACTTGGTGTACTCGTCGATTTCCTTGCGCGACAGATCGCCGCCGCCGGGCACCTTCATGGCCACCACCCGGCCTTTCGGGTCCTTGGCCGGGCCGGCGAACACCTTGAACTCCACCCCGCCCATCAGGTCGGCGATGTCGATCAGCTCCAGCGGCACGCGCAGGTCCGGCTTGTCGGACCCGTAGCGGCGCATGGCCTCTTCATAGGTCATGCGCGGGAAGTCGGGCAGGTCCACGTCGAGCATGTCCTTGAACACGCTCTTCACCATCGACTCGGTGATCGCCATGATGTCCTCCTCCTCGACGAAGGACATCTCCAGGTCGATCTGGGTGAATTCCGGCTGACGGTCGGCGCGCAGGTCCTCGTCGCGGAAACACTTGGCGATCTGATAGTAGCGGTCGAAGCCGGCCACCATCAGCAATTGCTTGAACAGCTGCGGCGACTGCGGCAGGGCGAAGAAGCTGCCCGGGTGGGTACGGCTGGGCACCAGGTAGTCGCGGGCGCCCTCCGGGGTGGCGCGGGTCAGGATCGGCGTTTCCACGTCCATGAACCCCTGGCCTTCCAGGTGGGCGCGCACCGCGTGGGTGAGCCGCGAGCGGAACTGGAAGCGCTTCAGCGCTTCCGGGCGGCGCAGGTCCAGGTAGCGGTACTTAAGGCGCACTTCCTCGCCGGCGGCGGAGTACTCGTCCAGTTCGAACGGCGGCGTCTGGGCTTCGTTGAGGATGGTCAGCGACAGGCCCAGCACCTCGATGTCGCCGGTGTCCATGCGCGGGTTGCGCACCGACTCGTCGCGCAGGCGCACCCGGCCCTCAAGCTGCAGCACGTATTCGCCGCGCACCTTGTCGGCCAGGGCAAAGGCTTCTTCGGTGTCCGGATCGAACACCACCTGCACCAGGCCGGTACGGTCGCGCAGGTCGAGGAAGATCACCCCGCCGTGGTCGCGGCGGCGGTGAACCCAACCGCACAACCGCACTGTTTCCCCGTCGTGGGAGGCTCGCAAATCACCGCAATAATGGCTTCGCATGTGTTCTGTCCGTTCCTGAATCCGATGAAGCCGCCGCCGGGACGGCCTGGGTGGCTGAAAAGGCGGCCTAGTATAGCGATTCGGGGTTGGGCCTGCTAACCCTTGCAGGCCCGATGCTCCGGAACGGCGATCCGATGCCAAAACACACAAAAAATAGGGGCCGGACGCCTTGTACAGTGCATATCCATGGCATATAACTGGTTGCGCACTGTATCAGTCGTGCCTCTGAGGCCGCAGTCCAGGGGTGCCCTGACAGGGACACAGCGTTTTTTTATTCCAGGAAGTCATCAACAAAGGGGTAAGCAATCCTATGGCTGCAAAGAAAAAAGCGGCGAAGAAGGCCGCCACCGCAACCGCCACGCGTCGGGTCAAAGCGATCAGCGATCCGATGACCAAATCCCAGATCATCGCTCAGATCAGCGATTCCACCGGTCTCACCAAGAAAGACGTTAACAGCGTATTCGATGAGCTCACCGACATTATGGAAGGCCATCTCAAGAAGCGCGGCGCCGGCCAGTTCACTCTTCCGGGTCTGTTCAAGGCAGTGACCCAGAAGAAACCCGCCACCAAGGCGCGCAAAGGCATCAACCCGTTTACCGGCCAGGAAACCACCTTCGCCGCCAAGCCGGCGCGCACCGTGGTCAAGGTCCGCCCGCTGAAAAAGCTCAAGGACATGGCTCAGTAAGTCCGCGTCCCACCCTCCGGGCCGGCGCGGTCGCCGGTCCGGAACCTCCGCCACCACCGGCTTCTCCCCCTCTCCCGCCCTCCGGGGTTATTCGCAAGCTCTTAAAGCCCTATAATCCCCGCCCCTGGAATAGAGCCCGATAGCAGAGGTGGTGAATGGCAGAGCGCAAGGACAAAAAGAAGGTGGTCGGCGAGCCGATGACCGACGAGCAGATCAAGGTGTTCCTGGATTTCCTTCCGGAAGACGGCGAAAACCCGGACTTCCATGTGCTGCTCAGAGCCTACCGCGCGCTGCGCATCGAGGACTTCGAGCGCTTCGTGGCCTTCTTCCAGGCCCAGGGCCGGGACCTGCGCGCCACCGACGAACGCGGCCGCACCCTGCTGGACATCGTCCGTGGCCACGGCAAAAGCGAGCCGTTCGTGGCTGTCCTGGAAAAAGCCGGCGGCTAAGGCGCCGCCTCGCCCGACTGACCGTAGAGCCGCGCCCGCGCGGCTGGTGAATTCTTGTTCACTGTGCGCTTCCCATGGCAAGGTTCGACTGCCTTTTTCGGTTTGCCCGAGCCATGCCGGCCCCGCCGGCAGCCAATAATAACGTCCAGATAAAAAAAGAAGAGCACAGTCATGAAAGAGGAACTTCACCGCGGCCGCGCAGGATGGCGCTGGCCGGTACTCGTCGTATTGTGTCTGACCGCCCTGAACCTGCGGGCCCAGGACACGCCCAATATCGACCCCGCCCTGCTCATCGACGAGGAGGAGCAGGTCACCCAGGAAGAGCTGGAGATGGAAAACATCCCGGTGGATGAGCGCATCTTCATCGAGTCCTGGAACGAGGTCCCCTACAACCGCGCCTACTTTACCTACACCGACGCCGAAATCCGCGCCAAATGGGATTACCTGATGCGCGGCCTGCGCATGCCCTATCCCTCGGCGGACTACCTGCGCCGCCAGTTCGAAAAATACCCCTTCCTGCGCGACGGCCTGGAAGGTTTCGACGGCGACTATCAGGCCCTGGAGCGGCGCTACGTCAACGTCTGGCGGCATTTCTTCGCCGGCAACTTCCAGACCGCCCGCCGGCTGGGCCTGGAGCTGGGCCTTATCGGCGAAATCCCGGCGCTGTTCGCGCAGCTGCTCTATGCCATCTATCTGGCCGACCGGCAGAGCGTCAAGTACATGATGCTGCAGGACATGGCCAACCGCACCGAGCGCTACTTCGACCTGATGGAGCCCGCCGAGGACGATCCGGAAATGGAGCCGATCGTCGCCGTGGTGCGGCTTGGCTACGCCTACGCCATCGCCCGTATCGCCGAGGAATCGCCGGTGCCGATCATCGTGGCCCGGCGCTATATCAGCAAGATCAAGAACAACGCGGAGCGGGTGCTGGAGATCATGCCCGACCATCCGCTCGGCCACGCCTTCCTGGCCGGCGTGGACGCCGGCATCATGCGCCGGGTGGGCAAGTTCACCGGCCGCATGACCTACGGCGCGCGCACCACCACGGTTCAGGATTCCTTCGACCAGGCACTGCGGCTGGCGCCGGACATTCCCATCGTCCACTACGAGTACGCCAACGCGCTGATCTACATGAACCGCAAGCGGGACCTCAACGAGGCGATCAGCCATCTGGAAACCGCCATGCAGCTCAAGCCGCAATTCTCCATGGACGCGCTGGATGTGATGTACTCCTACCAGCGGCTGCGCGAAGTGCGCCTCTACGCGCTCAACTTCCGCAGTTTCCGGCTGTTCGAAAAGGCGCGGCGGACCTTCAGCAAGCACACCGACCGCAACCTGACCAGCGTGATCTCCGGGCCCCTGACCACGGACATGCTGGAAAACCCGGACGATTACGTACTGCCCGAGCGGCAATAGCCGCCAGAGCAAGGAGCCCCATGCGCTGGTACCAGGACCATCTGTTTCCGAAGTTGCTGGACTGGGCCACCCGTCCGCTTTACCGCGACCGCCAGCGCCTGCTCCAGGGCGCCCGCGGCCGCGTGCTGGAGCTGGGCATCGGCACCGGCGCCAACCTGGCCCTCTACGGCGACGCCGTCAGCGAGATCCACGGCCTGGAGCCGGAAGCGGCGATGCTGCGTCTGGCCCGTCGCCATGCGCGGGAAGCCGGCCTTCGCCAGCCGCTGCACCTGCTTCAGGGCGACGCCCGCCGGTTGCCCTACCCGGACGCTCACTTCGATACCCTGGTCGCCTGCCTGGTGCTCTGCACCATTCCCGAGCCGCGGCTGGCCGCCCGGGAAATGCACCGGGTGCTGGCCCCGGGCGGGCGTCTTCTGCTGCTGGAACACATCGCCAGCGGCCGGCCAGGCACCTTTCGCTGGCAACAACGGGTGGACCCGCTCTGGCATCATCTGGCCTGCGGCTGTCACCTCACCCGCCCCACCCCGGACACCCTGCGTGACGCCGGCTTCGATCTCAGCGACACGCACGTTTTCCGGCATCGCAAGCTGCCCGGACTGATGGCCGAGCTGCTGCAAGGCAGCGCCCGACGCGCCGACTGAGCGGCGCGGCAAAACGCCACCTGCCGTTCCCCGCCCACCGGGGGTACAATCCGCGCCCATGAACTCAACCCTGCAACGCGTCTGGCGCCGCCGGCTGATCGGCCTGCGCAGCCTGCTGGTACTGTGCCTGGCGCTGGCCCTGCTGGTGCTGCAGCAAACCGCGCGCACGCCCGCCAGCCTGGAGCCACTGCTGTGGCTGGCCGCCCTGCTGCTGCCCAATCTGATCGCCCTGGTCAGCCTCAACACGCGCCGGCAACAGCGCCTGCTGGCCCTGGAACTGACCCTGGACGCGGTGATCTTCGTCGGCCTGCTGCAACAACTGGGCGGCGCCGGTAACCCGCTGTCGTTCTATCTGCTGGTGCCGCTGTTACTCGGCGCGCTGACCCTGGGGCGCGTCGCCGCGCTCTGGCTGCTGGTGGTAACACTGGGCGGTTATCTGCTGGCCACCCTGTGGCACAGCGCCCCGCCGGCCCATTCCACCCTGCACGCTCTGACCCGGGAGCTGAGCCACACCCACGGTCTCGGCATGGGCGTGGTCTTCGTGGCCCTGGCGTTACTGCTGACCGCCCTGGGCCAGATCATCCAAAGTCTGGCCCGCCAGCAACAGCGCCAGCACGACCGGCTGCTGGAACTGGCCGGCCGCCGCGAGCGTCTCTACCAGGTGGCGGCGACCCTGGCCCACCAGGCCCATGAACTGAACACACCGCTCAGCAGCCTGGTGATGCTGGCCGACAACGCCGCCCGGGAACCGGGACTGCCGCCGAGCACCCGCGACGACCTGGCGCAGATCGAGGCACTGGCCCGGCGTGTGGCCGCCCGGTTACGCAACGCGGACGCCGACAGCCTGCCGGAACGGCCCGCCTATCAGGCCCTGATGGAACGGGTGCGTGATCATCTGCGCCATCTGCACCCCACCCTGACCTTGTCGGTGAGCGGCCCCGACGGGCATCGTTTCAATGACGGCGCCGCCTGGTTCCGGGTGCTGGCCAATCTCGGTTACAACGCCATCGACGCGGGCGCGGAACGGCTCGATGTGCGTCTGGCGGCGTTACCCGGCGACGGCTGGCTGCTGCAGGTGAGCGACGACGGCCCCGACCATCCGGAACGCCGCGCGGAAGAAGGCCTGGGCGTGGGCCTGGCGCTGGTGGAAAGCACCCTGGCCGCGCTGGGCGCCACCCTGACCCTGCGTTTCGAACGCCAGTGGAGCCAGGCGCGCATCGAATGGAGCGAGCATGACGCCTGAATCCCTGCTGCTGCTTGAGGACGACACCCTGCTCGCCGACCAGACCCGGCGCGCCTTCGCCCGTCACGACATCCAGGTGCATCACGCCGCCGACCTGCAACAGGCCCACGCGCTCCTGGCCACCCTCCCCGCCCTGGACGCGGCGGTGCTCGACCAGAACCTGGGCGCCGACAACGGGCTGGATCTGATACAACCGCTGCTGGCCCGCTTCCCGCGATGCCGGGTTCTGGTGCTCACCGGCTACGGCAGCATTCCGGCGGCGGTGGCGGCCACCCGGCGCGGCGCTCACAATTACCTGACCAAGCCGGCCAGCGCCGGGGAAATCCTCGACGCCCTGGGCCGCGACCCGGACGACCCCGGCGACCTGCCCGAAGCGCCGCCGTCACTGCAGCGTTTGGAATGGGAGCACATTCAACGGGTTCTTGACGCCCACGACGGTAATATCTCCCGTGCCGCCGAAGCGCTCGGCATTCACCGCCGCACCCTGCAGCGGCGTCTGAAGAAGCGGCCCAGCCCGAGCCATTTCCAGCGGGATCGTTAACACCGTTATTACTCGAAACACTTCCCCCGGTGCACCAGGTTGACGACAATGCGGTGTCTTATTCCGGGAATCACAAGGGCGGTCGATGAGCAGCAGTTACAGCCTCGCAACCCTGGCGGTTCTGGCCACCCTCGCGGTCGTCGCCTTGCCGCGCCCGGCCGGCGCCGACCCGGCCCCGGAACTGACGCTCAAGACCGTCGGCGAGCAGGACTGGCCGGAAGGCGTGGAGGCCAATCTGCGCACCCTGGTCGATCTCGGCCGTTACCCCTGCCGGCCCGGCCCCGGCCAGAAAGCCCTGATCCAGCGCCAGGTACGCGACAACAGCCGCGCCGCTCTGCAAGCTCTGGGGTTCTACCAGCCCACCCTGGACCCGCAATGGGACGCCGCCACCGACGAGCGCTGCTTCGCGCTGACGCTGACCGTGGACCCCGGCGAGCCGACCCGCATCAGCGCCCTGGACATCACCCTCAATGGCGACGCCGCCGACGACCCGGCCTTCCGGCGCGCCATCGATAACGCCGGTCTGAAGAAAGGAGACCGGCTGCGTCACGACCGCTACCGTAACCTCAAGCAGTCTCTCCAGCAGTTGCTGATCAACCACGGCTACGCCGAGGGCGCGCTCACCCGCCACCGCCTGGAGGTGGACCGCGACCGCCGTGAAGCCCGGGTGGTGCTGCAGGTGGACAGCGGTCCGCGCTACCGCTTCGGTGACATCACCCTGACCGGCGACCAGCAGATCAGCGAACGGCTGCGCCGCGCCTACCTGCAATTCGAGAGCGGGCAGCCGTTCAGCAACGACAAGCTGCTCGCCACCCAGCAGGCCTATCTGGGCGCCGGCTATTTCAGCGCGGTGCGCCTGGACCGGGGCGAGCCGGACGCCGACAGCCGCACCATCGACGTCGGCATCCATTTCAATCCGCGCAACGAGTGGGCGCTGATGACCGGCATCGGCGTCAGCACCGACACCGGCCCGCGTCTGCGGCTGGGGGTGGAGAACCGCCGCGTCAACGCCGCCGGGCACACCGCCCGGCTGGAAACCGAAATCTCCAGCGTGCGCCAGGGTGTCGGCGCCGGCTACACCATCCCGCTGCGCGATCCGATCAATGAAAAGATCGAACTGCGCACCCGTTACGTCGACGAGGATACCGACACCAGCGAAAGCGAAATCTTCAGCACCAGCGTCGACCACATCATCAAACTGGACTCCAACTGGGTGGCCACCACTTCGCTGGAGTACCTGCGCGAAACCTACACCGTGGCCGGCCAGCTCGACCAGGTGGAACTGGTGATTCCCGGCTTCCAGCTCAGCCGGGTGAAATACGACGATCCGATCTACCCGCGCTTCGGCTGGCGGCTCGGCGGCAAGGTCCGCGGCGCGCACAAGGCCCTGTCCTCGTCGGCGTCGTTCACCCAGTTCGACGGCTGGGCCAAGCTGATCCTGCCGCTGTTCAACGGCCGCATCATCACCCGTGGCGAAGTGGGCTACACCGACGTCTCCGACGTCACCGAACTGCCCGCCTCGATCCGCTTCTTCGCCGGCGGCGACGCCAGCGTGCGCGGCTTCGCCTACGAATCCCTGGGCCCGATGGACAGCAACGGCGAAGTCATTGGCGGCCGCCATCTGCTGGTCGGCAGCCTGGAATACGACCACCCGATCAGCGAACAGTGGAGCCTGGCGGTGTTCACCGACGCCGGCAACGCCTTCAACGATTTCGACGACTATGAAATCCGCCGCAGCGCCGGCTTCGGGGTGCGCTGGCGCTCGCCGCTGGGGCCGATCCGCGTGGACTTCGCCCGCGGCATAGAAGAAGAACGGCAGTGGCGGCTGCACCTGAGCATGGGGCCGGACCTGTGAAGCGCGCCCTGCTGATCGGCCTGCTGCTGATCCCGCTGCTGCTGATCGGCGCCCTGCTGGCACTGCTCGGCACCCGCGCCGGCAACCTCTGGCTGCTGGACCGGGCCGGCCCCTACCTGCCCGGCGAGCTGACCCTCGAGGACTGGCGCGGCAACCTGCTCACCGGCGTCAGCGTCGGCACGCTCAGCTATCGCCAGGGCGACGCCGACCAAACCCTCGAAGTCACGCTGAGCGACCTGCATCTGGCACTGGCCCCCGGCGAGCTGTTCGGCGGCTGGCTGGTATTCCAACAACTGCAGGCGGAGCAGGTCACCCTGACGCTGCCCGCCGGCGAACAGCCGCCACCGGAATCGGCGCCCTTCGAACTGCCGGACAGCCTGGCCCTGCCCCTGGGCGTGCGCATCGAAACCCTGTCGGTGGGCCGCTTCACCCTCGCCGGCGAATCACCGCTGCACCTGGACCGCATCGAGGCCCGCGAGCTGGCCGCCTGGCGCAAACTCAACCTGCCCCGGGTGTCCCTGAGCGTGGCCGACACCCGGCTGCACGCCAATCTCAGCGGCTCGTTGAGCGCCCCCTATGCACTGCGCGGCGAACTGGACTGGCGGCGCCCGGCGGCGCCGGACGCGGTGCCGCGAACCGCCGGTCGGCTGCGGCTCAAGGGCACGCCGGAAACCCTCAAGGTGGAACACCTGCTGTCGGCGCCGGCGCAACTAATCACCGCGGGTGAGCTGGGCTACCAGGACGGTCAGGTGCACCTGGACCTGCGCCACCACTGGCCGGCGCAACCGCTGCCGGTGGAGACGCCGGTACCGGTGCGCCTGGGCGAGGGAGAGCTGACCAGCCGTGGCACCCTGGAGAGCGTCCGCCTGGAGGGGCAAACCACCGTCACCGCCGACGGCCGGCCGCTGGCCGTGAGCCTGGCCGGCGACGCCGGCTTCGACGGCCTGACCCTGGACACCCTGAGCCTGAAGAACGGCGGCCAGAGCCTGACGCTGAGCGGCCGCCTGGATTACCAGGACGGCCTGGCCTGGGACCTGGACGCCCAAGGGCAACACCTGAACCCGGCGACCCTGGCCCCGGCCTGGCCCGGCGACCTGTCGTTAAAGGCGCGCACCCGGGGCCATTGGCGTGGCGCCGACGACTGGGCCCTGAACGCCGACCCGCTGTCGCTCACCGGCACCCTGCAGGGCGACCCGGTGGCCCTGAACGGTCAGGCCCGCCAGGACACCGGCGGCGATCTGGCGGTGACCCTGGACGGCCGCTGGGGCCCGGACCGCCTCAGCGCCCGCGGGCGGGTGGGCGACACCCTGAATCTGGATGGCATCCTGAATATCGAACAGCTGACGCGCTGGTACGCCCCGGCGCGGGGCCGCCTGCGGGCGGACTGGCGCCTGCGCGGCCCGCTCGACGCGCCCAGACTGAGCGGCACCGCCAGCGGTGACGCCCTCGGTTACCAGGACTGGCGGCTGAGCACCCTGAACGCTCGCTTCCAGGACCTTAACACCGGCGACACGCCAATGACCCTGACGCTGGCGGGCCGCGCGCTCGGCCAGAACGGCCAGACCCGGGTCGAGCGCCTGGACGCCGACCTGGAAGGCCGGCGCGGCGACCATCGCCTGAAGGTGTCGCTAGAGAACGACGGCGCCGCCACCGCGCTCACCGCCCAGGCCGGCCTCAACCACAACCTGGTCTGGTCGGGGCGCCTGCTCACCTGGCAACTGCAAGAGCGGCAACTGGGTGTCTGGACCCTGGCGGAACCGGTGCCCTTTACCCTGGGCGCCGACCGGCAGTCCCTGGAGACCCTGTGTCTGCACAGCCGCGACGACCCGGGGCGCTTGTGCCTGGCGGGCCACCACGCCGCCAACGGCGGCATCGACGCCAATCTGGAAGTGCGCGACCTGCCCCTGGCGCTGGCCAACCCCTGGCTCGGTGACGGCGTCAGCCTGGACGGCCGCCTGCGCGCCGACGCCACCTTCGGCGGCAGCGTCGAGCAGCCCCGGGGCCAGTGGTCGCTGAGCCTGGAAAACGCCTCGACCCGATTCGTGGGCGCCGAGCCGCCGCTGACCCTGGTGTTCCAGCAAGCCGCGCTCACCGGCAACCTGGAAAACGACCGCCTCGATCAGCAGCTGGATCTGGTGGTGGCCGACCAGGGGGAAGTGCACGCCCGGCTGGAGAGCGGCCTGAGCCTGGACGCGCCAATGGACGGCCGGCTGAGCCTGGATATTCCGCGCCTCGACGACCTGGCGCCGCTGCTGCCCCGGGTGGGGGAACTGCAAGGCCGGGTGCACGGCGATCTGAATCTGGGCGGCACGCCGACCGGCCCCCGGGTGGACGGCGAAATCGCGCTTCTCGACGGCCGCGCCACGGTGCCCGATCTGGGCATCAGCGCCGAAAGCGTTCGCCTGGCGGTGACCGGCGACGCCTCCGGCACTTTGAATCTGGACGGCCGCGCCCAACTGGGCGACGGCACCCTGAAACTGGGCGGCACCTGGACCCCCACCCGCTCGCCCCTGACCCTGGACCTGTGGGCGCGCGGCGAGCGCCTGCGGGTGGCCGACCGCGCCGACGCCACGGTCTATGTCTCCCCGGACCTGGCCCTGAAAGGCGACGGCGACAGCCTCAACCTGACCGGCACCCTGAAGGTGCCGGAAGCCGACCTTAAGCCGCGCGAACTGCCGGAAAGCGCGGTCACCGTCAGCGAAGACCAGGTGCTGGTGGACGCGCGCGCCGAAGAAACCACGGCACTGCCGTTCGCCATGGGCGTCACCGTGACCCTGGGCGACCAGGTGCGCTTCGAGGGCTTCGGGCTGCGCGCCACGCTGACCGGCGAGCTGCGCGTCAGCCAGAAGCCGGGCCAGCCGGCGCAACTGAATGGCGTGCTGATCATCACCGAGGGCCGCTATCGCGCCTACGGGCAGAACCTGCTGATCGAAAACGGCCGTCTGCTGTTCCAGGGCGCGCCGGACAACCCGGGCCTGGACATTCGGGCGGTGCGCAAAATACCCAGCGAAAACCTGGTGGTGGGCGTGCAGCTCTCCGGCACCTTGCAGGAGCCGGACGCCAGCATCTTCTCCAACCCGAGCCTGGAAGAGAGCGAGGCGATGGCGTACCTGGTCACCGGCCGCTCGCTGAACCGGGGCTCGCAGAGCGACTCCGCCCAGGTGGCCCAGGCGCTGGCGCTCTATGGGCTGCAAAAAGGCAGCGGCGTCACCGACAAAATCGGCGACACCCTGGGGCTGGACGAGATCTCCATCGGCAGCGACTGGGAAACCTCCGACGCCGCCCTGATGCTCGGCAAACAGCTCTCCGACCGGCTCTACCTCACCTACTCGGTGGGCCTCTTCGACGCCATCTCCACCGTGATGCTGCGCTACACCCTGACCCGCCAGCTCCACCTGGAAGCCCAGTCAAGCAGCAAATCCCAGGCCATCGACCTCATCTGGGAAAAAGAACTGGAATGACAGTTAATAGTTGATAGTGGACAGTTGACAGCGCGCGGGCTGACTCAGAATCGAGTTCATAGCGCCGAGGCCGCGACCGTAGTTTGGTCGCGGCCTCGGCGCTTTAAGATGTCCGGGCGTTGTTCCGCGTAGCTGTCAACTGTCCACTATCAACTGTCAACTCAACGACGCGGAATCGCGTACGTGCCGGTCACATGGGCGACCATCACGTCGCTGCCGTCGCTGTAGATACGGACTTCCATAACCACGGAGCGGCGGCCCAGTCGGATGATTTCGGCGTGGCCGATCAGGTCCGCCTGGCCGGGCTTGCTGAGAAAGTTGATATTGAGGTTTTGCGTCACGGCCATTTCCTGGCCGTCCAGGTTGGCCAGGATGGCGGCGTACATGGCGGCGTCGGCCAGGCTCATCAGGGTCGGGCCGGACACGGTGCCGCCGGGCCGGATCATCGATGTCTCGAACCGGTAGCGCACCCGCGCCCGATGTTCGCCCACGGATTCCACCACCACGCCCTGCTCCGCCGCGGCCGGCAAGCCACCCCGGATCAGCGCTTCCACTTCTTTGGCTGTCAGCATTCATCACTCCCCGATTTGAACGGCCACATCATATAGCAAGCTGCCCGCCTGTGGCTGATGTCCCCCGCTTTGACTAGAATGCCGCCTTTAACCACCAACAATACAGACTCGACTATGCGCACCTCCCAGTACTTGCTCGGTACCGTTAAACAGACCCCCGCGGACGCGGTGGTGGTCAGCCATCAGCTCATGCTGCGCGCCGGCATGGTCCGCAAGCTGGCCGCCGGCCTCTACACCTGGCTGCCATCCGGTCTGCGCGTACTGCGCAAGGTGGAGCGCGTCATCCGCGAGGAAATGGACCGCGCCGGCGCCCAGGAGGTGCTGATGCCGGTGGTGCAGCCCATGGACCTGTGGGAGGAGTCCGGCCGGGCGCCCGCCTACGGGCCCGAGTTGCTGCGCTTCACCGATCGCCACGACAACCCTTTCTGCCTGGGCCCCACCCACGAGGAAGTGATCACCGATCTGGTGCGCAACGAAATCCACAGCTACAAACAGTTGCCGGCCAACTTCTACCAGATCCAGACCAAGTTCCGCGACGAGATCCGTCCCCG
>CAZKWA010000056.1:0-21487 GCA_964556345.1 uncultured Alcanivorax sp.
GTCGGCAAGCTCGGCCTGCTGGTGTGCTGGGATCAGTGGTACCCGGAGGCCGCCCGTCTGATGGCCCTGGCCGGCGCCGACCTGCTGCTCTACCCCACCGCCATCGGCTGGGACCGCAGCGACGATCCGGAAGAACAGAACCGTCAGCTGGACGCCTGGATCACCGTGCAGCGCGCCCACGCGGTGGCCAACGGCCTGCCGGTGCTGGTCGCCAACCGCACCGGCTTCGAGCCCGGCCCGGACGGCAACGGCGGCATCGATTTCTGGGGCAACAGCTTCGTATGTGGGCCGCAGGGGGAATACCTGGCCCGGGCCGACCGCGACCAGGAGCAGATTCTGGTGGTCGACCTGGACATGGCACGCTCGGAGGAAGTGCGCCGCATCTGGCCCTACCTGCGTGACCGGCGGGTGGACGCCTACCAGGACCTCACCAAGCGTTATCGGGATTAGCGCTCAGGCGCGCTTCTTTTCGATCCAATACAGGAAGAGGTCGTCCTGCTGGCGGTGCTCAAGAAGCGTGTGACCGAGAAACTGGCAGAACTTGGGAATGTCCCGCTCCGTGGAAGGATCGGTGGCGCGCACTTCCAGGATCTCGCCGGCGCCCATATCGCGCACCTTACCGTGCAGCAGCATCACCGGTTCCGGGCAAACCAGACCGGTGGCGTCGAGGTGGTGCTGGGCGTGCGGGGTATCGGTCATAGCGGATATCGTCGGCCGGGTTGTGGCGGCGGCGGGCGCCAGAAAAGGGCCGCTATTATAACCAGGCCGCCGAGCCCCGCCGCAAGCAGGAAGTGGCCGGCGTAGCCGAACGCCGAGGCACTGAAGCCGCTGCCCAGCGTAAACAGCCCCACCGCCATCAGATACACCGACGCCTGCAAGGTGTAGTCGCCGCCCTCCCGGTCCCGGCGGCAGTAATCCATCATCACCACGAACAGGGCCACGGTGGACAGGCCGTCGGCGAACTGTTCGAACAGCGCCACCGGCCAGATCCAGCCCGCCGCGCCGCTGGCCACCGCCCACCAGCCGACGAAGGCGGCGGCCTGCAGCAGGCCGAAGCCGACCAGGGCGGCCTTGCGGCTCAGCCACAGCATCAACAGGCCGGCCAGCGCCGCCGCCAGCAGCCCGGTCAGGGACGCCACCAGATCCAGTCGGCCAATGGCCGCCTGGCTCCAGCCCGCATCGACCAGAAACGGTTTGATCATGCGGGTACCGAAGCCGTCACCGACCTTGTAGCCGAGCAGAATCAGCACCCACAACAGCAAGCCGGGCCGCTGCCAGAAGCCCCGCCACTGGCGCCACCACCAATGGCGCGGCGCCCGTTCCGCCGCCGTCGGCGTCGGGGGCGACGACTCCAAGGGTTCCCGGAACAACGCCACCGGCACCAGCAGCAGCGCCACCGCCGCCGCCAGCAGCCACAGGCTGGCGCGCCAACCGATCCAGTCATTGGCCATCAGCAACAAGGCGCCGCTGAGGATCAGCCCCACCTTATAACCGAGCACCTGCACGCTGTTGCCGGGGCCCCGCCACTGCGGACGCAGCAAGCGCACGGCCAGGCCGTCGGTGGCGATATCCTGGGTGGCACTGGCGGTGTTCAGCACCAACAGCAGCAACAACAGGAGAGGGAAAGCCCCCGCGAACCAGGTGGCCCGCTCGCTCAGAGACAACAGCAGCAACACCGCGATGACCAGCGCCTGACAGCCAAGAATCCAGCGCTTGCGGTGGCCCGGGCGACCCCGCCCCAGGCGGTCCACCCAGGGCGCCCACAGGAACTTCAGCGCCCAGGGCGCGGCGGCCAGCCCCAGCAGACCGATCCACTCCCGGGACAGGCCGCTTTCGCGGGCCAGCGACGGCACCGCCTTGGCCAGCAGCCCGGCGGGCAGCCCCTGCAGCAGATACAGTGCCGCCAAGGTGCCGAGCAGGACCGGCAGCGCCGGCCGGCCCGTTTCAGGCATCGCGGGTGTCCACCCAGACGGTGATTTCCTCGCGGTCATGGTAGAGGTGGGCGGCCTGGATGCGGGCGTCCGGATGCTGGCGCGCCAGCCCTTCCTGCAGCCGTTCCAGCAGTGTCGCGGTCTCGCGATAGCGCCGCGCCATGGGCAGCTTGAGGTTGAACAGCGCGGCGCGCGCCCAGCCCTGCTGCAGCCATTTCTGCATCAGCGCCAGGGTGCGCGCCGGCTTGTCCACCACGTCGCAGACCACCAGATCCACCGGCCGCTCCGGACGCCAGGTGAAGGCGTCGCCGGCCACGTGGCGCACCGGGTACTCGTCCATCAGGCGCGCGTCCAACCGGCCGTGGTCGACCCCGGTGACCTTGATACCCAGCCGCGCCAGATGCCAGCTCCAGCCACCGGGCGCGGCGCCCAGGTCCACGGCGGTGTGCAGGCCCGGCGGGCGTCCCCGGCCGCAGAAGCGCAGCAAGGCTTCTTCCAGCTTGAGCGCCGAACGGCTGGGCGCTTCCGGGGACAGTCTCAGCCGCATCAAACCGCTTTCCGGCAACGGCAGCTCCGCCGGGCTCACCCCGATCAGGCCATTGCGGGAATCGTGGAAAAACAGATGCAGCCGCTGCCGCGCCTTGTCGCGCAGCAGGCCGTCCTTGCGCAGCCGGGGCTCCAGGGCTTTGCGAAAACCGCGCAGAAAGCGCGCCAGCTCGCGGCCCTCGTTGCTGTCCGAGTGCTCCAGATAAAGTTCGCTGAACGGCCCCAGTGCCCGTAACGAGGGCCAGAGGGCGCCGATGCGATCGGTCTCCGGCAGAGCCTCAAAGCGATCCGGGCAAGGGTACAGGCTGCGCGCGAAGACCAGCCCGGTGTCCAGCAGCGGCATCACCGTGCCCTGCTGGCTGTGCCAGATCACATAGCCCTTGTCCTTGTCCGCGCGCGGATAACCGGCCACGCCCAGATCGGCGGCCCGCTCGGTGAATTCCGCGGCCAGATCGGACTCGAACCCCGGCCGACATAACGCCAGAAAAGTTTCCATAACAACGACAACTATTGGTGAGCAGTTAATAGTTAACAGTGAATAGTGAATAGCGAAAAACCCAGCTTCGGAGCCGCCCGCTATTCACTATGAACTGTTAACTATTCACTGACGGTGGTGTTCGTTACTTAACGAACACCACCGTCTTGTTTCCGTCGACGATAACCCGGTCTTCCAGGTGCCAGCGCACCGCGCGCAGCATTACCTGGCGCTCCACGTCCTGGCCCAGGCCGCGCAGCTCCGCCGCCGAATGCCGGTGCGAGACGCGCTGCACGTTCTGCTCGATGATCGGCCCCTGGTCCAGGTCCTCGGTGACGTAATGGCTGGTGGCGCCGATCAGCTTGACGCCCCGGTCGTGGGCCTGCTGATAGGGATTGGCGCCCACGAAGGCGGGCAAAAATGAGTGGTGAATATTAATAATGCGATGCGGGTGCCGGGCCACGAAGGTGGGGCTGAGAATCTGCATATAGCGGGCCAGCACGATCACGTCCACCTGGCCTTCCAGCAATTCCAACGCCCGGGCTTCCGCCTCTTCCTTATTGTCCCGGGTCACCGGGATGTGGTGATAGGGAATGCCGAAGCGCTCCACTTCGCCGCGCAGGTCGTCGTGATTGCTGATCACCATCGGGATCACCGCCGGCAGATCGCCCCGCGACACCCGCCAAAGCAGGTCCATGATCACGTGATCGTGGCGGGACACCAGCACCGCCATGCGCTTTTTATCGGCGGCGTAGCTGATGTGCCACTGCATCCCGTAGCGGTTGGCGACGCGATTGCGGAAATTGTTCTCCAACGCTTCATGGCTGCAATCCAGGCCCGGGGTCTGGAATTCCAGACGCAGAAAGAAAGTGCCGTCCTGGTGATCGCTGGAATGCTGATCCAGATCGGTGATGTTGGCGCCGTGGTTATAGAGAAAGGTGGACACCGCGCTGATGATGCCGGGCTGGTCCGGACAGGTCACCAGCAGGCGGGCGGTGGCCGCGTCCTCGGGGGTTTCAGCGGGGTTCATGAACGTCTCCGTGCGGATTGCCGAAATGGTCGCGCCGATAGGCGGACGGGGTCTGACCGGTCCACTTCTTGAACGCCCTATGGAAAGAACTCGCTTCGCTGAAACCCATCAACAGGGCGATTTCGTCGATGCTCAATTCCGGTTTGGAAAGGTAATACACCGAGGCGTCCTTGCGGATCGAATCCTTGATCTCCTGATAGCTGGTGTTGCCTTCCTTGAGGCGTCGACGCAGGGTCTGCGGCGTCATGCCGAGCTTATCGCAAATTTCGCCGAAATCAGGAAAATGGTTGCCGTACTCATTGGAAATAATCGCGCGAATCTGCGCCGGCAGCCCCACGTTGTGAACATTACCGTCGAACAGCTGGGCCAGCGAATCACGCAGGAACTTGGACAGCGACAGCTCGTTCTGCACCAGCGGCAAATCCAGAAACCAGGCCGGAAACACCACCTGGTTCACATCACTGTTGTAGTGGGTCGGGCAATCGAACATAAACCGGTATTCGTCGTCCTCGCGCACCGGTTCGTAATCCAGATACACCGCCTGCGGCGCCACCGCCTTGCCCACCAGCCAGCTCATGAAACGCAGCGACAGGAACAGCATCGCCTCGATGATCACATCGCGAAAATCCAGCCGCCGATCCACCCGCACCACCAGACAGGCCTGGTCGCCGTCGCGGATCAACTGGCTGTCCATGCTCAGATTGAACAGGCTGTAGAAACGGATGCCCCGGTCCACCGCGGCTTCCAGATTGGGGCAGTTGACCACCGCGTGGGCCATCATCGAAAAGGTGCCGGGCTTGGATTTGCGGCCCTGGCCGAAGCCCAGAAACTCGTCCTGGGTCTGTTCCATGACCAGCAGCATCAGACGGATAAAGGTGTCGCGCTCGATGCGCGCGTCCGGATCCTCCAGCACCCGCCGCTCGATGCCGCACTGGTCAAGCAGCGCGGGAATGCTCACGCCACCGCGAGCGGCGCCCTGCAGCACCTTCACCACCCGCTGTACGTTGATTGTTCTTCGCTGAATCATTGGCCACCCTGAAACGTCACGTGCCCTGCCCCCGTCGGGCAAGCGCCCCATGATAAATAAACTGGCGGCAATTGGCACAGCCGTTCGTGGCCGACGTTCCCGGGACCGGACACGTCCCCGGCGGGTATCAGGCCATCCAGGCGCGCTCCAGGGCGGCGCCCAGGCGCTCGTTGCCCCAGAACAATTCACCGTTCACCACGAACGACGGCGCGCCGAAAATATCCCGCTCCCTGGCCGCCGCCACGTCCGCCCGGGTGCGCTCGCCGCCGCCCTCCGCCAGCGCCCGCTCCAGGGGCGTACGGTCCAGCCCGGCCTGGCGCAGGCATTCCTCGATCACCGTGGGGGTGGCCGGGTCGCGGCGCTCGGCGAAGCCGGCCCGGAACACGGCGCGGCAGTACGCCGGCAGCCGGAACTCGGTATCGATCCAGGTGGCGGTTTTGGTGGCCAGGGTGCTGTTGAACGGAAAGCGCGCGGGGCGACGCCAGGCGAGCCCCAGCCGGCGGGTTTCGCGCTGCAGGTCCAGCCACAGGTAGCGGCCCCGGGCGGGGTACAGATTGAAGGGCGAGTCGGTCCAGCCCTGCTCGCTGAAAATCGGTCCCAGCAGGAACGGCTTCCAGCGTACCCGCACATTGGCCTCGGCGGCCGCGGGTTCGATGGTCTCCGCCGCCAGGTACGCGTACGGGCTGGCGAAATCAAACCAGAACTCCAGTTCAGCCATATCAGCGCTCCCCCACTCTCATTTCTCCCCACTTTGGCAAAGTGCCAAGCATTCCCCATTGGGCCGGCTTGGACAAGCCCATTGGACACCATGGCATCACGGGTCACGAAGAAGGTGGTATTACTGGCTGCGGGTCCGGGCCAGAGGCTCGGGGCGGCGCCAAAGCCAGGCCAGGGTGACGGCCATGGTGGCCGGCAGCAGCAGTCTGGCCCACAGCGGCAAAGCGGACAGGCCGATCAACACCGCCGCCAGACTCATGCTGGCGGTGGCCATCCATTTGGTCCGGCGCGACATGGCGCGCTCTTCGCGCCAGTGGCGAATCGGCGGTCCCAGCCGGGGATGGTTCAGTAACCAGCGCTCCAGCGCGGGCCAGCCTTTGCCCCCGGCCCAGGCGGACAACAGCAGAAACTCCACCGTGGGCAAGCCTGGCAACACCGCGCCGATCAGAGCGGTCACCAAGGCGAGCAACGCCAATACCCGCCAAAGTAGCGTGCGCGCCATCAGGAGCGGGCCAGGACCTGTTCCACCGTCTCGCGCACGAACGCGAAGGCGTCCCGGGCGCCGGCCACGGCCCGGTCCCGCTGCGCGTCGTCGAACGGCAGGGCGTCCAGCTGATCCTTGAACCGTTTCCAGTGAAGCCCCCGGCCCTCGGGGTGGCCGGCCAGGTGACGGGCGCCGAAGGTGGCGCTCAGGCCCAATGCCTGTTCCGCCCGTTTGAATAAAAAGGCGGCGCCCAGATTGGAGCCTTCGTTGGTGTACAGCCAGCCCACCGCTTCATAGGGATCCTCGTAACGCACCGAGCGGCCGATCGACCGGTCCACGGCCAGGAAGGTTTCGCCGAGCCCCAGGTCACGGCAGTCCGACTCGATCAGATCCAGGCGGCTGCGGCGTGGCAGGCCTTCGAACCAACGGTGCAACCGCGCGTCCTCGTAGAGCGGCGCGGTGGCATGTTGAAAGCGCAACTGCACGCGCAGAAAGCGGGCATAGTGGGCGCGGGTCAGGAAGGGGGACAGACCGCTGATGCGGCTGTCCAGGCTGTCATGCACCGCATGGGTGTCGTCCTTGAGCCGGCGCGATAAAGGGGTGCCGGCGATCTGCGAACCGGTGGCGACGGTCATAGCGGGTTTCCTTCTTGGTTGTCGGCGTCCCGATCCGTATCGGGCGTGTTCATTGGGTATGACGCACCAGCGTCGGAAAGGGACAGTGCCCGGCTCACCTGCCGCAGCCGCGCCGAGGTCAGCGTGCCGGCCTCGCGGTGCAAGGCGAGCCAGGCATTGATGTAGCGATAGCGCGCTTCGGCCAGATCCCGGCGCGCCAGGTGCGCCTCGCGGCGGGCCTCCAGCAGGTCCTGATTGTTGCGTTCGCCGCCCCGCAGACTGCGGCGGGTGGCGGCCACCAGGGCTTCGCTGTCGGCCACCGCCCGGCGCAGGGCCTGGATGCGGTCCAGTCCGCCCACGCAGGCGCGCCATTGCGTTTCCACCGCCGTGAGTACCTGATCGCGGCGCTGCGCCAGTTGATACTCACTGCTGCTGTGCCGGGCCACCGCCTGGCGCCGGGCGGCGCTGACGGCGCCGCCGTCGTAGAGCGGCAGGCGCACCTGCAGGCCGACGCTGTCGGTGTCGTAGGTTTGCCCGTAGGTGTTTTCGCTGTCGGAATCGGTTTTGCGCGTGCTGGCGTACAGACTCACCTGGGGCAGGTGCCCGGCCCGCTGGCGGGCCACATCGCGCTCGGCGAGGCGCACCGCCTGGCGCTCGGCGCCGAGCACCGGGCTGTGGCGGCGGGCCTGTTCCCGCCAGGTCTCCAGGCCGGCGCCGTCCAGCGGTGGCAGCGCCGGCTCGGCGGCGGCGACCAGGTCGCGTGCCGGCAGGCCGGTCAGCGTGCTCAGGCGCCGCCGGGCCACGGCCAGGTCGTCGTCGGTTTGAATCCGCTCCGCCTCCGCCCGTGCCAGTTGCGAGCGCGTTTCCAGCACATCGGTGCGGGTGCCCTCGCCGCCGCTCACCAACGCCCGGTTGTGCGCCAGCAGCGCTTCGAGCGTTGCCACCCGGTTGGCCGCCAGGTGTTGTTGTTGCCGGACCAGCAGGACGTCCGTGTAGGCCTGCACCAACTCCACGGCCAGATCCTGCAAACGCGCCTCGAATTCCAGCTCGGCGCGGGCGGCGCGGGCGTCATCCATCTGATGCGTCACCCATGCGCGCATGTCGAACAGCGGCTGCTCCAGGCGCAGGGTAGAGGCGTAGCTGCGATAGTCCCGCTCCTCGGTGGCCGAACCCAGCACGGTGTCCTGCTCCACCTCGGACCAGTGCTTGGCCCGGGAATAGCTGTAAGTCAGCGTAGGCAGCAGGTTGGCCCGGCCCAGCGCGCGAAACTCACGGCCGGCGACACGCTCCTGGATCGCCGCCTGGAACCCGGGCGCGTGGCTCAGCGCCGCGTCATAGGCCTGCTCCAGGGTCAGGGCGCCGGCCGGCGCGGCCAGCACCGCGAGCCACAGCGCCAGCCACCGCCAGCGCGCCGTCATGTGCCCTCCAACGCCAGCGGCAGGCGGTCGGTCAGGGGTTTGAACAGATAGTTCAGCAGCGAGCGCTCGCCGGTGCGCGCGAACACCTGCACCGGCATGCCGGACCGGATTTGCGCGCCAAGCCGCCCCGCCAGGGCCGCCGGCGGCACCCGCACCCGGGCGCTGTAATAGGGCTCGCCGCTGTCCGCATCGCGCAACCGGTCGGCGGAGACTTGCGCCATCTCGCCTTCCAGTCGGGGCGTGCGGCTGCTGTTCAAGGCGGTGAACATCAGTTCCACGGCCTGGCCGGCGCGCACCGAATCCACCCGGTCCACCGGCACCCGCACGTCCACCCAGAGCGGCTCCTCGGCGGGCAGGATCTCCATCAGCACGTCCCCCGGGCGCACCGACGCACCGACGGTGTGCAGGGTCTGTCCGACGACCCGCCCAGCCACCGGCGCGCGCAGGCGGGTCTGCTCTTCGTGTACCCCGCTGACCGCCAGTTGTTCCTCCCGCCGGGCCAGTTCCAATTCCTGCTCGGCCAACTCCTGGCGCACCTGACGGCGATGCTCCTGCTCCAGGCCCGCCAACTCCGCAAGGGTTTCGCCCAGGGTGGCGCGGGCGCCGCGCACCGCCGCCTCGGTGGCGGCGAGATCCCCCTCCAGGCCGGCGCGGCTCTCGCGCAGCTCCAGCAGGCGGTTGCGCGGCACATAGTCCCCTTCCGCCAGGGGGCGCAAGGCCGCCAGCCGCTGATCCATCAGTGCCAGGCGGTGGCGCTGGGTCTCGGCGAGGCGCTGCTGGCCTTCCAGGCGGGCCCGGGCCCCGGCCAGACTTTCTTCCAGGCGTTGCCGGCGGGCCGCCAGGGCGTCACGGCGGTTCTCGAACAACTCCCGCTGCAAGGCCAGCACCGCCGCCAGGGCCGGGTCGCCGTCGGCGGCGCCGCTCAAGGTCACGGGGAAAGCCAGGGTCGCCTCGCCGCGCTGCTCGGCCCGCAGGCGCGCCACCGCCGCCCGGGCCATGGTGTGATGCAGCCGGGCCGCCAACGCCTCGGCGCGAACGGTGCGCGGATCCAGCTCCACCAGCACCTGGTCGGCGCTGACGTCGTCGCCGTCGCGCACGTGCAGCTGCGTCACCACGCCCGCCACCGCCGGCTGCACCAGTTTCCGGTACCCCGCCGAGGTCACCGTGCCTTCCAGGGCCACGCCGCCGTCCAGTGGCGCCCAGGCCGCCCAGATCAGAAAGCCGCCGAAACCGAGCAATACCAATAGCCAGCCGTGGCGCATCACTCGGTGCTGAGGGCGGCGACGTATCGGTGTTACTTGCTGTTCATCGAGGTGGGGCATCCTGGCGTTCATGGCCGCCCTCCCCCGCCAAAGCCGGTCCGGTAGGCCGCCCCACCGGCGGTTGCCGCCGCCGCGGGGGCCGGCGCGACCGCTTGCGGCTGGCGGGCGCCCAGGCTGCCCAGCACCTTGTCGCTGGCGTCGAAACGCAGCATGACGCCGTCCTTGAGCGCCAGAATCCGGTCGGTGACCGCCAGCACGCCGGCCCGGTGGGTGATCAGCACCACGGTGCGCCCCGCCCCGCGCAGCCGGCGCAGGGTGGCCGCCAGGGCGGCTTCGCCGCTCTCGTCCAGGTTGGCGTTGGGCTCGTCCAGCACCAGCAACACCGGGTCGCCGTAAAGGGCGCGGGCCAGGGCGACCCGCTGCTTCTGGCCCCCGGAAAGCCCATCGCCGCCGTCGCCGAGCGTCGTGTCGTAGCCGTCGGGCAGACGCAATATCAACTCATGGACATCCGCCTGGCGGGCAGCATCCACCACCTTTTCCGAGTCCACCGGTCCGAAGCGGGCGATATTCTCCGCCACGCTGCCGGCGAACAACTCCACGTCCTGGGGCAGGTAGCCCAGGTAGGGGCCCAGCGTGGCGCGGTCCCAGCCGGCCAGGTCCGCCCCGTCCAGACGCACCTTGCCGGCGCGCGGCGTCCAGACCCCCACCAGGGCGCGGGCCAGGGAAGATTTTCCCGACCCGGAGGCCCCCACCACGCCCAGAATGCGGCCGGCCTCCAGCTCGAAATTCAGGTTCACCAGGGTGGGCCGGGCCGCGCCCGGCGGCACCACCGCCAGGCCCTCCACCCGCAGTTGGCCGGTGGGCGCCGGCAGCGCCACCCCGGGTTGACGCGGCGGGTGGGCGGCGAGTAACGCCTGTAGACGCCGGTGCGCCTGGCGGGTGCCGGTCCATTGCCGCCAGGCGCCCACCAGCTGCTCCACCGGCGCCAGCATGCGGCCCACCAGGATCGAGCCGGCCACCATCATGCCCGGGGTGATGCGCCCGTCCAGGGCCAGCCAGGCGCCGGTGCCCAGCATCAGCGACTGTAGGGCGATGCGCAGGCCACGGGTGGCGGCGGTGATCAGGGCGCTGCGCTCGCTGGCCAGATGCTGGCCGTCCACGGCGGCGTCCTGGGCCAGCCGCCAGCGGCGCCGCACCGCCGGCAGCATGCCCAGGGCGCGCACCACCTCGGCGTTGCGCGCCTGGTCCTGGGCCACCTTGCCCGCCTGGATGGCGCGCTCGCCGGCCTGCTTGAGCGGCGCCCGGGACCAGCGCTCGTTGACGAACGCCAGCGCCAGCAGCAGCGCGCCGCCCACCAGGGCCAGCCCGCCCAGCCAGGGATCGAACAGGAACAGCACCAGCAAATACAGCGGCGCCCAGGGCGCGTCAAAAAACGCGAAAATAGCGCTGCCGGTGAGAAACTGGCGCACCTGATTGAGATCGCCCAGGGCCTGACCCGGCGGCAGCGGGCCGCCGGCCAGGCGGTGTTCGAAGCCGGCCTCGTAGACGCGCTCGCCCAGGGTCTGGTCGAGGCCGTCGCCGAGGCGGATCACCAGCAGCCCACGCAGCCACTCCAGCGCCGCCATCAGGGCGTACAGGCCCACCACCAGCAGGGTGAGCATCAGCAGGGTGAGGCCGTTGCCCGAAGAGAGCACCCGGTCGTAGACCTGCAGCATGTAGACCGCCGGCGCCAGCATCAGCAGATTGATCACCGCGCTGAAGGCGCCCACGGACAGCAGCACCGAGCGGTGCGCCGCCAGTGCGGCGCGCAGCTCGTCACGGGCCTCCCCGCGCGCGGCCGGCGCGCTCATCGCCGCCCTCCCCGCCGGCGCGCCACCAGCAGGCCGAGCAGCGCCAGCCCGGCCAGACCGGCGCTGCCGCCGCTGCCGTTGCCGTATTCCACCGTGTTGCCGTCCTTCGTGCGGTCCGGCGCGCCGACGCCCAGGGAGGCCACGTCGCCGATCTGGCCGCCGGTGAGGGTGCTTTCGCAGGTGAGGGTGTAGTAATAGACACCAATGTCCGGGCTCACGTCCCAATAGCCCTCGCTTTCCCGGTGGCCGGCCCAGCCGTCGCCCTCGGCGCCGCCGCTGGCGGTGCAGCTATCCGCGTATTGGGTGGTCCAGATCAGCCGGGCGGTCTCGCCGGCCTGGATATCCCCGGACGACAGGGTCACCGTGACCCGGGACTGGGGGGCCTCGGGGTCCAAGTTCACCTTGAAGACGGTGCCCTGGCCCATCTGCTCCTTGCCGGCGGTATTGACGTAGCGCTCGCCACCTCCATAAGTGACACCGTACAGCTGACCCGCGCCTCCTTCGGCGAGACCCACCGGAGACGCACCGCTGATTTCGTTAACAAAGCTGTGCACCCTCTCGAAACCGCCGTCGACCACGGTGCCGTCGCCGGCGATCTCGATGGCGTCCAGGTTCAGCCGGTAAAGGGTGCCGTCGTAATTGGGTTGCACGAGCCCCGGGTCGGCGGAGTCATAACCGGCGGATTCGGGGATGCCGGTTTGGCCACCACCCAGGGTGGTGCCATAGATATTACCGTCACTGGCCAATACCAGGGGGCCCCGGGGCTGACTGCCGTCGGTACCGGTGAAGGTGTGCAGCACGGCGAACTCACCACCCTGCTTGTTCAGGCGATATAAAGAGCCGTGCCAGTTGGGCCCGTCGTAATAGGGCGGATCAGCCAGGATGTGATCGTCGTCCTCCAGACTTTCCCGGCCGTAGCACAGCGACAGATTCACCAGATAGTAGTACCAGCCCGGATCCTGGGTGCCCCGGGTCTGACAGACCCCGACAGTAGTGCCGCCGTACAGATAGCCGTCCGGGGCCTCCACCAGCCAGGCGAGTAATTGATGCCTGATCGAGCCATAGCACTCTTGTTCGTCGCAGTAGCGCCAGGGGATCTCCCCCTCATCGAGCGTGAACGTATGCAGAATCTCGAAGGTCGCGTCCGCGGCGTCCGGATTCAGCCGGTAGACAGCGCCGGTGGGCGTATCCGGCGAGTCGGGCGTGCCCGCCATATAAGGCACGCCGCGCGCATAGCTGGTGACGCCGTAGAGCCAGCCGTCACTGGCCACAATCAGGCCGTTTGGATACTGGCGGCCGTGGGGGCCCTCGGGAAAAGTGAACACTGTTCGCGCCGCCGGACTATCCTGGTCCAGCCCCACGGCGAACAGGCGGCCGCTATCGTCCGACCCGCGATCCAGACCATAAAGAGTGCGGTCTTTGCGTACCAGCACACCGGTCGGGTCTTCCAGACCGGTGATTTTTTCCAGGTTCGCGCCATCGAATTCTGTTCGGAACAGCACGCCTTCGTCGTCCGACGTCGAATACAGATTGAGCCTGCCCGCGCCGTAAAAGGAATTCGTTTGCCCATCCCAAAGCAAGGGACTGCTGGCCCTGATGCCACTGGCCTGGAGATCGGGGTTGTCGCGGACATCGGCCGGCACCTCGTATTGAGAGGGATACAACGGCAAGGCATACACACCTAACACCATCACGCCGAAGAGTCGGTCATTCAGCAGCGTAGGCGGTACCGTCGGGCGCGCCGCGTTGGGCCAGGTGGTATCGCCACTGGTGCCCCGAAACGTGGTGAGGTTGAGCACTTCCACAGGAGCGGCCATTACCGACCCGAACGCCTGAGCGGCAAACAAGCCAACCAACAACAGCGTGCGTATAAAGCGCATGGTGATCTCCGTGAACGAGGCTGCGACAAGAAAGCGTCCGCCGCCGGAAGGCGACGGACGGGATCGGCGGTAAAAACGGTCAGGCCGCCATTTCCAGTTCGGTGTCGGTGGTTTCGGCCACGCCCAGTACTTCGGCCATGGCGGCACTCTGGTCGATCTCGGCACCGATGTTGTTTTCGATCGCAGCCCACAGCTCGGAGGCATCCCCGTTCATCAGGCCATTGACGATGTTGTGGGTGTCGTTATTGCCGGTGGTGCGGTCGATCACATCACCGTTGGCGTCCAGGCCACCGTTGAGGCCGATGCTGTCCAGGCCGTCGATGGTCACCAGCTCCTCGGTGAAGTAGTACTCGCCGTTGGCGTCCTGGCTGAGACCGCTGCCGAAGGTGATGGAACCGAGCTCCCCATACAGGGTGTGGCTGGGACTGGCGAAGAAGGTGTAGTTCAGGTAGGACCCGTCGGCGGCTTCGACAATGAAGCCCAGATCCATACTGCTGTCCTCGCCTTCCAGGGCGTACTGGGTGCCGGAGAAGGTACCGAAGGAACCCCAGATGCCCAGGTCCACTTCCGGGTTCGGATCCTCCGGGCCGGCGAACTCACCCGGGTTTTCGCTGTGATCGGCCACATCGAAGTGCTGGTTGTAGAACGGCAGGAACCCGTCTTCGTTTTCAAAGCCAGTTGCTTGGTCGTTATCGGTGTACAGGCCGTCCGTGCTGTCCCAGTTTAACGGGTAATCATCGAAGGCCGCTGAGTAGGTTACGGTTACGCTCATGGTTGAACTCCTTTCTCGTTACGTGGTTTAGGGAGACGCGCCGCAAGCATGCGGTCGCGCCCGGCCGGTGCCGGAGCACCGGCCACCACCGAGGCTGGCGGAGGGCTGGCTTCGGCGGGTTGCCCGGCGGTCGCTGTCGGCGGCCGCCGGTGGAACCCGGTTACCGCCGGCGGCGCGCGAGCAACAGGCCGAGCAGGCCCAGCAACGCCAGCGGCACACTGCCGCCTCCGCCGGAGGAGCCGCCGCCTGAATCATCGCCACCGGAATTGCTATCCGCCGGCGCCACGGTCACGGTGACGCTGGCGGAGGCGGTGCCGCCGTCGTTGTTCTCGCAGGTCAGGGTGTAGGTGTAGTCGCCGTCCAGATCCGGGGTGAGGGTTTCGCTGCCTTCCAGGGCCTTGTTGCCGGCCCAGTCGCCCTCGCCCACGCAGTTGGCGCCGCCGGTGACGGTCCAACTCAGGGTGGTGCTGTCGCCCAGGGTCAGGTTTTGCGGGTCGGCACTGATCTGGATGTCAGCGGGCAGGGCCAGGTCCCAGGCGTAGAGGGTGCCGTAGCCGGCGGCGGCGTCGTTCAGGTCGCCGGCGCTGGTGCCCAGGGTGTCGCCGGTATTGCCGCCACGGGCGGTGGCGCCGTACAGGGTCTGGGTGCCGTCGGCCACGGGGCCGGGCACCAGGCCCACCGGGAGGGCGCCGTCGGTTTCCACATCGAAGACGTGCAGAATTTCATAGTTGTCGTCGCCCTCCCCGGAGGGGGTGACCCGGAACAGGGTGCCGGCGCCGCCGTCGGTGGTGCGCCGGGTGGTGCCGTACACCGCGCCATCGTCGGCCAGCACCAGCGGCCCCCAGGGGGTGTCGCCGTCCCCGGCGTCTTCGCCGAAGGTGTGCACCAGCGCGAAGCTGTCCGGGTCGCCGGGCCGGTAGCGCCACAGCGCCTCGGTGGTGGTGCCGTACAGCCACTCACCGGCCAGCACCAGAGCCTGCTGGCCGGAATCGCTGCTCTTGATTTCGCCTTCCGTGTTGAAGGCGAAGGTGTGCAGCACCGTCACCGGTGTGTCGCCGCCGGCGGCCGCCTCGTCCAGGTCAATACGGAACAAAGTGCCGGCGGTTTCATCGCCTTCGGGCACCGCCTCGGGGTCACCGCTGACATCGCTCTGATGGCGCACATTGATGCCGTAGAGCACGCCGGCGTCGCGGTCCACCACCAGGGCGGCCGGGTACTGGCCCTTGTGGTAGTGGTGCTTGTTGTCGATTTCCTCGTAGTAATTTTCGAAATCGACCAGTTGATCCAGCCGCCCATCCGGGGTCAGACGGAACAGGCCGTTGCCGGTGCGTGCACTGCCGCCGCCGAGATAGACGTTGCCGTCGCCGTCGGCGGCGAACAGGCCGCGGGGCTGGAAATCACCGCCGTAACCGTCCGGGGCGTCGGCCGTCGGATCGGTGGGGTCGGACACGGCGTTGACCGGCGCGCTGCCCGGGGTCCAGCGGAACACGGTGGGGTCGCCGATATAAAACGGGTTGCTGCCCAGCACCAGGTCGTCGTCGCCGGTGGCCACCAGGCCGGTGTACAGCCCCAGCGCGCCGGCGGCGGCGAAGCTGTTGCTCTGCAGACCGGCCCCCTCGTTGGGCAGCGCGAACGAGTAGTACGTGCCGGCGGAATTGTTAATGTTCGGTGTCACGCCATACAGCCCGGCGCCGCTTGCCGTCGCCAGGTATGACGGCGGCACATGCGGACGGTTGCTGTCGTCATCGGCGGCGCCGAAGGTGTGTAGCACCTGGGGCGCCGCCAGGGTGGATGTAGCCGTCAGCAGCAGGGCCGCGCCCAGCAGGCGGCGTGGGGTGATCAGGGTCCGGTACATAGCAAAAACACTCCTTGGCATGGTGGCGCTAAAAGTTCAGGGAAACCGAGCCGGTGACCGTGCGGCCCGGCGCGATCCAGTAGGACAGGCCATTCAGTTCGGCGTAGTTGCGGTCGCGGAGGTTGTCCACCGCCAGCCGCAGGGTGAGATTGTCGGTCGGGTCGTAACGGGCCCAGAGGTCATAGACGGTCCAGTTCAGCACGTCCTCATAGGCGCTGCCGCCACGGTCGCCGTTGTCCTCGTAGCGCACCCGGCTGCCCAGTTCCAGGCGGCGGTCAAACAGGCGCAGGCCGGCGCTGAAAGTGCCTTTTTTGCGCGGCGGCAACAGATAGAAGGGGTTGCCGCCGTTGGCCTCGCCGTGGGGCGTGGCGGGATAGCCGGTCAGGCTGCCGAGCGGATAGGGGTCGTAGCCGCCCTCGCCCAGGTCGTCGATGCTGCGGGTCCAGCTGGCGCGGAAAAAGGCGGGGCCGAGCTGGTAGTCGGCTTCCAACTCCAGCCCGCGAAAGCGCACCTCGTCGTCCAGATTGACGAAGGCCACCGCCAGGCTCTGGCCGCTATTACTCGCCGGCCCCACCACGCTGGCCTGGGTGATGTAGTTCTCTACCCGGGTGTCAAACCAGGTGGCTTTCAAGCGCAGCCGGTCGCGGTCCAGGACCAGGCCGGGCAGATCCAGGTTGGCGCCGGCTTCCCAGGTGCGTGAATGCTCCGGTTCCAGGCCCGGATTGGGGAAAAAGGGAAAGCTGTTGCCCACGTGCGAGCCCCACATCAGCGATTCGGTGATCGCCGGCGGGCGCACGCCCTCGCCGTAGCTGGCGAACAGTTGCAGCGGGTTGGTGAGTTGGTAGGCGGCGGTGAAGGTGGGGGAAAAGAAACCGTCGTGGCGGGCCACCTCAAAATCGCTGTACAGCAAGGTGCGCGGCGGCCGGGTGCCGGGCGGGTTGTCGATCGAGCCGACGTACATTTCGCCGCCGCCTTCCAGCCGGAAGTAGTCGTAGCGCAGACCGGCGATCAGATCCAGACCGCTGCGGTGGGCGAAGCGCGCCTCGCTGAACAGGCTGGCCACGCTGCGCTCGCCTTCCGGCGTGGGCCCGGAAAACCAGGAGGGCTCGCCCTCCCCTTCGCCGGCCTGGGACGCCTGGGGCCGGGTCCAATCGTGATAGAACTCAGTGCCGTAGTTGAACAGCAGCGAGGCGCCCAGGTTGTCCAGCGGCAGCCGGCTGCGGTTACTGACCGTGCCGCCCACGGTGTTGGTTTCGTAGTGCACGTCGAAGGCGCCGTAATCGTCGTCGGGGTTTTCGGGGCGGTGCTGATCATTACGGGTGCGGGTGAAGTAGAGGCTGCTCTCCAGATCCAGCCAGTCGCTGCCCGGATACAGATCGTAGTTGACCAGGAAGGTGTCGCTGCGCACCTGGTTGTTGTCGCTGGCGGCGCGGTCCGGGTTGGTGGTGCTGCCCTGGTCGAAGTCCGCGTCCAGGCCGATGTAGCTGAACTTCAGTGACTGGTCGTCGGCGAAGCGCAAGGTGCTTTTAAACAACGCGGACCACTGTTCCTGGCCGGTGAACTGGCTGGCGCCATGCCAATAGCCGCCGTCGTTGCCGCCGCGTTCGCCTTTTTCGAAGGTGCCCAGGTTTTTGCGGCTCACCGCCGCCACCAGATCCAGGTTGTCGGTGGCGCGCACCGCCCCCGCCACGCTGCCGGTGAAGTGGTAGCCGTTGTCACCGCTGGTGGCGGTGACGCGACCGCCGGCGCGGCGTTGTTCAGCGATCAGGTCGCTGGCCTCCAGGGTGCGGAAATTCACCACGCCGCCGATCACCGCCGCGCCGCCGGCGGTGGAGCGCGGCCCCTTGGCCACGTCCACCCCGCCCAGCAGCGCCGGGTCCAGGTACACCTGCCCGTTGCTGCCGTGGCCGCTTTGTTGATAGTTCTGGCGGGTGCCGTCGATCATCATATTGACCCGCCCGAAGTCCTGCAGGCCGCGGATGTTCACCGAGACACCAGGGTCCTGGCGGCTCTGGGAGGTGTGCACGCCGGGCACGGCGGCGAGCACATCGGAGGTGCTGCGCGGCGGCAAGCGATCAATGTCTTCCCGGGTGACCATGCTGACCGCGCCGGGCCGGCCGTAAATGCCGGCGCGGGGGTCCACCTCGCCTTTGACACGCACTTCGGAGAGGCGACGGCCGTCGCTGTCCGGGTCGCCGGCGCGCACCGTATAGCCGCCGCGTGCTTCGGCGCGAACTTCCAGGCTGGTGCCGCGCAGCAGTGCCGCGAAGCCCTCGCGTACGGTGTACACGCCGTCCAGCCCGGCGGTGGTTTTGCCGCTGGCCAGCGCCGGATCGAAGTACATCACCACGCCGGCTTCCAGCGCGAAGCGGTTCAGTGCCGGGGCCAGTGGGCCGGCCGGAATTCGGTAATGTCGCGCCGGGGCGTCCTCCGCGCCGGCCCGACCGGTGAGGGCGAGCAGGGCCAGCGCCAGTAAGATCAGGGTCCACTGGCCGCCCAGTGCCCCGGCCGGCCCATTCCGCTCCGTATCACGCATACAAACTGATTCCCATTCTCATTGCCTGCTTTCACCTTCGATGACGCGCGACACACGAAAAGGGACAGTGGAAAGGAAAAAGTTTTAACGCTCGGCGTCAGCGGCGGGACTCACCAGGGTCATCAGCGGGGTATAGCGGGTGACGGTCACGGGCAGGTAATCCGCCAGCATCGCCAGGGCCCGCTCGGGATCGTCCAACGGGAAAACACCGGACACGCGCATCCCCTCGAGCGCCTCCGGGTCGTAATTGAGAAACCCCTGACGATAGCGGCCCAATTCGGAAAGCACCTCGGTCAGCGGGCGGTCGTCGGCCACCAGCCGCCCTTTTACCCAGGCGGTGGCAATGGCGGTATCCACGGCCCGGGGCGTCATCACGTTGCCGTCGACAACGCCGGCCCGGTGGCCCGCGGGCGTGGAGACGCAATTGCGTCGCCCGGACGGCTTTTGAGCCACCCCGCACACCTCCACCGCCGATTCGGTGACCACCACGTCCAGCCGACCATCGCCCTCGCGCACGGTGTAGCGGGTACCGAGTGCCCGGGCGGTGCCGGCGTCGGTCTCGACGATAAAGGGCCGCTCCGGGTCCCTGGTCACTTCGGCGAGCAGCTCGCCACGCCGCAACCGTACCCGACGCTCTCCGTCGCTGTACGCCACGTCCACCACCGCGGCGGTGTTGAGCAGCAGCTTGCTGCCGTCGGGCAGCGCCACGCGGCGTTGCTGGCCGACACCGCTGCGGTAATCCGCCATCAAATCAAGCGGCGTGAAAGGACGCATGGCGAGCAAGGCGCCGCCGAACAACACCGTGACCATCAACGCCAGGGCGCCGCCGCTACGCGCCAGATCCCGTCGCCGGCGCCGCCACAGCATGGTACTCAGCGTGGCGGACGCGGCGGCTTCACCGTCCAGGCCGTCGAAACGGCGCCACAGGGCTTCCACCTTGCGGTAGGCCCGGTCATGGCGCGGATCAGCTTGTCGCCAGGCCCGGCACCGCGCACACTCATCCTCGCCGGCCTCCCCGGATTGCAGGGTCGCCAGCCACTCCGCGGCTTCGCGTAACACCGGATGCGGGTCGTTCATGTCAGGTCTCCGTCCAGCACATCCAGGCAATGCAGCAACGCCTGCGCCACATACTTCTTGACCATGCTCACCGATACGCCCAGTTCGGTGGCGATGTCGCGATAAGGGCGACCGTCCAGCCGGCTCATCAGGAAGGCGCGGCGTGGCTTATCCGGCAGGCTCTCAAGCAAACGGGACACTTCGGTGAGCAGCTCCACCACCTCCACCAGGGTTTCCGATGAGGGCGCGGCGGCGGTCTCGCCATGGAGAGCGCCCCAGGTGTCCAGATAGATCCGCTCCACCTTGCGGCGGCGGGCGTCGTCGATGATCAGGCGACCGGCGATGGTGGTCAGGTACGCGCGGGGTTCGTCGAGGGCGTAGAGGTCGGCTCTGGAGGTGAGCACGCGGACGAAGGTGTCCTGGGCCATGTCGGCGGCGCGCTGGGAGCAGCCCAGCTTTTTGCGCAGCCAACCCAGAAGCCAGCCGTGATGGTTGCTGTAAAGCACCCCCACCGCCTCTTTCCGATAATAGGATTCCGCCCCCATGAACACTTCCCTCGGCGCCAACCTCGGCGACTATATTGAGAATGGTTCTCATTATTGTCGCCTTCACGTTTTATTGCAAGCCACCCTACCCGATGGAGAAACGAACCTTCCCGCTACAGCGCATGAGCCACACAAAATTGCCCGGAGCAATTTTGGACGTCGCGCCAGCGACGGCCCGCAGGGTGGCCGCCATGGAAGGCGGCCACAAAAAAGCCCCGCCAAGAGGCGGGGCTGAAGAATAAAAAGCAGGACAAAACAGCGGCACCGCGAGAGAACGGTGCCGCCGGGCCGGCTTACTTGAAGATTTCGCCTTTCTCGGCTTTCTCCACCAGCAGCTTGGGCGGGGTGAATCGCTCGCCGTAAGTGTTGGCCAGTTCCTGGGCACGGGCCACGAAACCGCGCAGACCGCCGTCGTACTGGTTCATGTACTGAACCACGCCGCCTGTCCAGGCCGGGAAGCCGATGCCGAAAATGGAACCGATATTGGTGTCACCCACCGATTCGATCACGCCTTCCTCGAAGCACTTCACGGTCTCGATGGCTTCGGCGAACAGCATGCGCTCCTGCATGTCCTGGAACGGAATCGCTTCTTTTTCTCCGAACTGTTCTTTCAGGCCCGGCCAGATGTGCGCCTTGCCGTTTTCCGGATACTCGTAGAAGCCCTTGCCGTCCAGCTTGCCGGGGCGGTCCAGTTCGCGAACCATTTTCTCCATCACCGCCAGAGCGGGATGGGCCTGGCCGGCGCCTTCGCCTTTGCTGGCCGCTTCCTTGTACTCATCGGCGATTTTCAACGACAGTTTCATGTTGATTTCGTCGATCAGCTTGAGCGCGCCCACCGGGTAGCCGGCCTGGGTGGCGGCCTGCTCAATGGAGTTGGCGTTCTGGCCTTCGCCGACCATGGCGATGGCTTCGTTGATGAAGGTGCCGATCACACGGCTGGTGAAGAAACCACGGGAATCGTTGACCACGATCGGCGTCTTCTTGATCTGCAGGGTGTAGTCGAACACCTTGGCGAGCACTTCATCACTGGTGTTTTCACCACGGATGATTTCCACCAGCGGCATTTTTTCCACCGGGCTGAAGAAGTGGATACCGATGAAGTTTTCCTGCTTCTTGACGCCCTTGGCGAGGCCGGTGATGGGCAGCGTGGAGGTGTTGGAACCCAGTACCGCATCGGGCTTGACCACGTCTTCCACTTCCTGGAACACCTTGTGCTTGAGTTCGGTGTTCTCGAATACCGCTTCGACGATGAAGTCCACGCCTTCCAGGTCCGCCGGATCGGCGGTGGGCGTGATGCGCGCGAGAATTTCTTCTTTCTTCTCTTTGCTCATCTTGCCCTTGGACACTTCCTTGTCGAGCAGCTTCTCGGAGTAGGCTTTACCCTTTTCCGCGTTCTCGACGGAGATGTCCTTGAGCACCACCTGGGCGCCGGAGCGGGCGGTGACGTAGGCGATGCCCGCGCCCATCATGCCGGCGCCCAGTACCGCCA
>CAZKWA010000057.1:0-21310 GCA_964556345.1 uncultured Alcanivorax sp.
GGTATCCTGCCGGGTGGCTAGTGCCACCCTTTCGCGGGCTGGGCCCGCTCCCACAAACCCCGAGCTTCGTAGAAAGGTCCGGGCGGTTATTTGGACCCGTGGCGGTTCCGCTGCCAAGTGAGCGGGGCAATGGTGGTGCCTGGAGGGAGCTGTTTGGCCAGGGACGGCCAAACTAACAGCGGCCAGGGATGGCTTGAGCGGTCCCGGAAGGCACCACCATTGCCCCGCGTCTCGGATACGGAGCACCGAACATCGGAAAACCGAGGCCTCTGGTATCCTGCCGGGTGGCTGGCGCCACCCTTTCGCGGGCTGGGCCCGCTCCCACAAGGCAGCAATCCGGGACGACCCAACAATCGCGTGCTAAGGTTGGCGGCATCGCAGGGGGGAGGAGAGAGCGGCATGTTCCATCGCCTTATCCGGACGCTGGATCTTTACGACGGGCTGCGCCTGCCGGTGCAAATCGGCCGCGAAGAACTACTACTGATTCATGAAGACGGCGACACCTGGCTGGTGCAACGCCGTTGCCCCCATGGGGAATTTCCGTTGGAAAGGGCCTCGGTGCGCGGCGAGGTGCTGCGCTGCCCCGGGCACGGCCTGGAGTTCTCCCTGCGCAACGGCCAATGCCGCGGACCGCAGGGGTATTGCCTGAAACGCTACCGGCTCGATTACGACGGCCCCTGGATCGGGGTGAGCGAGCTCTAGCGGCTGGCCACCGCGTCGTCCTGGGACAGCTGCAACTGGTAGCGCAACCGCAGCTCCTTGACCTTCTTCACATAGGCCCGGGTCTCGGGAAACGGCGGGATGCCGCCGTAGCGGCGCACATTGCCTTCGCCGGCGTTGTAGGCCGCCAGGACCTGATCCAGGGTGCTGAACTTGTTTTGCAGGTAGGCCAGGAAGCGGGTGCCGCCGTGAATGTTGGCGCTGGCGTCGAAGGGGTCGGAGACTTCCAGGTAGCGGGCGGTGCGCGGCATCAGCTGCATCAGGCCCTGGGCGCCGACCCGGGATACCGCGTGGCGGTCGAACAGGGATTCCGCGTGGATCACCGCCTTCACCAGGGCCGCTTCCACGCCGAAGTCGCCGGCGGCGCGCTGGATCACGGTGTCGTAGCGGTCGCGCTGGGCGTCGCTCAGCGCCTTGGGCGTGTAGGTCCAGCCCTTGCGGACGGAAAGCAGCGTATAGCTGGCGTCCACCCGGTCCCGGGGTTTGTCCGTGAACAGGATTTCACCGCCGTCGCCACGGTAGGTGTAGATGTTTTCCGCGATGGCCGGCATCGACACCCCCAGTGCCAATACCAGGCCGCAGACCCCCGGTAATTTCATTGTTTTATCTCTTACTGATTTTACATCCCGATTCCAGAGGGAAGTGATACCACAGTATTAGCGGCCGGGCTAGGTTTTGGGTGCGGCTTATAGGTCGTGGTTCTCATCTTTTAGCATCAGAACGGTATTTTCAGGCATCGCGAACGGATGGCGGGCTGGGGTTATAGTGATAGCATGAGACGCGGGCAATTAAAGGAGGTCCTATGCTCTCCGAGCAGTTGCATGCCTGGGTCAATGTGCTGACCACCTGGCTGGCCTTGGGCCTGCTGCTGATTCTGTTTCTGGCCACCGTGACGGCCATGGTGCTCTGGGTGCAGGATCGCTATTTCCAGAAAACCCATGCGATCCGGCGTAATTACCCGCTGATCGGCCGTTTTCGTTACTTTTTCGAGCATATTGGTGAGTTTTTCCGCCAGTATTTCTTCGCCATGGACCGCGAGGAACTGCCGTTCAACCGCGCCCAGCGCAGCTGGGTGTACCGGGCGGCCAAGAATCTCAGCAACACCGTGGCGTTCGGCACCACCAAGCAAAACGCGGCGGGCCGTATCGTCTTTCTCAATACCCCTTATCCCACCCTGGAAAAGGACGCCGCCGAAACCCTGCCGCTGATGATCGGCCCCTACGCCGACCAGCCCTATGTGGCGCGCAGCTTCCACAATGTGTCGGCGATGAGCTTCGGGGCCATCTCCAAGCCCGCCGTGCAGGCCTTGTCCCGGGGCGCCGGCCATGCCGGCTGCTGGCTCAATACCGGCGAGGGCGGTCTCACCAAAATGCACCTGGAAGGGCATTGCGATCTGGTGTTCCAGATCGGCACGGCGTATTACGGCGTACGCGACGAAGAAGGCAACCTGAGCGACGACAAGCTTCGCGACCTGGCCCGCCTGCAACCGGTGAAAATGTTCGAGATCAAGCTCAGCCAGGGCGCCAAACCGGGCAAGGGCGGGATCCTGCCGGCGGAAAAAGTGACCCCGGAGATTGCCCGCATCCGTGGCATACCGGTGGGCGAGTCGTCGGTGAGCCCCAACGGCCAGCCGGGGATCCGCTCCGCCGGCGACCTGCTGGACATGATCGACCGGGTGCGGCGGGTGACCGGCAAACCCACCGGCATCAAGACGGTGATCGGTTCCTGGCAGTGGCTGGAAGAGCTGTTCGTGGAAATCCACGAGCGCGGCCTGGAAAGCGCGCCGGACTTCATCACCGTGGACAGCGGCGACGGCGGCACCGGCGCCGCGCCCATGTCGCTGATGGACGACGTGGGTCTGAATCTGGCCGAATCCCTGCCTCTGGTGGTGGACCTGCGCGACGGCTTCGCGCTGCAGGACCGCATTCGTATTATCGCCTCGGGCAAGCTGATCAACCCCACCATGGTGGCCTGGGCGATCGCCATGGGCGCGGATTTCTGTGTCTCCGCGCGCGGTTATATGTTCGCGCTCGGCTGCATTCAGGCAATGCAGTGCAACCGCAATACCTGTCCCACCGGTGTCACCACCCACAACCCGCGTCTGCAGCGGGGGCTGGTGCCCAGCGACAAAGGCCGGCGGGTGGCGCATTTCCACAGCAACCTGGTCAAGGAAGTGGAGACCATCGCCCACGCCTGCGGTGTCGGCGAGCCGCGCCAGTTGCGGCGCCACCATGCGCGCATGGTGAACGCCAACGGCGACTCGGTGCCGCTGGAAGAGCTGTGGCCGCCGATCGAGCCGGGGCTGTATCTGCGCCAGGGGCGCCCCAGCCTGCACGCGCCCTTCGCGCGTTTCCGCGTCGGCGCCTAGGCGCGGGCCGGCGATGGCATAAGGTCACGCTATCAATACCATTGACCGCCTGGCCTTGTGCTTCACCGGACGGCCGCCACAATAGCGCCATCCCCCAGCGGTCTACGATAAGGAGAGTGTTTTGTCTGACGAATTCGATCTGGTGGTCATCGGTGCCGGTTCCGGCGGTGTGCGCGCGGCGCGCATGGCCTCGGGGCACGGCGCCCGCGTGGCGATTATCGAAGAGCGGTTCTTCGGCGGCACCTGCGTCAATGTGGGCTGCGTGCCCAAGAAGCTGTTCGCCTACGGCGCCGGCTTTCCGGAAGAGTTCGAACTGGCCGCCAGCTACGGCTATCAACTGGACGGCTGGCGCTTTGACTGGAACACCCTGCGCGACAATAAAACCCGCGAGATCGAACGGCTCAACGGTATCTACAACCGCATCCTGGATAACGCCGGCGTCACCGTTTTCGAAGGGCACGGCCGCATCGAGGGGCCCGGCCGCGTGTCCGTGGACGGCGACCGCGTCCTGCAGTGCAAGAACATTCTGATCGCCACCGGCGGCAAGCCGCATGTGCCGGAACTGCCCGGTGACGATCTGGTGCGCATTTCCGACGATCTGTTCTATCTGGAAACGCTGCCGAAAAAAGTCGCCGTGGTCGGCGGCGGCTACATCGCCAGCGAATTCGCTTCGATTCTTAACGGCCTGGGTGTGGAGGTGCATCAACTCTACCGCCGCGATCTGATTCTGCGCGGTTTTGACGGCGAAATCCGCGAGTTCGTCGCCGAGCGCATGGCCGCTTCCGGGATCCGCATCCATGTGAACACCGACGTCAGCGCCATCGAGGGCGACCCGGACGGCGAGAAAACCCTGCGCTTGTTGAACGGCGACAGCCTGGTGGTCGACGAAGTGTTCTACGCCACCGGGCGGGTGCCCAAGCTGGACGGCCTGTTCGCCGAGGGGGTCACCGTTGAGACCCGCGACAACGGCGCGGTGATCGTCGACGACGCCTTCCAGACCAGCGAGCCGGGCATTTACGCCCTGGGCGACGTCACCGACCGCCTGCAACTGACGCCGGTGGCGCTGGCCGAGGGCATGTGGCTGGCGGCGCATCTGTTCGGCGAGCACAAGCCGAAGGCGCCGCTGGATTACCGCGACGTGCCCACCGCCGTGTTCTGCCACCCCAACATCGGCACCGTGGGGCTCAGCCAGGAAGAGGCGCTCGCCGAGTACGGCACTATCCGCGTCTATAAAAGCCAGTTCCGGCCGATGCGCTACACGCTCAGCGATATCCAGGAAAAATCCATGATGAAGCTGATCGTCGACGACGCCAGCGACCGGGTGGTGGGCTTGCACATGGCCGGTGAAGAGGCCGCCGAGATCACCCAGGGCTTCGCCGTGGCGGTGCGCATGGGCGCCACCAAGGCGGACTTCGACGCCACCGTGGGCATCCATCCCACCTCGGCGGAGGAGTTGGTCACGATGCGCGACGGCGAGACGATCAGCGGCTAAGCGCCGCCGACGCTCACACAGGTTCCAGGGTGACCGGCAGGCCGTCCTTGGGCACCGGCAGGCTGGTGGTGTCCACCGGCATCACATAGTCCGCCGGTACCCGCCAGCGGTACTTCAACAGCACCTGATGGAGCACCGCCTTGACCTGCATGTCGGCGAAGTGCAGGCCGATGCACTTGTGCGCGCCGCCACCGAACGGCACCCAGGCGTAGGGATGCACCTTGTCCTCGCGGCGCTCGTCACTGAAACGCAACGGATCAAAGCGCTCCGGGTCCGGCCAGTACTCTTCCATATAGTGGGTGAAGTAGGGCGCCACGGTGATGAAGCTGCCCTTGGGAATATGGAAGCCGTCGTACTCCACGTCGCGCACGGTGCGGCGGGGCAGGGACGGCACCGGCGCGCACAGGCGCAGCGCTTCTTTCATGGCCAGGCCGATGCCCGGCAGCTTTTCCAGATCCTCGTACGCCAGTTGGGTTTTGCCCAGTGCCCGGCTTTCCTCGCGCAGACGTTCCTGCCATTCCGGCTCGCGGGCCAGATGGTAGAACAGGTTGGTCAGCGTGATGGTGGTGGTGTCGTGGGCCGCCATCATCAGGAAGATCATGTGGTTGACCACATCGTCGTCGGAGAAGCGGTCGCCGTCCTCGGTGGTGGCGTGACACAGGGCGCTGAACAGGTCGTTGTCCTCCTGGCCCCGTTTCACCGGAATCTCATCGCGGAACAGCTGCTCCAGCACCCGCCGTCCGCGCAGCCCCTTGGACCAGCGCAGCCCCGGCACCGGAAAACGCAGCAGGGCGGTGCCGGCGCGCACGGTGTCCACGAAGGCCCGGTTCACCTGCTCCGAACGGGGGCCAAGTTCTTGCCCCATAAACACATCGGTGGCCAGGTCCAGGGTCAACTGCTTGACCCGGGGCAGCACCTTGATGGCGCCCTCCGGCCAGGTCTCCAGGCCGCTGCTGATGCGCGGCCCCATGCGTTCCAGATAGCCGCGCAGGGCGCTTTTGGTGAAGGCCTGCTGCATGATGCGCCGGTGCCAGCGGTGCTCGTCGAAATCGAGCAGCATGATGCCCCGGTGGAAAAACGGGCCGATGAAGAAGTCCCAGCCGCCATGGTTGGAGAACAGGTCGCCTTTATTGAGCAGCACGAACTGATTGGCGTCCGGCCCCAGCATCTGAATCACACGCAGGCCGAACAGGCGCGTCCAGGAAACCGGCCCGTAGCGGTCGTAGCGCTGTCGCATCAAACCAACCGGATCACGCATACTGGTCAGGGTATGCCCGACCAGGGGCCAGCCCGGGTCTCCGGGAACGGCCTTGAGAGGGCTGCCGGTGGGAACAGGCGCAAAGGGGGTAACGGCGCTCATGGATCACTCCGTGGTAAACATGGTGTATATCTATACTGAGCGCAAACCGGGAAGCGGGACAAGGGGGGTAAATGTCTTTTTGCCGCGCATTTACCCGCCGCTGGCCAGGGAACGATCAATTCGCGGAGAGCGGCGTGGTGGCAGCGCCAGCGACGCTCTTCAACGGGTTGTTCACGGGGTTATCCACAGTTTTTGTGGACGACGGATGACAGCCGCCGGCGTCGCTGCGGCCTGGGACGGGTTCCGGGCGATGTGTATCATTGCGCCACTCAGGTAAGGAGAACCGTGCATGCGAACCGTGGTGTTTAATCAGAAAGGCGGTGTGGGCAAATCCAGCATCACCGTGAATCTGGCGGCGATCAGCGCCGCCCGGGGCAACAAGACCCTGGTGGTGGATCTCGACCCGCAATGCAACGCCAGCCAGTACCTGCTGGGTATGGGCGCGTATCAGCAGGAGCAGGGGCCGACGCCGAACATCGGCACGTTTTTCGCGCAGACGCTGTCCTTCAAGCTCAAGGAAAAAGCCCCGCGTGACTATGTGCATCTCACCAAGTTCGAGAATCTGTATGTGTTGCCCTCCGACGGCGAACTCGGCGAGGTGGAGCACCTGCTGCAGTCCAAACACAAGATTTACAAGCTGCGCGGCCTGCTCAAAAGCCTGGCCCGGGAATTCGACGCCATTTATGTGGATACGCCGCCGGCGTTCAATTTCTACACGCTGTCCGCGCTGATCGCCGCCGACCGGGTGCTGATCCCGTTCGATTGCGATGCCTTCTCCCGCAAGGCGCTGTACTCGCTGCTGGAAAATATCCACGAGACCCGCGAAGACCACAACGAAGACCTGCGCGTGCAGGGCATCGTGGTCAATCAGTATCAGCCGCGCGCGCGGCTGCCCCAGGAGCTGGTGGCGTCGCTGGTGGAGGAGGGGCTGCCGATTCTCGACAGCAAGCTTTCCGCCAGCGTGGCGATGCGCGAATCCCACGAACGCGCCACGCCGCTGATCAACTGGAACCCCAAGCACAAACTCACCCAGGAATACGAAGCCTTGTACCGGGAGCTGGGCGGTCGCGGCCGCTAACGACACCAGAGCAATATTGCGCATTGGTAAAACGCGCCGCTATATACTATCTTTGCCGCGTTTGTCCTTGGGCTGGGCAACAACAAGAACGCAATAGGAGATGCTATGCGAACCCTTTCCAGGGGCGCCTTGGCGGTGGTGTTATCGATAACCGGGCTGGCAACGCCCGCGCTTTCGGGCGCGGACCTGAGCCGGGCCCAGCTGGAAGATCTGGAGCACCACCTCTGGCAAGTGCGCACGGACTACCACATGTACACCGTCATGGACGGCAATGACAGTTACCGGGTTGCTCTGAACGAAGCGGTCCAGCAAGCCGCCAATGCCCTTGATGCATTGCGTTCGGACAGTGCGTCCGACGCCGAGCGCGCGCTGGTGAGCGGGCTCACCGAGCAATGGCAGCGGATGGCCGCCGATCAGGCTCTGCCGGCACCGGGGGACGCCGGGGCCGAACCGCCCGCCGGCGATAGCGACCGGCTGGACAGCCTGCCGGCGCGAATGGCCGCCGATATCGACGCCTTCGACGGCGCCACCGGCGGCAAGTACGACGACGTGCACGCGCTGATCAGCGAGCTTCAGTACCTGACGTCGTCCTATGTCGCCATCATCGCGCGGACCGGCGAACAATCGGATCAGGACCGTGGCGCGTTCGAACAGGCGGTGCCGGCCTTTTCCGAGCGTCTCAAGACGGTCCAGAACGCCCACCGTGGCGACGGCAATCTGAATCGCACCCTGGAACAGGCGGCACTGAAGTGGGGGTTCATCCGCTCTTCAATGCTCAAGTTCGGTGACGAAGCGGTGCCCTTCCTGGTCTACCGCTACACCTCGCAAATGACCGCCAGCCTGCAGCAGGCGGTGGAGCTGGCCACCTCCGAGGTCGCCAAGCCCACCATCGGTCCGCCCGAGTAAGGCCTGGTGTAGAGGGCCCTAGTCGGCACGCGCCTCCAGCCAGTCGGCGATCACCCGCCAGCAGTGGCCGGGCGCTTTGCTGCCGGCGAACACCCCGGCGTGGCCGCCGGGGGCTTCCTCGAACCGCTTTTCGCGGCTGCCCACCACTTTAAGAATTTCCCGCGCCGCCCGCAGACTGACGATCCGATCGCTGCGGCCGCCGAACGCCAGTAAATCCTGGGTGATGGCGCCGAAGTCCACCCGCCGTCCACCGATGGTCAGCCGGCCGTCGGCGAGGCTGTTGGCCAGCACCATCTTCTCGATCACCTCGCGGACCACCGCGCCGGGGTAATCCACCATGTCGTTGAACCACTGGCCCATGGTCATGTATTCGGTGAGGTAATCCCGGTCGCCCATATTGCGCAGCAAATCCACGTAGGACTGCACCAGGCCGGGCGGGTTGGTCATCTTGAAGCCCAGGGACAGCAAGCTGGCGGGAATATGGAACAGCTTGCTGTCGAGCGGCTCCAGGCGCACCTGGAACCAGTCGTGGGCCTGCATGGCGGGGATCGCCGCGAGGCTGAAAATCTTGCCGAACGGACCGCTCTTATGGAAATTCACCGGGCTGGCGATGGTGGTCAGGCTGCGCACCGGCGCCTCGGGGTGACCGCCCAGATAGAGCATGCACAGCAGCCCGCCCATGCAGTAACCGAGCAGGTTCACCTGGTCGGCACCGGTGCGCTCGCGCACCCGCGCCACGGCTTGCGGCAGCCACTGGTTCACGTAGGTATCCAGATCCAGATCGCGGTTGGCCTGGGAGGGCTGCCCCCAGTCGATCAGATAGACGTCGTGGCCGCGCGCCATCAGATAGCGCACCATGGAGCGGTTGGGCATCAGGTCGTAGGTCCAGCAGTGAATGCCCAGCGCCGGCACCAGAATAAGCGGGATACGATGTTTTTCGCGCTTGACCGGTATTTCTTCATCGCCCACCGGAATCCGCTCCATGGGCGGCAGGCTGTAATGACGCAGGGCCATGATGCCGTCGCGATGAATTTCGTCCCAGGGTGTCTTGTCGGTCTGAATGAAGCGTCGCGGGTGGCGGCGGCGTTCCACCATATGGCCAAAAGCGCGCAGTGAGGATTTCACGGAAAGGCGTGGTGCCATGGAGGCTCCGCTGATAGCAATTGATCCGGGGTCAGGGTAGGCGGTAATCTTGCCGGGCCCGCAGTAACAGAGCATTGGCCCCCGTGACAGATTCAAAACCCTCTTATACCCGTATGGACGTCTGTAACCGGTCCCTGGAGACCGTGCGTCATTCCCGCAACCTGGGTATGGAAGTGCTCAGCGCCGAAGAAGACGGCGTGCGGGTGCGTCTTCCGTGGCGCGAGGACCTGGTCGGCAACCCGGACAGCGGCGTGCTGCACGGCGGCGCCATCTTCGCGATGATGGATCAGGCCGGCGGCATGGCGAACAGTTGCCGGCTGTACCCGAATTTCGAGATCACCCCCACCATCGACTTCCGCGTCGATCACTTGCACGCCCCGACGCCCGGCAAGGCGGTGATTTGCCACGCCAGCTGCTACCGGCTCACGCCCAACGTCACCTTCGTTCGTCTGACCACCTGGGAAGAGGGCGAGGAACAGGGCGAACCGGTGGCCACCGGCCTCGCCACCTACACACGCATGAAACTGGATAAAAAAGGGCGGGTGGTGTCCTGATGACCGACAGTCTGAAAGCCTTGATCGAAGCCTGCCGGGCGGGCGAAGCCAATTACCAGGATCTGGTGGACCGGGTGCCCTACGCCCGTTTCCTCGGCATTGAACTGCTGGTGCAGGGGGAAGAGCTGACCTTCATCCTGCCGCGCAACGAAAACAACATCGGCAATCCCACCTTGCCGGCGCTGCACGGCGGCGCCGTGGCCGGCTTCATGGAGCAGGCCGCGATCATCTTCATCCTGCTGGAGATGGGTGAGCCGAAGGTGCCCAAGACCATCGATTTCACCATCGACTATCTGCGCGCCGGTCTGTTCCGCGATACCTTCGCGGAATGCCGCATTACCCGGCTGGGCCGGCGCATCGCCAACGTGCACATCAGCGCCTGGCAGAAGCGCCGGGAAGAGCCGATCACCATTGCCCGGGCGCACTTCCTGCTTTCCGAGGAAAACAACTAGCGACAGCGGCGATAGGACAACGAAGGTGATATATTAACGGCCCCTGAAAGGAGGCCCTCTTTGTCGTTATCGCCGGTTGCCAGGTCTTCGACCTTTACCCAAAGCCTGCTGCTCGCCGCCGTGGGCGTCACCGCTCTGGGGCAGACCCTGGTGTTCACGCTGCTGCCGTCCCTGGGCCGGGCCACCGGTCTGGCCGAGATGCAGGTGGGGCTGATCATCAGCTGCTCGTCGCTGGCCTTCGCCCTGGCCAGCCCGGTGTGGGGCTACCTGAGTGAACTCTATGGCCGCCGGCCGATTCTGATCATCGGCCTGAGCGGCTATGCCACCGGCACGCTGCTGTTCGCGCTGGTGTTCCAGGCCGGGCTCGCCGGCTGGGTGAGCGGCGGCGTGCTGGTGGCGCTGCTGGTGGTCGCGCGCATGAGCCAGGCGGTGATCATGGCGGCCACGCCACCCTCGGCGGCGGCCTACACCGCGGACATCACCGAGCCGGAAGCGCGCACCCGGGGCATGGGGCGCATCGGCGCGGCCAATAACCTGGGCACCGTCCTCGGCCCGGGCATCGGCGGCATGCTGGCGGCGGTGGCCCTGGTATTGCCGCTCTATCTGGTGGCCGGCCTGGTCGCCTTGATGGCGGTCTTCATTCTGTTCTTCCTGCCGCCGTCGCCGTATCGCGGCGAGCCGCCGGTGCAACGCCGTCGCACGGTGCTGGCCACCGGCCTGCGCGCCTATACCGACCGCCGTTTCCGCGATTTGTTGATCACCGGCGTGGTGCTGTTCATGAGCTTCGCGCTGGTTCAGCAGACCCTGGGCTTTCTGTTTCAGGATGCCCTGAACATGTCGCCCACCGAAGCGGCCGGGGCTCTGGGCACCGCCATGATGGCGGCGGCGGTCACCTCGCTCACCGGTCAGGTGCTGGTGGTGCAGTGGCTGCGGGCACCGGCCCTGGTGCTGCTGGCGCTGGCGGTGCCGGCCATCGGCCTGGGCGCCGGCGTGCTGTGGCTGTTCGACAGCCGTCTGGGCATGACCCTGGCGGTGATGCTGGTGGGGATGGGGATCGGTTTCGGCATGCCGGCGATCATGTCGCTGGCGAGCCTGCGGGTGGACAGCTCGGAGCAGGGCAGGGTGGCCGGTCTGGCCAGTGCGTGTCCGTCGCTGGGGTTCGTTCTCGGGCCGCTGGTCGGCACCGGGCTGTATACGCTCGACCACCGCTTTCCGTACATGCTGGTGGTGGCGCTGATGGTGCCCCTGGCGGTGCTGGTCTGGCGTTTGCGCCGGGCCGGCACCGCCTGAGGCGGGCGCGGGCGCTTATTCCTTGTAAGGAATCAGCGTCAGTTCCACACGGCGGTTCTGCTGACGGCCGGAAGCGGAGCTGTTATCCGCGATCGGCTGGGTCTCGCCGAAACCGACCACGTCCATGCGTACCGCCTGGACACCGTAGCCGCTGAGCACATCGGCCACCGCCTGGGCGCGCTGCTGTGAAAGGAGCAGGTTGTAGCGGTCGCCGCCGGTGCTGTCGGTGTGGCCGGCGATCTGCAGCATGGTGGAGTCGTACTCTTTAAGCACTTCGGAGACCGAATCGAGCACCGAACGGAAAGAGCTCTTCACCTGGGTGCTGTCGGTGTCGAAGGTGACGTTGCCCGGCATGTTGAGAATGATGTTCTCGCCGCTACGGGTCACGGAAACACCGGAACCTTCCAGTTTCTGGCGCAGCTTGGCTTCCTGAACATCCATGTAGTAGCCCACGCCGCCGCCGGCGATGGCGCCGATGCCGGCGCCGGCCAGGGCGCGTTCTTTGCGTTCCTTGGCGCTGTCCGACGTGGCGATACCGATCAGGGCGCCGCTCACCGCGCCGATGGCGGCGCCGCTGGTGGCCTTCGAGGTTTGTTTCTCACCGGTATAAGGGTTGATGGTGGTGCAGGCGGACAGGGACAGGGCCCCGGCCAGGAAAAGACATCCGGCAGTGCGTTTCATTGGTGCTCCTTGTTATCCATTGTTCCTGAGTTGACTCAACAATAAGTGATCAGGGTACCGAAACCATAGCGGCGCGGTAAAAATCGGTAAAGTAGGGTAGCGCCGGGATGAGACCGCCGCCGCGAAAACGGCGGTTAAAGGCGCGGCGAACGCCACATCAGCCAGATCGGCGGGCCGTTGGCGGCGACGCGGTCCTCGCGGATGACCTCGAAGCCGAAGCGCCGGTAGAGGGGCAGATTGTCCGGCTCGCAGGTTTCCAGAAAGGCGCCGTGCCCCTGCTCATCGCACAGGGTCAGTACCGGCGCCAACAGGCGGCGGGCGTGGCCGCGCCCCTGCTGGCCCGGCGCCACGCCCAGCACCTGCAGGTACCAGTGGGGTCGTTTGGGGTGCAGTTGCTGAATATGCTGGATACCGGCGAGCCGGCCGGGCAGCCGGGCCAGCCCGGTGATCGCCGCGAAGTCGGGCAGGAAGCGAAGCTGTTGCCACAGCCCCAGACGCCACTGGCCCGGCGGCGACCAGAGGGCCGCGCCCACGCCGGGAATATGGTCGACCCGTCCCGGCAGCGCCAGGTGGCGGAGTTGCGCGGCCATGCCAAGCCGTAACCGCCGCTCGAAATCATCGGGCCGGCACAGCCAGCGCCAGAAGGGGTCGTTGGCGAAGGCCCCGGCCAACACCGAGACCACGGCCTCGAACTCGGCGGTGGCGCATTGCGGTTCCAGAGGGACCGGAGACAAAGAGTAGGATGAAGGCATCCGGCGTTTGTAGCAGACTGGATGGTAAAAAGGAACGGCCGTGCCATCCGTGCGCCGGGACTTCACAGCAACCAAGGAGACGTGATGCGACGCTGGAACGGCTGGGGCGACAGCGCCAATGACTACCCCCTGAAGGACGCCGGTCGCCGGTTTCTGGAACAACGCCTGGGCCCCGGCCGCGCCTTGCCCGATGCCTCCCTGGAGACTGTTCTGGCGCGGGTGCCCGCCAGCCGTTTGCCGCCGCACCCACGGGTGGACACCGACGCGGAAACCCGGGTGCGGCACGCCCGGGGCCAGAGCCTGTCGGACTGGCTGGCCCTGCGTTCCGGCGAGATCGGGCTGTTCCCCGACGGCGTCGCCTTTCCGGCCACCAGCGCCCAGGTGCGGGAGCTGCTCGACTGGTGCCAGCGCGAGGACGTGCGGCTGATTCCCTACGGCGGCGGCACCTCGGTGGTCGGCCACATCAATCCGCCGGCGGGCGAGCGCCCGATCCTGACCCTCAGTCTGGCGCGCATGAACCGTCTCATGGAACTGGACGAGGACAGCCGGCTGGCCACCTTTGGCGCCGGCACCCCGGGCCCGGAGGTGGAACGCCAGCTCGGTGAGCGCGGTTACCGGCTGGGTCACTATCCCCAGTCCTGGGAGCTGTCCACCCTGGGCGGCTGGGTGGCGAGCCGCTCCAGCGGCCAGCAGTCCCTGCGTTACGGTCGTATCGAGCAGCTGTTCGCCGGCGGTCGGGTGGAGACGCCGCGCGGCACCTTGCGCCTGCCCACCGTGCCGGCGTCCTCCGCCGGCCCGGATCTGCGCGAGCTGGTGATGGGCTCCGAGGGCCGGCTGGGGGTGATCACCGAAGTGCGGGTGCGCATCAGCGAAGTGCCGCCGCAAGAGGATTTCCATGTCGCCTTCATGCCGGACTGGGACACCGGGGTAGCGCTGGCCCGCCGGCTGGTGCAGGCGCGGGTGCCGCTGTCCATGGTGCGCCTGAGCAATGCGGAGGAAACCCGCACCCAGCTCACCCTGGCCGGCCATGAACGTCTGGTGGGCGCGCTTGAGCGCTACCTGGCCCTGCGCGGCCAGGCGGACGGAAAAAAATGCATGCTCACCTTCGGGGTGACCGGCGACGCCCGCCACTGCCGCCGCGCGCTTGCCGACGCGCGCGCTCATATTCGCGCGGCCGGCGGCGTGATGACCGGCCGGCTGCTCGGGCGCAAGTGGCGGGAAGCCCGCTTTCGTTCCCCGTACTTGCGCCACGGCCTGTGGGAACTCGGCTACGCGGTGGATACCCTGGAAACCTGCGTGGACTGGGCCCGGGTACCGCACATGGTGTCGGCGCTGGAAGAGGCCATCCGGCGGCACGCCGGCGACGACGAACAGGCCCATGTATTCACACACCTGTCGCATTTGTATGGGCAAGGTTCCAGTATCTACACCACCTATGTGTTCCGCTGTTCCCCGGACTACGCGGAAACCCGCCGCCGCTGGTGGGCGATGAAGCGCGCCGCCAGCGATGCCATCGCCGCGCTGGGCGGGACCATCAGCCATCAGCACGGCGTGGGGCGCGATCACGCGCCCTGGCTGGTGCACGAGAAGGGCGAGCAGGGCCTGGCGGCGCTGGGCAGCCTGTTCACCTATTTCGACCCGCAGGGTCGCCTTAACCCGGGATGTCTTCTGGAGGAGTAACCATGCTGGCACCGCGCGAGGGACTGGCCGAGCTGGCCGGACAACAATGGGATCTGATCATCATCGGCGGCGGGATCACCGGCGCCGGCGTGCTGCTGGAGGCGTCCCGCCAGGGGCGCAAGGCGCTGCTGCTGGAACAGCAGGACTTCGCCTGGGGCACCTCCAGCCGCTCCTCGAAAATGGTCCACGGCGGCCTGCGTTATATCGCCCAGGGCGAAGTCCGTCTGACCCGCGACGCCCTGCGCGAACGCGAGCGCCTGCTGCGCGATCTGCCCGGTCTGGTGGAGCGGGCCCACTATCTGTTTCCCCTGCGTGACGGCCGCTTCCCGGGCCGCTGGCCAATGACCGCGGTGCTGTCGCTGTACGATTTTCTGGCCGGCATCAAGGATCATCGCTTCATGCCCACCTCCGAGGTGCTGATGCGGGTGCCGGGCCTGGACGCGGCGGGCCTGCGCGGCGCCATGAGCTACACCGACGCCCTCACCGACGACTGCCGTCTGGTGATCCGCTGTCTGCTGGAAGCCGCCCGGCTCGGCGGCCGGTCGCTCAACTATGCCCGCGCCACCGGCCTGACCACCGCCAGCGGCCGCCCCCGCGTGGACGTCACCGACCTGGAAAGCGGCGAGCAGGCCTGCCTGGAAGCCGGCGCGGTGATCAACGCCACCGGTGCCTGGGCCAACCAGCTGGGCGGCGCCGGCAAACGCATCCGCCCCCTGCGCGGCAGCCATCTGTTCGTCGACCCGGCGCGCCTGCCGGTGGCGGATTGCCTGACCGTGATGCACCCGCGCGACGGGCGGCCGGTGTTCGTTTTTCCCTGGGAAGGCGTGACCTGCGTGGGCACCACCGACCTGGACCACGGCGACAGCCTGGACCAGGAGGCCAGCGCCAGCGGCGCCGAGGTGGACTACCTGCTGGAGCTGATCAACGGGCAATTCCCGGTCGTGAATCTGAACCGCGACGACATTCTCTCCACCATGGCCGGGGTGCGCCCGGTGATCGCCTCCGGCGACGGCAAGGACCCCTCCCGGGAACGCCGTGATCATGCCGTCTGGGAAGACAACGGCGTGGTCACCGTGAGCGGCGGCAAGCTGACCACCTTCCGTCTGATCGCACTGGACGCCCTGTGCGCCGCCGGGCTGCTGGACCCGCGTGACGCCCGCCGCGCCCGGCGCAGCAACGCGCCGCTGTTCCGGCCGCTGCCCGAGGCGCCGGAGCAGGTGGACCGGTTTCTGCACGGCGTGCAGGACGACGAAGCACTGCTGCGCTGGATGCTGGTCAACGAAGCGGTGGTGCACCTGGACGACCTGTTGCTGCGGCGCACCCGCCTGGGGCTGCTGCGCCGGGACGGCGGCGCCGGCCTGGCCGGACTGCTGCAAGCACTCACCGCCGAGCTGCTGGGCTGGAACGACGAGCACTGGCGGCGGGAGTGGGCGCGCTACAGCGACATCCGCGAACGCTTCTACGGCGTGCCGCCGGCGGACGGCGACCGGGCCGCCGCGTGAGCGCGCCGCTGCTGCTGGCGCTGGACCAGGGCACGCAGAGCGCCCGCGCCATGCTGTTCGACCTGGACGGTGAACTGGTGGCCCGCGTGCAGCGCGATGTCGAGCCCTATGTATCGCCGGCGCCGGGCCAGGCGGAACAGGACGCGGACTATTTCTGGCGGCAACTGTGCGAGGCCTGCCAGACCCTGTGGCGGCAGCACGGCGCGCTGCGCGAACGGGTGCGGGCGGTGGCGCTCACCACCCAGAGAGCCTCGCCGGTGTGCCTGGACGCGGACCACACGCCGCTGCGCCCGGCGGTGATCTGGCTGGACCAGCGGCGCACCGGCGCCTTCCCGCGCCTGCCCTGGTACTGGCGCTGGCCGGTGGCGGCGCTGGGGCAGGGCGAGACCCTGCGACAGTTCCAGTCCAAGGCGGAATGCAACTGGCTGGCCGTCGATGAACCGCGGGTCTGGTCGCGCACCCGGCACTTCGTGTTGCTGTCCGGCTATCTGAATTGGCGGTTGTGCGGCGCGCTGCGTGACTGCACCGCCGCCCAGGTCGGTTATCTGCCCTACGATTTCAAGGGCCAGCGCTGGGCGCCGCCCGGTGATATCAAATGGAAAATCCTGCGGGTGCGCCGCGAGCAGTTGCCGGAACTGGTGCCGCCGGGGGAGCCACTGGGCCGGATCACCGCGGAAGCGGCGGCGCGGACCGGCATCCCGGAAGGTTTGCCGCTGATCGCCTGCGGCGCCGACAAGGCCTGCGAAGTGCTCGGCGCGGGCGCCTTCACCCCGGACGTGGGCCACCTCAGCTACGGCACCACCGCCACCTTCAACACCTGCAACAGCCGCTTCGTGGAACCGATCCCCATGGTGCCCGCCTACGGCGCGGCGGCGCCCGGGCGCTACAACTCCGAGGTGATCGTGCAGCGCGGCTACTGGATGGTGAACTGGTTCAAGCGGGAATTCGCCAGCGAGGAGGTGCGGCGCGCCGAGCAGCTGGGGGTGGCGCCGGAGTCGCTGTTCGAAGCACTGCTGGCGCAATCGCCGCCGGGGGCCATGGGGCTGACACTGCAGCCGTTCTGGAACCCCGGGGTGCGGTTGCCCGGCCCGGAAGCGAAGGGCGCCATCATCGGGTTCGGCGACGTGCACACCCGCGCCCACCTGTACCGGGCGATCATCGAAGGCATCGCCTACGCGCTGCGCGAGGGCCGGGAACGCCTGGAGAAGCGGAATCGCCAGGCGGTGACCCGGCTGATGGTGTCCGGCGGCGGCTCGCAAAGCGACGCCATCATGCAGATCACCGCCGATGTGTTCGGCCTGCCGGCGCAACGGCCGCACACCTTCGAAGCCTCCGGCCTGGGCGCGGCCATCAACGCCGCCGTGGGCGTCGGGCTCTATCCGGACCATGCCAGCGCCGTGGCCGCCATGACCCGGCCGGGGCAAAGCTTCCAGCCGCGGGCCGAGGCGCGGGCGCTCTATGATCGCCTCTACCGCCGGGTCTATGCCCGCCTGTACCGGCGGCTGGCGCCGCTGTACCGCGATATTCGCCGCATCACCGGGTACCCGCGGCCCCTGTAGCCGGTGGTACACTTCGCGGGTCTGTGTACTTCCGGAGCCCCGATGCGCGTTACCGACCTGGCCCGGCGGGCCGAAACCACCGCCGAAACCGTTCGTCACTACACCGAGCTGGGGTTGCTGACGCCCCGGCGCGACCCGCATAACGGCTATCGCCGTTACGACGGCGTCGATCTGTCCCGGCTGCGTTTCGCGCTCAAAGCACGCAGTCTGGGCTTCACGCTGGGCGATGTACGGGCGCTGATCGAGGAATCGGAGGGCGGCGAAACGCCCTGTCCCCGGGTGCGTTCGCTGATCGAAGCACGGCTCGGCGAGGTGGAAGCGCGTATCCGCGAGCTCAGTGAGCTGAGCAATCGGATGCGCGCCGCCATGGAGGCCTGGTCCCGGGCCCCGGACTGCCATCTGGGCGATGGCCGGGTGTGCGGTTTGATCGACTCGTTCAACGACGAACGGACGGACCGCCGCGACGGTGCCTAGTCGGCGCTTTCTTTGCGCTCCTCCTTGACCAGGCCGATCACCGACCACCCCGGCTTGGGGTCCGGCTGGGACTCGGAAGTGAACACGTAAATCCGGTCCTTGGTGTCCACCGCGAACAACGGCCAGACCTGGCGGTTCTCCACCGCCAGGTAGGCCTTGAAGTTGAATTCCTCGGTGATCCGCGTCTTGCGGATGTCCGCGCCCTGGTTGATCAGGCTCGCCAGGCGACCGTAGGTCATATCCGGGCCGAACAGGGTGGCGCCACGGTGATGCGCCGCCACGTCGTGCTTCTCTTCCTTTTCACTCTGCCAGGGCAGGCTGTAGACATTGGGCTCGCCGAATTCCAGGCGGTAGCGCATGGTCGCCATGGTGTTCAGCTCCCGACGCGGGCTCAGGCCCAGCAGCTTGCCGTAGCCGACCAGGTCCAGGTACTGGTCCGCGTGGCTGGAGACCGGGTTGCCGTAAAAAGTGGGCAGCCCTTCCATGCGCGCGGCGCGGATGCTCTCCCAGCTGGAGTCGGTGAGAATCACCGGGAAATTGTTCTGGCTCAGTGACTGCCCGATGGCGCGGGCCACCGGGTTGGCGCCGATAATCAGGAAGCCTCTGGGCCCCGGTTCCGCCACCTTGAGAAGGCGGGCCAGCGGGCGGGCGGTGACGCTCTGCAGCGCCACCGTGCCGATGATCACCATGAAGGTCAGCGGCACCAGCAACTCGGCGCCGGCCACGCCGTTTTCCTCCAAACGCTGCGCGAACAGGGCGGACACCGCGGCGGCGACGATGCCGCGCGGCGCGATCCAGGCGAGCAGGGCTTTTTCACGCCAGTCCAGGCTGCTGCCCAGCGTCGCCACCCACACCGACAGCGGGCGCGCCACCAGTTGGATGATCGCCAGCACCAGCAGGGCGGTGGCGCCCAGGCTCAGCAGCTGTTCCATCTCCAGGCGCGCGGCCAGCACGATGAACAGCACCGAAATCAGCATCACCGACAGATTCTCCTTGAAGTGGAGAATGTCGTCGGTGCGCACACCCTTGCGGTTGGCCATCACGATGCCGGCGACCGTCACCGTCACCAGGCCGGATTCCTCGCTGATGCTGTTGGACAGCACGAAGGAACCGATCACCGAGGACAGCACCAGGAAACTGCGCAAATACTCCGGCACCAGGTGCCGGCTGAGCAGGGCGCTCAGCGCCAGCGCCACCGCCGTGCCCATGGCGGCGCCCACGGCGATCGCCTGGAAGAACAGCCAGAGCCCGTGCAGCAGGGCGCCCTGCTGGCCGGTGGCCACCACCAGCTCGTAGGCCAGTACCGCCAGGATCGCGCCCAGCGGGTCGATAACGATGCCCTCCCAGCGCAGCAAGCGGGCCACGCTCGCCTTGGGCCGCACGCTGCGCAACAACGGCACGATCACGGTGGGGCCGGTGACCACCACCAGCGCGCCGAACAGCAGCGCCAGGCCGAGCGGCAGTTTCAGCAACCCCCAGGCGGACAGGGTCACCACGCCCCAGGTGATCAGCGCCCCCCAGGTGACCAGGCGCCGGACGGTCTTTTCAAGGCCCCGGATTTCACTGAAGCGAAGGGTCAGGGCGCCCTCGAACAGAATAATGGACACCGCCAGGGACACCCCGGGCAGCAGCAGGTCTCCGAACAACTGCTTGGGTTGAATCCAGCCGGCCACGGAACCCAATAACAGGCCCGACAACAACAACGGCAAAATGGCCGGCAATTTGATCCGCCAGGAGGCCCATTGGCAGGCGAACGCCACCACGGTAATCAAGGCCAATTGAAAGGGTACGGAGAGTTCCATGGGCTTCCTTGTCTCGAAGGTGCGGCTATAGTCCCAGCGAACCCGGGGCGCCGCAACCCTGATTTTTTTCATTCAGGGGCCCGCAAAACAACCGTGATAATGATAATCTTGCCGGCCTTCGTTGCACCGCCCAGGGATTCCTGATGCCTACCGTTTCCCCCGTACGCCTGGCGATCATGCTCGGCACCCTGGTGGCCCTCGGGCCGCTTGCCATCGACACCTATCTGCCGGCACTGCCGACCATGGCCGACGACTTCGGCGTGGCGGTGCACCGCATCGAACTTTCGGTGAGCGTGTACGTGCTGGGCGTGGCGCTGGGGCAGTGGCTGGGCGGGCCGCTGTCGGATCATTTCGGCCGCAAGCCGGTGGCCTATGTGGGGCTGTTCGTCTTCACCGTCGCCAGCCTGGCGATCACGATCTGTGACCAGGTGGGCTGGCTGTATGGCCTGCGGGTGCTGCAGGCGCTGGGTGGCGGCGCCACCGTGGTGATCGCCGCCGCCTCGGTGCGCGACCATTTCAACGGCCGCGAAGCCGCCCGGGTGCTCACCAGCGTGGGGCTGGTGCTGCTGCTGGCGCCGCTGGTGGCGCCCGCCGTGGGCGCGTTTCTGCTGCACCTGGCGGGCTGGCAGAGCATTTTCGTGATGCTCGCCGGGTACGCCGTGCTGGTGGCCCTGATGCTGCGTTTCGCGTTGCCGTCGGTGGCGCCGCAGGTGGCGGAGGAGCCGCTTCGCCACCGCATGTTCGCCGCCTACGGCCGGGTGCTGCGCCAGCGTCGCGCGATGGGGTTCATTCTCGCCAACGGCCTGATCTTTTCCGCCATGTTCACCTTTATCACCGACGCCGCCTTTCTCTACATCGAATACTTCGGCATCGACGAGGCGCGGTTTCCGTTGTATTTCGGCGCCAACGTGGTCGCCATGCTGGGGCTCAACCGCCTCAACGTGTTGCTGCTGCGCCGCTTCGACAGCGCCGCCATTATGGGCGTGGCGGTCATCCTGCAAAGCCTGGCGGCGGTCACCCTGCTGCTGCTGACGGTATCCGGTTACCTGACACTCTGGACCACGGTGCCGCTGATCATGGTGGTCGCCGGCATGGCGGCGCTGGCGATCCCCAATGCGCTGGCCAGCTTCTTGGCGTTTTTCGAGCGTGACAGCGGCGCCGCCACCGGGCTTAACGGCTGCCTGCAGTTTCTGATGGCGGGCCTGATCGGCTCCGGGCTGGGGCTGATCCACAATGGCACGCCGCTGCCGATGACGGCTCTGATGGCGGCCAGCGCGGTGGGCGGGATGCTGTGCTTTTTCTTCCTGGCGCGGGAAAAACCCACCGTCACAAACTAGGTTCATCGCGCTTTAGCGGGAAGGTTGGCTGGACCCTCCAGCCGGGGACGCGGGTCTGTGTTATGCCCTTCCGGGAACGCCGTGAATACGTCCCTGTAGGCTCCCTGTCGAACGTCCTGTTCTCCAGGGTCCCGGAAGGGCAGAACACAGACCCGCTCAG
>CAZKWA010000058.1:0-21208 GCA_964556345.1 uncultured Alcanivorax sp.
GGCCGGGCCAGTCCGCTCGTGTGGTGGACCCTTCCGGGGCCCTGCGCCCGCCGCGGTTCGCGGGCCGCCGAACGCCCCCCATCTTTTTTGGGGGGCCGGGCCCGCTTGGGGGGTTACACGGCGTTCCCTTATGGGCACAACACAGACCCGCGTCCCAGATGGAGGGACCCAGCTCACACACCGGCATCCCCCGATGGAGGAGCCGGTCGCTCAATAGAGGTAGGTGAACATCTTGCGCCGGTATTCGCTGGCCAGCGGGTCGCCCTTGGGCAGGCACTCGAACACTTCCAGCAGCGCGGAGCGCGCCACGCCGTCCTGGTAGTCGCGGTGATCGCGCAGCAACCGCAGCAGCGCATCCAGGCCGGCCTGGAACTGGCCGGCCGCCGCCGCGCGCAGCCCGTAGGCGTGCAGGTCTTCCGGCTTTTCGTCGCGCTCGATCCGGGCCTGCAGCTCCTTGAGGCTGACGCCGTCGTCGTCAAGCTTCTCCAGCAGGGCGAAACGGGCCCGGAACGGACGCAGCTCTTCCACGTCCTCGGTGACTTCCGCCAGCACCGACTGGGCCTCATCGGTGCGCCCCTCGCCGAGCAGGTACTCCACCAGCAGCGCCCGGAAGGCGTGCTTGTCGGGTTGCTCGGAGAGCATCTGCCGCAGCGCCTGCTCGGCCTGGGCGCCCTGCCCCGCGCTGATGGCCTGACGGATCTGCTCCAGGAAGCCCTCTTCCTGCTCCTGTTGGGCGGCGTCCGGATCCACCACCGGGGTCAGCCATTGGCGCACGGCGCTTTCGGTTTGCGCGCCTTCCAGTTCGCTGACAAGCTGACCCTGATAGACCATCTTCAAGGACGGCAGATCGCGCACACCGAACTGGCTGGTCAGATTGGCCTGCTCGTCGGCGTTGACCCTGGCGAGGACGAATTTGCCCTGGTATTCCTGGACCAGTTTTTCCAGCAACGGGATCATCTGCTGGCTGGGCTGGCTCCAGGAGGCCCAGAAACCGAACAGCACGGGCATCTGACGCGAATGCTCCAGCAGTTGCTGAATGTTCTGTTCCGTCACTTCGATGATGGCGGCGTTGTCCTGCACGGTAGCTCCTTGAAGCGGGTCTTTAAGCGTGTGTTGAATTGTGCTGCATTGTACTCAAATGGGGTCTTGGATACAGGGTGCAAAATGCGGTAGGCAGCGCCGGATGCGCCATCGGACGGTATTAAATACTGTTAAAGCAAGACGAAAGCGGCATCATCAAGGGTAGTATGCCGGTAGGGATCAGGAACAGGCGTTCACGTCCCGTACATGCCCGCCGGGTACCCTGCTACCTGATCCGCAACGACACCCACGCCCGCCCGGAGGCGCAATTCCGGTACGTACTTGTTGATGAACAAGTGAAGCCCTGGCAAAGGAGATGACCATGCTGAGCCTTTTGGCCCTGGTAATTCTGGTCGCGACATTAACGGCCATTTTCTACATGCAGGTATCCCTGACCGTCGGCAGCGTCACGTTCGCCGTGGTCTGGTTGCTGTGCGGTCTGTTGGCGCCCTGGTTGTACAACCCGATTCTGCTGATCCTGCTGGCCGCGGTCCTGGTGGTGCTCAACCATCCCGGCCTGCGCCGCAAGCTGATCAGCAAGCCGGTCTATCAGGCGCTCGGCAAGATGATGCCGCCGATCGGCGACACCGAGCGCGAGGCGATCGAAGCCGGCGCCACCTGGTTCGAGGCGGAGCTGTTCAGCGGCCGGCCGGACTGGGACGACTTTTCCAAGGTCAATTTCACCCGCCTCACCGACGAAGAGCAGTCGTTCCTGGACAACGAGGTGCAGGAACTGTGCGCCATGCTCGACGAGTGGAAGATCTACCACGAGCATAAGGATCTGCCCGAGGAGGTCTGGAATTTCCTGAAGACCAAGGGCTTCTTCAGTCTGATCATTCCCAAGGAATACGGTGGCCGCGACTTCAGCGCCTACGCGCAAAGCCGCACCATGAGCAAGATCGCCACCCGCTCGCTGACCACCGCGGTGACCGCGATGGTGCCCAACTCTCTGGGCCCCGGCGAATTGCTCGCCAAGTACGGCACCGAGGAACAGAAGCAGCGCTGGCTGCCGGGCCTGTCCTCTGGCGAGGAAATCCCCTGCTTCGGCCTGACCGGCCCGGAAGCGGGCTCCGACGCCGGCGCCATCCCCGACAGCGGCGTGATCTGCAAGCAGACCGTGGACGGCGAGGAAGTGCTGGGCATGCGCCTGAACTTCGCCAAACGCTGGATCACCCTGGCGCCCATCGCCACCGTGGTGGGCCTGGCGTTCAAACTCTATGATCCGGACCACCTGCTCGGTGACGAGGACGAGCTGGGCATCACCTGCGCCCTGCTGCCCGCCGACACCGAGGGCGTGGAAATCGGCCGCCGGCATAACCCGGGCGGCTCGCCGTTCATGAACGGGCCGATCAACGGCAAGGACGTGTTCGTGCCCCTGGACGCCATCATCGGCGGCCCGGACATGGCCGGTAAGGGCTGGCGCATGCTGATCGAATGCCTGGGCGCGGGCCGCGGCGTGTCGCTGCCGGCCCTGGCCACCGCCAGCGGCGAGATGGGCTACCGCATGACCGGCGCCTTCTCGCGCATCCGCCGTCAGTTCGGCACCTCGGTGGGCCACTTCGAGGGCGTGCAGGAAGCCTCCGCGGAAGTGGCGGGTCTCGCCTACACCCTGGAAGCCTACCGCCACCTGGTCACCCGGGGCCTGGAGGAAGGCACCATCTCCGTGGTCACGGCGATGGCCAAGTACCACTCCACGGAAATGATGCGGATTCTGATCAACAACGGCATGGACATCGCCAGTGGCCGCGCCGTGCAGATGGGCCCGCGTAACTTCATGGCGCTGGCCTACCAGTCCATTCCGGTGGCCATCACCGTGGAGGGCGCCAACATTCTGACCCGCTCGCTGATGATCTTCGGCCAGGGCGCGATGCGCTGCCACCCCTATCTGTACGATGAACTGCAGGCGATTCAGGACGAGGATCAGGAGCGCGGCCTGGACACCTTCGAAGGGCTGTTCTTCAAGCACGCCGGCCACACCCTGGGCAATATGAGCCGCGGTCTGGTGCACGGCCTCAGCGGCGCCTGTCTGGCGGACATCCCCGCCAACGCGGACAGCTTCAGCGCCCCCTGGTACCGCCTGATCACCCGCTACAGCGCGGTGCTGGCGAGCCTGTCGGACGTGGCCTTCGCCCTGTTGGGCGGCGACCTCAAGCGCCGAGAGATGGTGTCCGCGCGGCTCGGCGACGTGCACAGCCAGTTGCTGATCGCCTGCGCGGTGCTCAAGTTCCACGCCACCCTGCCCCGCGACGAGGCCAATGACGCGCACGCCCGCTACGCGCTGCAACGCGCGTTCAGCCAGATCCACGACGCGGTCGACGACTTCGCCCGTAACTTCGGCTACCTGGGCGTGGCGCGCATTCTCAAAGGCCTGTTCTTCCCGTTCGGCCGCCCCGCCGGCGCGCACAAACCCAGCGACGTGCTGGTGCGCACCCTGGGCGAGCAGATCATGGCCCCCAGCAGCGTGCGCGACGCGCTCGCCGCCAACGCCTACATCAGCGTGGACCCGGAAGACAGCGTCGGCCGGGTGGAAGTGACCTACAACAAGTTGCTGGAAGTGGAGAGCGACTACGAGGCCTTCCTGAAAGCCGACGCCAAGGGCCAGCTGGAAGGTGACAGCATCAAGGCGAAGCTGGAGGATGCCGCCGCCAAGGGCGTGATCCCCGCCGACCAGGTGCAGGCGATCCTCGACTACGACGAGATGCGCTACGACTGCCTGCTCACCGACGCCTTCGACATGGAGCTCAAGGAAGTCGACATGAATACCCAGCGGCCGCTCTGATCCGGCCCTGGCCCGCGCCTCGAAAGCCGCCCTCCGGGGCGGCTTTTTTTTGTTCAACCGGTCCCAGAGCGGCGAAATTTAACAATAGCGGCGGCCCGCGCCGCTTTCACCGGCTATCGGTTTCGACTAGGCTTTCTGCGTCTCGCCTTCGGCGCCAACCCATCTTCATGAAGATCCCCCGTAATGACAGTGGCATTCGAGGAAAAGGCGGTTCTGGAATTCAAGGGCCGCATGCTGATGATGACGGTCCTGCTGCTCAAGGACCTGGACCCCAACACCCTGCACCGACAGGTCAGCCAGCGGTTCGAAGACGCCGCCCAGTGGCTGCGCGACGCGCCGGTGGTGGTCGACCTGGCCGACCCCGAGGGCGCCGATCAGGTGGCCCTGATGGCCGCCGTGGACACCCTGCGCGGCCTGGGCGTGAATCTGGTCGCCCTGGCCCGCAATGACCATCTCGACAGCGACACCGCCGCCATGCTCGGGCTTGGCAGCATCAGCCTGGCTGGCGGCCGGGATGTGCCGCGCAGCACGGAGCCGGCGCCGGCGGCGCAAGCCGACAGCCCGGCCGAACCGGCCGGCACCCTGGTGATCGACCAACCGGTGCGTTCCGGCCAGCAAATCTACAGCCGTGGTGATTTGATCGTGCTGGCGCCGGTGAGCACCGGCGCGGAACTGCTCGCCGAAGGGCACATCCACGTTTATAACACCCTGCGCGGCCGCGCCCTGGCCGGCGTGCGCGGCGACCAGAACGCACGCATCTTCTGCCAGAAGCTGGACGCCGAGCTGGTGTCCATCGCCGGCCATTACCGGGTCGCGGAAGACCTGCCCGAGCAACACCGCGAACAGGCGGTGCATATCACTCTGGACGGCGACGCCATGCGCTTCGCGGACCTCAAATAAGCCATACACGACAGCAAAACCTAGGAGACGAGATCGTGACAAAAATCGTGGTCGTAACATCCGGCAAGGGCGGCGTGGGCAAAACCACCACCAGCGCCGCGCTGGCAACCGGCCTCGCCCAGCGCGGCCATAAAACCACGGTGATCGATTTTGACGTGGGCCTGCGCAACCTGGACCTGATCATGGGCTGTGAGCGGCGCGTGGTCTACGATCTGGTCAACGTGATCAACGGCGACGCCAACCTCAAGCAGGGCCTGATCAAGGACAAGCGCGTCGACGACCTGTTCATCCTGCCCGCCTCCCAGACCCGCGACAAAGACGCCCTGACCCTGGAAGGCGTGGAAAAGGTGCTCGAGGGGCTCAAGGACATGGGCATGGAATACATCATCTGCGACAGCCCGGCGGGGATCGAGAAAGGCGCGCTCACCGCCGCCTACTTCGCCGACGAAGCGGTGGTGGTGACCAACCCGGAAGTGTCCAGCGTGCGCGACTCCGACCGCATTCTGGGGATTCTCTCCAGCAAGACCCGCAGGGCGGAGCTGGGCGAAGGCGACATCCCCGCCAGCCTGCTGCTGACCCGCTACTCGCCGGAGCGGGTGGAACGCGGTGAAATGCTGTCGGTGGAGGACGTGAAGGACATTCTGGCCATCGACCTGCTGGGCGTGATCCCGGAATCCCAGGCGGTGCTCAACGCCAGCAACAGCGGCGCGCCGGTGATCCTCGACGCCGACTCCGACGCCGGTCAGGCCTACCAGGACGCGGTGGCCCGCTTCCTGGGCGAACAACGCCCGCACCGCTTCCTCACCGCCAACAAGAAAGGACTCTTCGGCCGTCTGTTCGGAGCGCAATGATGAGCATCTTCAGCTACCTGCTTCCCAAGAAAGAGAAATCCGCCTCGGTGGCCAAGGAGCGCCTGCAGATCATCGTTGCCCGCGAGCGGGCCACCCGCGGCGGCCCCGACTACCTGCCGCAGCTGCAGGAAGAGCTGCTGATGGTGGTGCGTAAATACGTGGAGGTGGACCAGGACGCCATCAATATCCAGGTGGACCGGGAATCCGGCTGCGAGATCCTGGAGCTGAACATCACCTTGCCGGAAGCGGAATAAAGCCTGATCGGGGGCACCATCACCGGCGCCTTGACGCACTGTTCGTTTGTACAGTATTCTCAAGGTCCGGTGAGCCCCCTCAGGTTTTCTTTTCTGCGACCCCTCGGAAGGCCTGATCGATCTCCAGGCTCCAAGGATGGAGCCGGGCTCCCGGACCTGAATTCCGCTTTCCCCTAGCCCAGGTGCCAGCCGTGGCTGACCACGATGGACTGGCCGGTCAGCGCCGCCGAGGGGAACGCCGCCAGCGTCACCGCCAGTTCGCTGATGTCCTCCACGGTGGTGAACTCCCCGTCCACGGTGTTCTTCAGCATCACATCGCGAATCACCGCTTCTTCGGAGATGCCCAGCTCGCGGGCCTGTTCGGGGATTTGTTTGTCCACCAGCGGCGTCCGCACGAACCCCGGGCAGATAATGTTGCTGCGCACGCCGTGCTCGGCGCCCTCCTTGGCGACCGCCCGGCACAGGCCCAGCAGGCCGTGCTTGGCCGCCACATAGGGCGCTTTCAGCGGCGAGGCCTCCATGGAATGCACCGAGCCCATGTACAACAGCGTGCCGCCGTCGCCGGCGTACATATGACGCAGCGCCGCCCGGGTCAGCAGAAAAGCACCGTCCAGATGCACGCCCATGACCTTGCGCCAATCGGCCAGGGCCAGCTTGTCCAGGGACTCGATATGCTGGATCCCGGCGTTGGCGAAGGCGATGTCCAACCGCCCCCAGGTGTCCACCACCTTCCGCACGCCGGCGTCCACCGCCTGCTCGTCGGTGACGTCCATGGCCAGGGCCAGGGCCTCGCCACCGGCCTCGCGGATGGCGGCGGCCGCCTCTTCGGCGGTGTCGCTGTCCAGGTCGGCCACCGCCACCCGGGCGCCTTCACGGGCGTACCGCTCGGCAATCGCCCGGCCGATGCCGCGACCGGCCCCGGTGATCACCGCGACGCGTTGTTCAAGACGCATGACTACTACTCCTGTTTCAGGGGCGGCGCCGCCGGCGCCTTATCCGCTTTCCGTTCCCGGCGCCGTTCCGCCCAGAGACGCAACTGGCCGACGATGCCGGACGGGAAGAAATACACGCTCAACACGAACAACAAACCAAACCACAGTAGCCAGCGATCCGGGCCCGCCAGTTCCGCGAACAGGCTGCCCGGCTCGGCGTTGCTGACCAGCAGCCCGAGCAGATCCTGCAGATAGTTCTGCGCCAGCAGGAACACGGCGGTGCCGACCACGGCGCCGTACAAGGTGCCCATGCCACCGATCACGCACATCAGCAGAATGAACACCATCAGCTCGAAATTGAGCGTGTTCTCCGGATTGACGTAACGGTTGATCAGCGCGAACAGCACGCCCGCCAGGGTGGCCAGCACCGCCGACACAATCACCGCCGCGGTGCGGTAGAAAACGGTCCGGTAGCCCAGCGCCTGGGCGCGGAACTCGTTCTCGCGAATCGCCTGCAGCACCCGGCCGAACGGGGAGTTCACCATGCGCAGCAGGAACAGGAACACCGACAGCGAGATCACGAAGGTGATGTAGTACATCAGGTGACGGCCGTTGACGCGCACCTCGAAGAGGGCGTCGTTGAAGGCCTGGCCGAGGCTGCCCTGGCTGAACACGCCGACAATGAAGTCGATCACGCTGAAGCCCGGCACCGTGGAATCGAACGGCCGGAACGCCGGCCCCAGCTCACGGGGGCTGCGCACCGCCAGGCCGTCCTCGCCGCCGGTGATGTTATACAGCTGGGTCACCAGGCTGAGGAAGGCGAACGCCACCGCCAGGGTCACCAGCGCGAAAAAGATCGCCTTGACGCGCAGTGACAGCAGGCCGAGCAACAGCGACAGCAGAATGCTCATCACCACGGCGCCGCCGATACCGATGAACACGGCCCCGAAGCTGGAACCGAAGGCGTCCGTGGCCATCGCCACGCCGTAGGCGCCGATGCCGAAAAACATGGTGTGCGCGAACGACACGATGTGGGTGTAACCCAGCATCAGATCGTAGGACGCCACCACGATAATGAACACGCAGATCATGCCGAGCATGGAAAAGGCGCGCACGCCGGGAAACAGGAAGGGCCCCAGGGCCAGACAAACGCCGATCAGCACCAGCAGTGCGGAGAGCGCCCGGCTACGCGGATAGTCGCCGGAAAGAATACGATTCAACATGGCGCGCCTCCTCAGACTTTGATGACCGGAATCAGGCCCTGCGGACGCCACATCAGCACGCCCACCATCAGCCCCACCGTGGCCACCGCGGCCAGCCGGGGCTCCAGGTAACCCACATACAGATTGATCAGGCCCACCAGCACGGCGCCGTAGAAGCAGCCCTTGATGGAGCCCAGACCGCCGAGGATGATCACCACGATCACCGAGATCATCAGTTCATCGCCCATGTGCGCGGTGATGATCTCCCGGTACATGGCCCACATGGCACCGCCCAGACCGGCCAGCGCCGAGCCGGCCACGAACACGCCCAGAAACAGCAGGCGGATGCGGTAGCCCTGCACTTCCACCATCTCGCGGCTCTCCACCCCGGCGCGGATCAGAATGCCGACCCGGGTGCGCTCGATGATCCAGGTCATCAGGCCATAGATGGCCAGACCCAGCACCACCGCGATCAGCCGGTATTTTTCCAGCGCCACGCCGCCGATCACCGGCAGCCACTCGGGCAGCAGGAAAGCGCCGGTCAGGGCTTCCGGGCGGGGCACCGGAATTTCATTGGGCCCCCACACCACATGAATCAGCTCCATGATGATGATGGAGCCGCCCACGGTGACCAGAATCTGCTTGAGGTGATCGCCGTACACCGGCTTGATCACCAGCCGCTCGAACACCAGCCCGAGCAGCCCCGCCACCACCAGGGCGAAGCCCAGCGCCGGAAGGATCGCGGCCATATTAATCAGCAGCGACGGCTCGCTGGCCTGACGGCTCAGCCACAGCAACACGCTGGCGCCGGCGAAAGCGCCCAAAGAAATAAAGGCCCCGTGAGCCAGGTTGAGGACATTCATCAACCCAAAGGTGAGCGTCATGCCCGAGGCCATCAAAAACACCATGGCACCCATCGCCAGGCCGCTGATGGTCAGCAGTACCCAGGTGCGCGGGTCCATCATCAACAACGCCACCGCCATCATCAGCAGCAGCAGAAAAACATGCGGTTTGTCTTGCCGGAACGCGGCGAAGCGCGCCAGGGCGCCTTGGGGCCGCGTCTGTTGACCAACAATCTCGTCGTGCGCCGACATGGTCTTGCTCCTATTCTTATTGGTGCTCGCCGAGCCCCAGACCCAGCAGCTCGTGCTGCAGGTCATCGTTATCGGCGAGGTCGGTCATCGGGCCGGACCAGACCACCCCGCCATCGTTCATCACCGCCGCGGACTGCCCCAGGCGGCGGGAGAAATTGAAGTTCTGTTCCACCAGCAACACCGTGACCTGCTGTTGCTTGAGCTGCTCGAAGGCGCCGGCCAGATCATTGATGATCGCCGGGGCGAGCCCCTTGGTGGGCTCGTCCACCAGCAGCAACTCACGCGGTTCGATGATCGCCCGGGCAATCGCCAGCATCTGTTTCTGGCCGCCGGAGAGATTGCCCGCCGGCCGGTCCCAGAACTTTTTCAGCGGCGGGAACAGATCAAAAATCCAGTCCAGCCGGGCCTGATCCATGGGCCCGCTGACCGCCGCCAGCACCATGTTTTCGCGCACCGTCAGCAGACTGAAGATGCCCATGTTCTCGGGTACGAAGGCGATACCCTTACGGGCGATGCGCGGCGTCGGCTGGCCGGTGATGTCCTCGCCGCGAAAGCGCACCTTGCCCTGGGTGACCGTGGTCAGGCCCATGATGGTGCGCAGCGTGGTGCTCTTGCCGGCGCCGTTGCGGCCCAGCAGAACCGTCAGCTCACCGGCGGGCACTTCCAGGTCCACGCCGTGCAGAATGTGGTATTGGTCGATATCGGCGCGCACGCCGGACAGGGAAAGAATCGATTCGGCCATCGTTCAGCCCTCCTCGCCGGCGGTGTCTTCCTGGGGCGCGCCCAGATACGCTTCCTGGACAATCGGCGAGGCGATCACCTCCGAGGGTTCACCGTCGGCCACCAGTTCACCGTTGTGCAGCACCACGATGCGGTCCGACAGGGAGCGCACCACGTCCATTTTGTGTTCCACCAGCAGAATCACCTTGTTCTGCTTGGTCTTGATGTCGGCGATCAGATCGAGAATCACCGGCACTTCGTCCACGCTCATGCCGGCGGTGGGCTCGTCGAACATGAACACCTCCGGCTCCAGCGCCAGCATCAGCGCCACTTCCAGTTTGCGCTGATCGCCGTGGGGCAGATTGGCCACCGGCGTGTCGGCGCGCTTGCCCAGGTTGACCTGCTCCAGATACGCGGCGGCCCGGTCGCTGATGTCGCGGCGACGCGACGCCATCTGCCAGAACACATGGCCGATGCGATAGCGCGAGGCCACCGCCAGGCGCACGTTCTCCAGGGCGCTCAGATTGGGAAACAGGTTGGTGAGCTGGAACGCGCGGCCCAGGCCCTTGTCGGCCCGGGCGGCGGCGCCCAGCGCGGTAATATCCTGATCGAACAAATGCACGCTGCCGGCACTGGCGGCGAGCTGTCCGGAAATCAGATTGAACCAGGTGGTCTTGCCCGCCCCGTTGGGGCCGACGATGGAGGTCAGGGTGCCGGCGTGAAACGCACAGGACACCTGATTGACCGCCACGTGCCCACCGAAGTTGATCGTCAGGCCGCGGGTTTCCAGCACCGGTTCGGTGGCGGATTGGGGTTGCAAGGAGGCCATGGGAGGTCCCTTTTATGGAATATATTCTTGGAATGACGCGATCTTGAGCGCGGGTCGGGTTACGGCCTGCGGCCGTGACCCGACCCGCGTGTTGCGTTTCAGGCGCGCGCTTAGCGCTTGTTGCGAACCGGAATGTTCATTTCGTCCAGACCGATCTTGCGGATCAGCTTGGGAACGCCCGCTTCCACGGTGCGGTCGGCGAACCAGTCGTCACGCTTTTCCACTTCAATGCGGAAGTGGTACATCTCCTGCAGTGCCTGGTGATCGTCATCGCGCAATACCATCTTGCCCTTCGGGGTTTCGAACACCAGCCCTTCGAAGGCGTCGATCAGATCCTCGGTATCGGTGGAACCGTCCGCTTCACGGATCGCCGCGGTGATCGCCATGGCCTGGGCGAAGCCCTGGGCGGTGAAGAAATCGGGCGCGGCGTTGAAGCGCTTCATGTGCTGTTCCACGAACCAGTCGTTGATCTCGTTATCCGGCGATTCGAAGTAGTAGAAGCCGGCGCCTTGCATGCCCGGGAATTCGGAGTAGCTCACCAGGGCCGGCAGAATGTTGCCGCCGGTGGCCAGCTTGATGCCGAAACGGCCCGGCTTGAGATCCTGGATGCGGCTCAGCGGGTTGGCGCTGCCGGCCCAGATGGCGAAGATGTATTTGCCTTGCGCGCAGTCGTCGCGGTCCTTGAGGGCGCCGAACAGACGCTGGGCGGCGGCGGTGAAGTCGGTGGCGTCGGTGGGCAGATACTCTTCGTGAACCACTTTGCCGCCCTGGGTCTCCATCGCTTCTTTATAGGCAGCCACGCCGTCGCGGCCGAAGGCGTAGTCCTGGGCGATGGTGGCCACGCAGACGCCGGGCTCGCCCAGCGCCACCGCGTTGGACACGGCGTCCTGGGAAGAGTTACGGCCGACCCGGAACACATAACGGTTCCAGTCCGCGCCGGTGATCGCATCGGCCACGCCCTCGGGCATGATGATGCGCTCGTACTGCTCGGCGATCGGCAGGGTCGCCAGCGCCACCCCGGAAGAGACCGGCCCCACCACGATGTGGGCGTCGTCCTCGGCGTAGGCCTCTTCCACCAGCGAGCGGGCGCGCGCCGGATCCAGCTGGGTGTCTTTATCAATGATTTCGATCTTGCGGCCTTCGATTTCCATGCTGCCTTCGGTGGCGTACTCGAAGCCCATTTTCATACCCACGCTGAGCTGCTCCGCGTAGGCGGACAGCGGGCCGGTGAAGCCGGTGACGTGGGCGATGCGGATGGAATCGGCCGCCTGCGCGAGGGGCGCGGCGGTGAGGGCGGTGAGCGTGAAGGCCGTCGCGGTAATGAGACGCTTCATAGGAATCTCTCCCTTATTTTTTCGGCCTGGGGGCCGTCTTGTTGTGGTTATGGTCCTCTTCAATATGACAAGCGATTCATCTTTCCGCAAGAGGGTTTCGAAAAAAATTCCACAAACGTGGAATTCTCCGCCGGCCCGCCTCGACCCCCTGCAAATAGCGGAATAACAGGCCTTGAGAGCCGGACGACGACCGCGCCGGGGCGCGGCCTGACACCGCCCCGACCCACTTCCGGTTGACACCGTGGGCGAGCAAACTTAATTTAGTTGAATACCGATTCATATTTCAAACAATAAAACCACGGACCCAAGAAGCCCGCCATGACCACTGTTTCCGAGACCAGCGCCGCCAAGCCGCCCGCCGTGAGCGGCGGGCCCGGTGCCCCCAAAACCGCCCGTGGCGCCCGCACCCGGGCACGCATTCTCAAAGCCGCCGAACACACCTTCGGCACCCTCGGTTATCACCGCGCGGGCATTTCCGATATCACCCGCGCCGCCGGGGTGGCCCAGGGCACCTTCTACACCTACTTCGCCGGCAAGGAGGAAATCCTGCGCGAACTGGTGCGCGACATGGGCCATCAGGTGCGCGCTCATCTGGCGGCGGAAATCCTCGACGCCGGTAACCGGCTGGAAGCGGAGGAACGGGGGCTGCGCGCCTTTCTGCAGTATCTCTATGAGAACCCGTCCCTGTACCGGGTGCTGCAGGAAGCCCAGTTCGTCGACGAAGCCATTTACCGGGATTACTACGAGGCCTTCGGCAAGGGCTATGTGCGCATGCTCGCCAACGCCACCCGCAAAGGCGAGATCCGCCCCGGCAATAACGAGGTGCGGGTGTGGGCCCTGATGGGCATGTCCAATTTCCTGGGCCTGCGCTATGCCCTGTGGGAACGGGACGTGCCCTTCGACGAGATCGTCGACACCCTCTCCGACCTGTTCCGCAATGGCCTGACCCTGGACGGCAAGGAGAAACCATGAGCACGGCGGTGAACTATCAACTCGACGGCGACCTGGCACGGATCACCCTGAACCGGCCGCGGCGCCACAACGCCCTGGTGCCGGAACTTCTCGACGGTCTGCGCGACGCCCTGGCGCGCTGCCGGGACGACCGCCCGGCGGCGCTGATACTGGACGCCGAGGGGCGCTCCTTCTCCACCGGCGGCGACGTGGGCGGCTTCTACGACACCCCGCGCCACCAACGGCACGACTACGCCGTCCGCGTGGTGGGCACGCTCAACGCCGTGATCCTTGATCTGCTCAGCCTGCCGCTGCCCACCGTGGCGGCGGTGCACGGCATGGTCACCGGCGGCTCGGTGGGCCTGGTGCTGGCCTGCGACATCGCCGTGGCCGGCCCCGGCGCCAGCTTCGCCCCCTGGTACACCCGGGTGGGCTACAGCCCGGACGGCGGCTGGACCGCCCTGATGCCCGAGCGCATCGGCCGTGCCCGGGCCCTGGATATTCAGCTGACCAACCGCCGCGTCGACGCCGAAGAAGCCTTCCAAATAGGCCTGGTTCAGTACCTGAGCGAAGAGGGTCAGGTGGCCGAGCGCGCCCGCGCCGTCGCCGACACCCTGCGCTCGGCCAAACCGGGCAGCGTCAACCACACCCTGGCGCTCACCCGCCCCGACCCGGCCACCGTGGCCGCCGGCCTGGACGCGGAATACCGGCACTTTCTCGAACAGATCGTCAGCGACGAAGCCGACCAGGGCATGGCCGACTTCCTGAACAAATAGAGAACGCGACACGAAACAATAAAAACCAACGGGAGAGAAACCATGAAAACAATAAAGCCAACACCGCTGGCGGTCCTCGCCGGCACCCTGCTGCTGGGCGCGATATCGCCCCTCGCCTCGGCGTTCCAGACGTTCGCCGACGAGGATCGCTCCTCGCAACTGACCGGTGAACCGGTGCAGCAGCGCTACCAGTTCAACACCCCCACCACCGTCACCTACGACCGCGACAGCCTGTCCCAGGGCGCCGCCGGCACGCGCGTCTACGTAGCCGACATGGGCAACCATGAAATCAAGGTGCTCAACCTGAACGGCGCCCTGGTCGGCCGGCTGGACGACAACGACCAGACGCTGGCGTCGGACAGCCCGGCGAGCTCGGTGCCCGATATCCGCGCGCCGCTGGGCATCGCCTTCCTGTCCGCCAGCGAAGCGGACGACGACCGGCTGGCCGGGCTCTACGTCAACGACGTGGGCCGCCACCAGATTCACTTTTTCCGCACCGTCAGCGGCGGCGCCGGTGATTTCGAGTACGTCACCTCCTTCGGCCAGCCCGGCCACGGCGGCGGCGAGGACATCTACCTGCCGCGCAACATGACCATCACGCCGCAGGGTTTTATTTACGTTTCCGATGAGTTCAACCACCGCGTCAAAGCCTTCAGCATCGACCCGGATAACGGCTATCAGGTCAGCCTGATCCAGACCCTGGGCCACCAGGACGGCAGCGGCGACTATGTAGGGGCCGGGCCGATTATTCGCGGTGTCGACAAGAACTACGGCAGCGACTCCACGAATTACGACGACTACGCCGGCGAGCCGGCCAAGCGCGACGGCTACCGCATTCCCCAGGGCATGACCTATTACCAGTCCCCGGATAACGGCGCCACCTATCTGTATGTGGCCGACAACGGCAACAACCGCATCAAGATTTTCCGCGTTAACACCAGCACCGGTCAGCTGACCCTGGACGACATGCTCGGGCGCTTCCGCGACGACAATGGCGACGTGGATCACCTCAAGCGTCCGCGCGGCGTGCGCACCGACCTGGACGGCAACCTCTACGTGGCCGACACCTATAACGGCCGCATTATTCAGTTCGAGAACCTGGCCAGTACCAGCGACAGCAACCCGATTCGCTACCGCAGCAGCCAGAGCGCCGACGCCCAGGCCAACTGGGTCTACGGCCGCCTGGGCATCCACCAGGTGGAAATGCGCACGCCCAGCAGCGCCGGCACCGAAGACGAAGCCTTCCAGCTGCCCAACGATCTGGTGCCGATGATCGACGCCAACGGCGCCTTCTACCGCGAAAACATTTACGCCTGGGGCTACTACTATTCCAACGCCCGGGTGCATCTGGTCAGCGATTCCGGCAACAACCGCATCAAAAAATGCTGGACCAATTCCAGCGGCACCACCCTGCTGCGCTGCTCGGTGTCCGCCGGCGTCGGCACCGTCGCCGAGAACGAATACTGGGGCCACCCGCGCACCCTGTCCGGGCAACTGCACTCGGCCAGCGGCATGGCCTGGCTGGGCAGCAAGGACCAGCTGCTGGTCAGCGACACGCCCAACACCCGCATTAACATCTACGACAGCAACGGCACCTTCCAGGGCCGCTTCCCGGGCACCAACATCAGCTACGGCGTGACCGGCATCGCCACCTTTGCCGACCCCAATATCGGCGAAGCGGTGGCCGTCCTGGTGGCCGCCGACGCCACCCTGCCCTGGCCCTACACCGGCGACGCCAGCCTGCGCATCTACGACGCCAACGGGAATCTGGAAGAGCTGTTCAACCTGAGCTACCGCACCGGCGGCCTGGCGGTACCGGAGATCGGCCTGAGCACCAGCAACACCAACTACCCGGTGGCGGTGAGCGCGATCAACGACGGCAGCGCCGACCAGCACGCCATCTACATCACCAGCTTCGACAACTATGTGTGGCGGTTTGACTACGACAGCGGCAGCAGCACGCTCAACGGCAACTGGTACGCCGGCGGCCCGGACAGCGACAAGGGCAACGACCTGGGCGACGGCTGGAGCCTGGGCCCGGACTTCTTCGAACAGGGCGATGCCGGCACCTTTGACCAGATCGGCAGCGTGCTGGCCCTGGACAACCGCGTCTACGTCACCGACCGCCGTAACCAGCGCATCCAGGCGTTGAACCCGGCCAATGGCGCGCTGATCGGTCAGCTCGGCCTGGGCGGCGGCACCTACGACCACCCGGACGGCCTCGACCCGGACCGCCTGTTCCTGCCCGCCGGCCTCGCCTACGACGCCCAGCAGGACGCCCTGGTGGTGGCCGACGGCTTCAACATGGTGGCGCGCGCCTGGGCCAACCCGGATCAGTACAGCCCCAACGGCGCCGGCATCATCGACCCGGCCTACCAGGGGCACTGGCTGGACCCGGCGCTGGGCACCCGCCCCGGCGGCCTGTTCGACGCCGAACAGGTGGCGGTCGGCGACGGCGATGTCTATGTGTTCTCGCTGATCAGCAACCGCATCACCAAGTTCAGTTGGTCGGAAATCAATAACTGATTGTAGGAGCTTGCCTCGCAAGCGAAAGGGTGAGCTTGCTCACCCGGCAGGATGCCAGAGACCTTGTTGGTGGTACCTGAATCAGGTCTCTGGGATCCCGCCGGCAAGCGAGCTTGCCTTTCGCGGGCGGAGCCCGCTCCTACAAGTTCGGGAGGAAAAATGGACATGTTCGACTTGCTCGCCCACCGGGCCCGGGTAACGCCGGAGCGGCCGGCGCTGGAGGACCTGGAAAGCGGTGAGCGCTACAACTACGCCCAGTTCAACGAGCGCGCGGCGCGGCTGGCGGCCGCCGCCCGCGAGCACTGGGGCCTGAAGGAAGGCGACCGGCTCGCGTATCTGGGCCACAGCCGCGCCGAGTTTTTCGCCATGCTGTTCGGCTGCGCCAAGGCCGGCCTGATCCTGGTGCCGCTGAACTGGCGTCTGGCGGTGCCGGAGCTGGAAACCCTGATGGAGGACTGTGATCCCGGCGCGCTGATTTTCGGCGCCGAGTTCGCCGATGCCGCCGTCGAGCTCCAGCAGCGCTGCGGCCCCCTCACCCTGGTGGCCCTGGACGACGCCGCGGACGGCCAGCGCGACTACCAACGGGATCTGGCCGACACCCGGCCGGATCTCACCCCGCACCCGGACAAGGACCCGGACACCCCCTGGTACCTGCTCTACACTTCCGGCACCACCGGCCGGCCCAAAGGGGTGATCCAGACCTTCCGCATGATGCTGGCCAATTACCTGAATATCGGGCTGGCGGTGAATCTGAACGGCGACGATGTGCTGCTCAACGTATTGCCGCTGTTCCACACCGCCGGCATCAATCTGTATTCGTCGGCGGTGTTCATGGTCGGCGGCAGCGTTCTGGTGGCGCGCGCCTTTGATCCGGATCAGGCACTGCAAGTGTTGGAAAAAAGAGCGACCATCTTTTTCGGGGTGCCGGCGGTCTACCAGGCACTGCTGGATCATCCGGGCTTCAGCGGCGAGCGTCTCAAGGGCGTGCGCTCCTGGGGCTGCGGCGGCGCGCCGCTGTCATTGCCGGTGGCGCAGCGCTATGTGGACGCGGGCATCCGCGTGCGCACCGGCATGGGCATGACGGAAACCGGCCCCACGGTGTTCCTGCTGGACGAGGACAAAGTGATCGACAAGATCGGCTCGGTGGGCCGGCCGCAATTGCTCACCGAGGTGCGCATCGTCGACCATGACGGTCGGGACGTGCCGCCCGGCGAAGCCGGTGAGCTGCTGATTCGCGGGCCCAATGTCACCCCGGGCTACTGGAACCGCCCGGACGCCACCGCCGAAGCGATCCGCGCCGACGGCTGGCTGCACAGCGGCGATGTGGCCCGCTGCGATGAGGACGGTCAGTATTTCATTGTCGACCGCTGGAAGGACATGTACATCTCCGGCGGTGAAAACGTCTACCCGGCGGAGGTGGAGAAAGTACTGGAACAACACCCGGCCATCGCCGAAGTGGCGGTGGTGGGCATGCCCGACGACCGCTGGGGCGAAGTCGGCAAGGCCTATTACGGCGTCCACGCGGATCAGGACGCCCCGGACCCGGACGGGCTGCGCGCGTTTTGCCGCGAGCGGCTCGCCGGTTATAAAGTGCCCAAGGCGTTCGAGCGGGTCGATGCCCTGCCCCGCAACGCCCTGGGTAAAGTCACCAAACAGGAGTTGCGTGATCATGCAAAACAATAACACCGCCCGCATGGAACGGGATCTGTCCTTCAGCCAGGCGGATTTCGATCGCTTCGCCCGCCTCAGCGGCGACCATAACCCGATCCACGTGGACCCGGACTACGCTTCGGGCACCCGCTTCGGCGCCACCGTGTCCCACGGCATGTTGCTGTTCAGCGCGGTGCGCGGGCTGGTCCATGAATTCTTCCCCGACGCCCGGCTGGAAGTTCAGGACCTGAAATTCCCGGCGCCGGCCTACGCCGACGAACCGCTCACCGTGGTGCTGGAAACCAAGGGTCGCCCGGTGGACGGCATCGTCCACCTCACCACCGAAGTGCTCAAGGAAGACGACAGCCGCTGCCTGCAGGGCACCTGCCGTCTCAAACTCAACGAGGAGATGGCGCCATGAGTCAGTCCCTGCCCCGCTTCACCGCCCTGCGGCTGGAAGAACAGGCCACCGTGGAACGGCGCTTCAGCGCCGAGGACGTGCGTGAGTGGTGCCGTATCGCCGGGCTCGACGACGAGCCGGAGCATGTCCCCGAACCGCTGATCGCCGGCCTGTTCTCTTACCTGCTGGGCGAGGAATTGCCCGGCCACGGCACCAACTACCTCAAGCAGCATATGCGCTTCGAGGACGACGCCCGGGTGGACGAAACCCTGACCGCCACCGTCACCATCACCCACCTGCGCGGCGACAAGGCGCTGGTGAACCTGGACACCCTGTGCACCGGCGAGGACGGCCGGATGATCTGCGCGGGAGACGCCCTGGTGCTGTTTCAATGCTGAAAGCGTCATTGCAGGACTGGCTGAACCGTCTTAACGAGCTGGTGGCGGACCAGAAAGCCGCCGGCGTGGAAGCCACCCCGGCCACCGTGCGCGACAGCATGGCGGCGATGACCAGCAACCTGGTCAGCCCGGGGCCGTCGCTGCCCTGGGTCGGCGACGCGGAAGTGGCGTGCGGTGAAACCCCGGTGCCGGTGCGGCTCTATGACCCGGCCCCGGAACGGGACACCCCGGTGTGCCTGTTCTTCCACGGTGGCGGCCACCTGGCCGGCAGCGTGGCGGTGTACGACCCGATCTGCCGGCGGCTCGCCGACGCCAGCGGCTGGCTGGTGGTGTCGGTGGAATACCGGCTGGCGCCGGAATACCCCTATCCGTTCGGCCTGGAAGACTGCCACAGCGTGGCGCGCCACATCTGGCCGGTGCTCGACGCCGAAGGGCGGCGCCACCAGCGGCGCCTGGCACTGGCCGGCGACTCCGGCGGCGGCACCTTCGCCGCCACCATCAGTGCCCTGGCGCAGAACGACGCGCTGCTGCCGGTGGAAAAACAGGTGCTGATCTACCCCAGCCTGGATTACACCCTGACGCAGCCGTCGATCACCGAGAACGGCCAGGGCTACCTGCTGGAAGCGGATCGCATCGCCTGGTATTTCCAGCACTATTTCCAGCACCGGGAGGATCGCCGCGGTGCCTCGCCGCTGTTCATGCCGGTGAGCAACCGGCTGCCCGAAACCCTGATGATCAGCGCCGAGTACTGCCCGTTGCGCGACGAGGCGCTGGCCTATGTGCGGCGCCTGAACGACACCGGCGTGCCCTGCCGTCACCGGCACTTCGACGACATGATCCACGCCTATCTGAATCTGGAGGCTCTGGCGCCGGACGCCTGCGCCGAGACCTACCAGGAGATCGCCGCCTTCCTCAACGACGATTAACAATGCTTCGGCTTCGTGGGCGCGCTCTCTCCAGCCGAGGACGCGGGTCTGTGTTAGGCCCTTCCGGGGTGAGATTCCGGTGCTCCGGGTTATCGCTGGCGCCGGATCTTTCTACAAAGGCTGGAATTTGTGGGAGCTTGCCTTGCAAGCGAAAGGCCGGCAAAGCCGGCCGGCAGGATTCCAGAGACCCCGGTTTGTGCCGCCGTCAAATAGGCCTCTGGGATCCTGCCGGGAGCTTCGCTCCCTTTCGCGGGCAGGGCCCGCTCCCACAAACCTTGCTTCGTAGCCGCCCGTGACGGCGAATCTTCCAAGGAGCGCCGGGATCGGGCTTTTTGGAGGGAAACGCCGTCAGGAACGGTCGGAAGTGGCGGGGGTGTCACGCCGCATGAGGTCATCGATGCCGTAGCAATGGCCGGCGAGAAGATTCTGGGCCAGCATGAAGCGGTCCTGGGGGGTGCGGGCGGTGATCTCCGCCACGCTCAGTGATTCCAGCATCCAGGTGTCCCAGACGTCCACGAAGCGGGCGCGGATATCCACGTCGCCGCGCAGCATGTCCGCCTGGCGGGCGGTCACCGTCAGGCTGGTCTTGTCCCGGTCCACCTCGTAGCCCTGGTTGGGGTAGCCCACTTCCAGGCAGGCCAGGAAGTTCTTCATGGTGCGCTCCGACGACTGCCCCACGGCGAACGCCAGCGGCTGATCGGGCACGTCTTCGAGAATGCTGAGGATATGCGCCTCGGCGAGGCGCTCGCCAAGCCGTGCCCGGGCGTCGTTGTCGGCGTCCTCGCTACGCTTCTCCGCCTCCCGGCGCGCCGCCTCCATGTCGCGACGGATCCGTTCGCGCTCGGCCCGTTGCCGGGCCTGTTCCGCTTCGTAAGCCTGCTGTTCCTGGTAGGCCTGATCCACCAGCCGGTCCAGGCGCCGCGACTGCCGCACGGCTTCGATCCGCTCGCGGCAGGCGGGCAGCCACGCCTCCCGCAGTTGCCGCTCGTCCACATAACGCCCCGCCCGGTGGGCCTCGGCGAGTTGCCGGCAGGCGCCGTCCAGCGCGCCCAACGCGTCGACGGCGCCGTAACTCAGCCCGGCCACCGTGTCCGGCGCCTGCGTCCGCCCCAGCAGGCCGGCGGTGGAATCGCGCAGCGAGGCACAACCCGTCAGCGCCATAGCCACCAGGCCGAGCAAAAGAATCGTGAGGTTGGAACGCATCATAAAAAAACAACGATTAATTCGTTTTGTCGAAGCCCTTGGGAGCGAGCACTTGTAGGAGCTTGCCTTGCAAGCGAAAGGCCGGCGAAGCCGGCCGGCAGGATGCCAGAGAGGTTTAAAAGCGGGGCTCTAACAAGGTCTCTGGAATCCGGCCGGGAGCTCCGCTCCCTTTCGCGGGCTGGGCCCGCTCCCACAATCAAGGCTTCAAGAGTCCGAGCCAGAGCAGCGCCACAAGTTCCGCTTTCAGGCGGATTTGGCGGCGATCTTCTCTTTCCAGATCACCGGGCCGGTCTTGTGCACGGACTCGCCGTTGGAATCCACCGCCACGGTCACCGGCATGTCTTCCACTTCGAACTCGTAAATGGCCTCCATACCCAGATCCTCGAAGGCGGCGACGCGGGAC
>CAZKWA010000059.1:0-8413 GCA_964556345.1 uncultured Alcanivorax sp.
CAGATCAACAACGGCGACATCGTGATCAAGTCCGACGGCAAGCTGCTCAAGCCCACCCGTCTGGCCTCCGGTCTGTTCCAGTTCCGCCGCGACACCAACATCGACCGCGTGGTACTGGACTGTGTCACCAGCCTGCGCAACGGCGCCGACCTGCTGTGGATCGAGACCCCGACCCCGAACGTGGCTCACATCAAGCACATGGTCGACCGTATCCGCGAGCAGGAGCCGAACGCCAAGCTGGTTTACAACAACAGCCCGTCGTTCAACTGGACCCTGAACTTCCGTCAGCAGGTGTTCGATGCCTGGAAGGAAGAAGGCAAGGACCTGGGCGATTACGATCGCGCCGACCTGATGAACGAGAAGTACGACTCCACCGAGCTGGCCGATGTGGCCGATCAGTGGGCCAAGGAGTTCCAGGCCAAGGCATCCCGTGAAGCCGGTGTGTTCCACCACCTGATCACGCTGCCGACCTACCACACCGCGGCGCTGTCCACCGATCAGCTGGTGGAAGGCTACTTCGGTGAGGAAGGCATGCTGGCCTACGCCAAAGGCGTTCAGCGTGAGGAAATCCGCCGTGGCATCGCCACCGTGAAGCACCAGGACATGGCCGGTTCCAACATCGGTGATGACCACAAAGAGTACTTCTCCGGTGAAGCCGCTCTGAAAGCAGGCGGTAAAGACAACACCATGAACCAGTTCTGATCCGGTTCCCGGTGTGAACACGGCGGCTTCGGTCGCCGTGGCTTAAAAAAGGGCGGTCCTTCGGGGCCGCCCTTTTTTTGTGTCGCGCGGGTCGGTTCTCAAGAATCGCCTCAAGACGCCGATAACGGTCCGTAACGGCGACTTTTCCCGCGAAGTGGTGAAATGTTCACCACTAAACCGGCCCGTTTCTTATATTTGCCCCCATTCACCGGTTCTTGATGGTATAAAACCCAGTGCATACACGGGGAATGCAGGGACAGCATGGAACAGGGCGCCAGGGGAAACGCCCGCCGGAACACGGGACTTAACGCTGTCTGGGGATCGCATGACGGATTCGCGCGGGGACGCCGCGATCGCGAAGAAGAAAGTCGTGGGGCAGACCAATTGCTCGGCCGCGGTGGTCGAGGAGCGCCTGCAGGCGGCGCTGGATTCCGATGACCTGGGCATCTGGGACCACGACCTGCGCCAGAACACCTTCTGGGCGTCGCAAAACATCAGCCGCATGGTGGGCATTCCCGAGGACGGGCCCGCCAGCGTCCGGCCGTTCTGGGAGTTCGTGCATCCCGAGGACCGTGAAGGCGTGCGCCAGGTGCTGCGTGGCGCCTTGGCGGCGGCGGTCAGCGGCCATTTCGAGGTCACGTTCCGCGCCTACCGCCGGGATCTGGGGCGGCTCGCTCTGGTGCGCTGCTCGGCGCAGCTGGTGTTCGGCGACGACAACCGGCCGGCGCGGCTGCTGGGGGTGTTCCGCGACGTGTCCGAGCAGCAGGAGGAGCAGGTCAAACTGTTCTATGAAGCGCATTACGACGCGCTCACCGGCCTCGCCAACCAGAAGCTGCTCACCGAACAGACCCAGGCCGTGCTGGACCAGGGGCGGCCGGCCGGTTGCCTGCTGCTGGAGCTGGACGGCTTCCAGGAGGTCAGCGACACCCTCGGCCAGGAAGCGGGCAACCGGCTGCTGCAACTGACCGCCGGCCGGCTCACCCGGCTGCTGCCGAGCGGGGCGCTGCTGGCACGCACCACCGGCGAGGAATTCGTCGTCATGCTGCCCGACCAGGATCATGCCCGGCCCCTGACCGAACTGGCCGAGACGGTGCACGGCGCCTTGCTGGAAACCTTCATGATCAAGGACCGGCCGGTGGCCATCAGCGGCCATGTGGGCATTGCCCTGGCGGCCCCGGAGGGGTGCGCCCGCGGCTTGCTCAGCGATGCCCACCTGGCGCTGGCCGACGCCAAGGCCGCCGGCTACGGTGCCAGCCGCGTCTATCAGCCGGCGCTGCGCGAGGCGTTGCGGGCACGCCAGGATATGAGCGCGGAGCTGCGCACCGCGGTGCTCGACGAGCAGTTCGAGCTGTTTTACCAGCCCCAGGTGCGGCTCGGCGACGGCCGGATCGTCGGCGCCGAGGCCTTACTGCGCTGGCACCATCCGCAGCGCGGCCTGCTGGCGCCGGGGGAGTTCCTGCCGCTGCTCAAGGGCAGCCCGATGGCGCGCATCCTCGGCGACTGGGTGATACGCCAGGCCTGCGCCAAGGGCGCGCAACTGTACCGTCAGGGCCGGCCGCTGTGCATGGCGGTGAACCTGTTCTCCGCCCAATTCAAGCTCGGCGGGCTGGCGGGCATGGTGGCGGACATCCTGGGGGAAAGCGGGTTGCCCGGAAAATGGCTGGAGATCGAGATCACCGAGCGGGTGATCATCAACAGCGACAGACGGCTCAAGAACACCCTCAATGATCTGCGGGCTCTGGGTTGCCAACTCGCCTTCGACGACTTCGGCACCGGCTACGCCTCGCTGAGCATGCTCAAGGAATTCCCCATCACCCGGCTCAAGGTGGACAAGAGCTTCGTCGACGCCATCCATGAATCCGGCGAGGACCACGCCGTGGTGCAGGCCATGATTCAGCTGGCGGACACCTTCGGGTTCGCGATCACCGCGGAAGGCATTGAATGCGAAAAACAGGCGGAAGTGCTGCGTGGTCTGGGCTGCCGGGAAGGGCAGGGGTATCTGTTCGGCAAACCCATGCCGTGGCGGGAGCTGTACGCCCTTTTATAATCACGGTGGCCGTAACGAAAACGGGCCGGCGAAAACGCCGGCCCGCTCCATTCAGCCAGACTGATCGGCTCAGCCTTGCTTGCCGAGCCAGTCGTCGGCTTGTTTCTCCGCTTCCTCACGGCTGGAGCCGTAGCGCTCCTGGATCTTGCCGACCAGCTTGTCCTTCCGGCCTTCGATCTGTTGCAGGTCGTCGTCGGTGAGCTTGCCCCACTGCTGCTTGGCATTGCCCATGAGTTGTTTCCAATTGCCTTTCAACTGATCACTGTTCATTACTACCTCCATGCGGTAACGATCCAAGGGCCTGTGAGTATGCGCCAGTTCGCCGCCGTACCGGGAAATCTTTAGCACTATTTTAAGAAGCCTCCTCCGGCGCGGTTCCGGGCGAGCCCCCGCCGCTTGCAGCGCGCCGCCTGGCGCCCCATCATTCACGTCCGACGCATGACTACTTTCAAGGAGGCGCCGTGGCGGCAGTCCTGGTGGGCGGTATTATTATGATCTGGCTGGCTTTGAGCGGCGGCCGTGCCCTGCTGACCGCCGGCGGCATTCAGTTGCACTGGCCCGCCGACCTGGCGGCACCGCTGTTGCTGGCGGTGCTGGAAACCGTGCTGTTCCTGCTTACCCTGCCGAACACCCCGCTGCTGGCCGAGGCGCTGCGCTGGCCCGCCGCCGGTGCGCTGGTGGCGCTGGCCTGGCTGATTAACGGCGCCGTGGCCGGGCGCCTGTGGCGCCTTCGACATCGAGCCCCCTGAATAACGCGCCTTTTTGGTGCGCCCTCCCCGAAATGGGGCGCGATGCTCGGCCGCCAGGGCATCCCTTTGTCTATAAACATGTAGAATTACATGTATTTATAGGCTTTTGGCCGATTGGCATGGCCGTTGCTCCGTGAGCGGTTAACGAGCCGTTAACCCTCCACCGGAAGCACGAGGCGCACCATGCAGCTATTGCGATTCAAGACCCTGTGGGGCCACCCGGGCACCCCGGAGCAGGCCGCCGCGCTGGCGGTGGCCGCCGGCTTCGACGGTTTGGAAGCGCCGCTGCCGGAGGCCGGCGCGGCCCGCGACGCGCTGGCCGGGGCGCTGCACGGCCATGGCCTGCGCTGGATTCAGGAGATCCGCACCGCCGGCGGCTATGTGCCGCGCCGCCAGGCCAGCGTCGACGAGCACCTGGAAGACTTCGAGACCCAACTGCGCGAGGGCCGCGCCCTGGGCGCCCAGTTCGCCAATGTGATGGGCGGCTGCGACGCCTGGCCCCTGGAGGACAGCGTGCGGTTTTTCGCCCGCGCCCACGAGATCGCCGCGCGGGTGGGCGTCACCGCCAGCTTTGAAACCCACCGGGGCCGCAGTTTCTTCACCCCCTGGACCACCGTGGCGGTGCTGGACCGGATTCCGGAGCTGCCGGTGACCTGCGACTTCAGCCACTGGGCGGCGGTCTGCGAGCGCCTGCCGGACAGCGAGTGGGACTGCATCGAGCGGGTCGCCGAGCAGGCCCTGCACATCCACGCCCGCGTCGGCTATGACCAGGGGCCCCAGGTGCCGCACCCCGGCGCGCCGGAGTACGCCCCGGCGCTGGCCGCCCACCAGCGTTGCTGGGAAGCGGTCTGGCGGGCCCAGCGCCGGCGCGGCCTGCCGCGAACCACTCTGACGCCGGAGTTCGGGCCCGACGGCTACCTGCACACCCTGCCGTTCACCAATGCCCCGGTGGCCGATCTGTGGGACCTCAACCGCTGGATCGGCGATTGCCAACAACGTCATTTCCACCGCTGGCGGGCCGGCCTCGCGGGCCGCGGCCAGGTGGCCTGAGCCGAACAGGAGAGGAGCCGGTGATGAAATCACTACGAGAGACCCTGCGCCATCCGGACGCCTTGATGCCGACTCTGCTGGTGCTGGCCTACATCCTGCTTGGTTATGTGGGGGGCTGGCTGCTGATGGCCCGGCCGGGCTGGCTGCTGCCCGCCCTGGGGGTTCTGGCCTGCGGTCACGGCATGGTGATCGCCGCCTATCTGGTGCACGACTGCGCCCACAACGCCCTGTTCAAGAAGGCCGAACACAACACCCGTCTGGGACGGGCACTCAACTGGCTCACCGGTGGTTGCTATGGCACCTATGAAGATCTGCGTTACAAGCACCTGCGCCATCACGTGGATAACGCCGACACCATCGCGTTCGACTACCGGGCCTGGCTCAAGGCGCACCCGCGCGCCGAGAAGCTGGTGTTCGCGCTGGAATGGGCCTATGTGCCGGCGGTGGATTACATGATGCACGCGGTTCTGATGCTGGCGCCGTTCATCGGCTACGCGGACCAGACGCAGCGACCCCGGGCGGCGCTGGTGCTGGCGGTGCGTTTCGGCGCGCTGGCGCTGCTGGCGATATGGAGCCTCAAGGCGGTGCTGCTGTACGCGCTGGCCTACACCCTGATGCTCACCGTGCTGCGCTTCTTCGACGCCTTCCAGCACAGCTACCAGATCATCGCCACCCTCAACAACCCGGAAGCCCCCCTGCCGCACAAGGGCGACCGGGCCTACGAGGACGCGAACACCTACAGCAACCCGGTGTCGCGCCGCTGGCCGGCGCTCAATCTGCTGGTGCTGAATTTCTGTTACCACAACGCCCACCACGTGAAGCCCACCTTGCCCTGGTACAAGTTGCCGGCGCTGCACCGTGAACTGTACGGCGACGACCACCAGCGCACCCTGGCGTTGCGCGACCAGCTGCGCAGCTACCACCGCCACCGTCTGGCCGGTATTCATGCCGAAACCTATGGCCAGGTGCCGGCACCACAGGCCATGCGCGAGGGCCGGGCAGTGCCGGTATACGGCCTCAGTTTTCTAACCGCGTTTTGAACCGGTTTTCCAGTGAAAAGGAGCCGCCCATGACCGTTTCCCTGCAGGACCGCCTGGCCGACGGCGCCGCCCGTTCCCGCGCGGCCGCCGGACCGCCGGCCGCCAGGCGGCCGCGCCGCCGCTGGCTGGACTTCGGCCAGACCCTCAACTGGCGGCAACGGCTGCTGCTGGGCAGCGCCGGCTGGCTGGTGTTTTTCGCCGGCTGGTACCTGGCCGCCAACGCCGGCCTGGCGCCGGACCGGCTGTTTCCGGGGCCGCTGCAGGTGCTGGCGTCCCTGCGGGAGTTGTTCGTCGAGAAGGCGTTCCTGGGCGACGTGCTGGCCAGCCTGCGCCGCATTCTGATCAGTTTCGGCCTGGCGGTGTCGGTGGCGCTGCCGCTGGGGCTGCTGATGGGCGCCTTCGCCCGCGTCGATGGCGTGCTTAATCCGTTTCTGGGCGCCTGCCGCTATCTGCCGGCGCCGGCCTTTATTCCCTTGCTGCTGATGTGGCTGGGCACCGGTGACAGCCAGAAGATCGCGCTGCTGCTGATCGGCGTGGTGTTCTTTCTTTCCATCATGCTTGCCGACGTCACCCGGCAGGTGCCGGCGGCGTTCATCGAGACCGCCAAAACGCTTGGCGGCGGCCGCCGCGCGGTGCTGTGGACGGTGGTGTTCCGCCACTCGCTGCCCGGCTACCTGGACACCTGCCGGCAGATGCTGGCGGTGAGCTGGACCTACCTGGTGATCGCCGAGATCGTCGCCGCCACCGACGGCATCGGCGCCATGATGATGCGCGCCAAGCGCTTCGTGCACGTCGACGACATCATGGCTGGCATCGTCACCATCGGGCTGCTGGGGCTGGCCCTGGACGCTCTGTTCCGTGTTCTGCACCGCTGGTGGTTCCCTTATCTGCGCGGCGGCCACCAGTGACGTTCATTCCCCGAGGAGTCTCTACCATGCGTATCGTCAAAACCCTGATGCTGGCGGCGGGCCTGAGCCTCGCCGCCGCGACCGCCCACGCCGCCGACACCGTGCGGGTCTCGTTGTTCTCCTGGCCCGGATACGGCTTCTGGTTCATCGCCCAGGAGAAAAACCTGGTGCCGGACCTGGATCTGGAAATCACCATTATCGAGGACCCCTACGAGAGCTTCTCGCTGATGTCCGCCGGGGCCCTGGACGTGACCTCGAGCACCGCCGAGTACGGCCCCATTGCCGCCGACAAGGAGGTGCCGGTGAAGCTGGTCACCTACACCAACCCCTCCTACGGCACCGACAAGATCGTGCTGGCGCCGGGCGTGGACAGCGCCGAGGACCTGAAAGGCGAGTCCGTGGCGGTGCTGGAAGGCGGCCTCACGCAGATCTTCATGGGCATCTGGCTGGAGCAGAACGGCGTCAGCATCCAGGACGTGCGGTTCACCAACCTGATCATGGACGACGCCGTGGGCGCGCTGGTGGGCGGCAACGTCAAGGCCGCTGAATTCTGGGAACCGTTCGGCTCGCAAGCGTTGGATGCCCTTCCGGGCGCCAAGGTCGCCGCCTCTTCCGCGGAGGGTGATTGGATCGAAACCGCGCTGCTCGGCGACGGCCTGTACATGAGCGACGCCTTCCTCGACAAGCCGGAGCTGGCCGCCAAGACCCTGGAGGCCTACTTCAAGGCGGTGGCGTTCTGGAAAGAGAACCCGGAGGAGGGCAACAGGATCATCGCCAAGGGTTTGAACTTTCCGGTCGCCGACGTGGAAAAAGTGATCGGCAAGGACGGCGGGATTCTTAAAGGCGGCATCTGGGTGTTCGACGCCGAGCAGGCCGGCAAATTCATGGGCGTGATTCCCGGCGAGCTGCCCCTGGGCCCGCAAAACGGCCAGATGGCGCGGCACTGGGAAACCACCACCGACTGGTGGCTCAAGTTCGGCCTGGTGGACGAGCGCCATCCCATCGACGCCGGCGTGAACACCGCGCCGCTGGAAGCCGTGCTGGCGGAATAACCTCGCCCTTTGATGTGGAGAACGGATATGGCGCCGAACGCAAACGGGCTGACCTTGAGCCGCGTGGGCAAAACCTTTCGGGCCGGGACGCGCCAGGCGCGCACCGCCCTGGAGGATGTCTCCCTGCGGCTCGCTCCGGGCCAGGTGGGGGTGCTGTTGGGCCCCTCCGGCTGCGGCAAGTCCACCCTGCTGCGCATGGTGGCGGGCCTGGAAGAGCCCACCACCGGCGCGCTGGCCCTCAACGGCCAGGCGATCACCGGCCCCGGCCGCGACCGGGGCATGGTGTTCCAGAGCTACACCTCCTTTCCCTGGCTGACGGTGCGCCAGAACGTGGCCTACGGGCTGCGCATCACCGGCGACAGCGGCAGTTTGCGGGAAGGGGCGGTGGAGTATTTCATCGACGCGGTGCGCCTCGGCGATGTGGCCGACGCCTATCCCCACGAACTGTCCGGGGGCATGCGCCAGCGGGTGGCGATTGCTCGTACCCTGGCTAACCACCCGGCGCTGCTGCTGATGGACGAGCCGTTCGGGGCGCTGGATCCGGAGACCCGCTGGCAGATGCAGTCGCTGCTGCTGGAGATCGTGCGCAAGGAGCGCACCACCGTGCTGCTGGTGTCCCACGATATCGAGGAAGCGCTCTACCTGGGCGACGTGGTGTTCTTTCTGTCCAGCCACCCGGGCCGGCTGCGCGAGACCATCCGCCCCGGTTTCAAGGCGGCGCTGGATGGCGACCGGGAAGCCATGCTCGAACACCCGGAATACCGCCAACTGGACCTGCACATCCGCCGGATGATGAGCGACGAAGGCAGGCGAGCCGCTTGACTTGTAGGAGCGGGCCCCGCCCGCGAAAGGCCGGCAAAGCCGG
>CAZKWA010000059.1:8423-21059 GCA_964556345.1 uncultured Alcanivorax sp.
CTGCTTTCAGAGGTCTCTGGTATCCCGCCGGGAGCTTCGCTCCCTTTCGCGGGCGAGGCCCGCTCCCACAAAGGCCCGCTCCCACAAGGCCGCTTGGTTAGAATGTAGACCAGCCAGTGAACTCCATAAATCGGTACAGCGCGTAGCGCATCTTGGAGTCATCGGCATAGGCCTCATAAGGCTCGCTGAACAGCTTGCCGTCCGGGTTGCTCCAGCGGCGCTGGAAGGCCTCGCGGGCGGTGGCCATGGCCGGGTGATCGGCGGCGGCGGTGAGGGTGACGTTGGTTTCCAGGTTGAGGTTGTCCAGGTTGCGCCGGGTGAAGTTGGCGGAGCCGGCGATCAGCACCGCCGGCCGATCGTTGTCGTCGGCGTAACGCAGCAGCATCTTGCTGTGGCACTGCTCGCCGTGGGTGGCGCACCAGCGCACCGTCACCCCGGCGTCGTGCAGCTCCCAGGCCACCTGCCGGTTGGGCACGCCGTTCTTCTTGCGACCGAAGGCGTCCTTGTTGGGGTCCAGCAGCAGGCGCACCGCCACGCCCCGCGCGCGGGCGTCGGCCAGCGCCTCGATCAGCGGCCGGTGCGACAGATAGAACACCCCCACGTCCAGACGCTCGCCGGCCCGGGCGCCGTTGATGGTCTCCAGCAGGGCGTCGCGGATCGCCGCTTCGCTGAGCACCGTCACCGTGGCGCCGTCATCGCCGGTGGCCGCCTCGGCGCGGGCCAGCGGCCAGCCGTCCAGGGCGTCCGCGCCGGAAAACGCCGCCACCGCCCGTTCCGACTGCAGCAGGTCGAGCGCCGCCGGGCCGCTGAAGCGCAGGGCGATGTTGGAATGGGCGCTGCTGGCGTCGTGGGCGTTGGCGGAGGTGACCAGCCCGGTCCAGGTGTCGCCTTCGTCCACCACCAGGGTTTTGCGGTGGTTGGCCTTGAAGTTGATCAGCGTCAGATAGGTGCGCAGGGTCACCTCGCCGTCGCCGGTGGGGTTGGGCAGCCAGCCGCCTTCGGTGCTGTTGCCGGCCCACCGGCAGCACAGCCGCCACAGCGCCGACCAGCTCGGGTTGGAATCACGCAGCCGTGGCAGGTCGGTGAACACCACCGCCACGCCGGCCTCCTCCAGGCGCGTCAGGTGCGGCGCGGGCACGCCGCCGTAGAGGGTGTTGAAGCGGTCGGTGATCACCATCGCGCGCAGGTCCGGGCGCTGCTGTTGGCGCTCGATCAGGGCGTCGGTGAGCTGTTCGCTGAGCGGCCGCAACGTATCGGTGGTGGCGCCGGCCATGTCGTTGAACAGGAACATGTCCACCACCACCAGCTTTTCGGCCTGGCCGATCAGGCGGAAAAACTCATCGAAGATCGCCTGATCGAAATGGCGACGGGGTTCGCCTTCGTTATCCGCCGCCGCCCGGTTCACCCAGGTGTCGTCGATCAATACCGCCACGTCCTCCGCCGGCCGTGTCGGCCAGGCTTCGCCGACACCTTCCGGCAGCGGCTTGAACACATGGTAGAGGCCGGTGAGCATCCAGGCGGAAGCCAGCACCAGAATCAGCAGAAGAACAGGGCGTTTGCGGGAAGACGGCATGGATTCTCGGCACTTTTGTGGCTGGTATTTTGGGTACACCGAAAATACGTCTCTGGCCTCCTGCCGGCAAGCGGCGCTTGCCTTTCGCGGGCGGGGCCCGCTCCCACAGGAGCCTCTCCCACAGCGCCAGTACCCACCTTGTGCGAGCGGGCCCCGCCCGCGAAAGGGCGCGAAGCGCCCGGCAGGATCCCAGAGACCTTTAACCCGACCTACCGGTAATCATCGAACCCGCTGTCGTGCTTGAAGGTGAGCGGTTGCTCCCAACCGGGCAACCGAATCTCCCGGTCGCTGATCGCCACGTCGTCGCCGTGCAGCACGCCGTCGTTGAAGTGGTATTCCGGCAGCGCCTGGCCGGCCAGGGCGCGGCGGTCATAGTCGGCGGCGGCGGCGCGGGTGGCGTCCACCCGGTCGCGCCAGCCGTTCAGGGTGGTGGCGCCGTGGCGGCGCTGCAGCAGGTCGGTGGTGGCGTCCGGGGAGAGCACCACGGCGGTGGCGTTGTTGCCGCCGAAGCCCTTGGAATTGAGCAGGGCGGCGTCCGGGCGCAGTTCACGGTGTTCGCGTTTCAGGGACAGGCGGTCGGCGTGCAGGTCGTCGGCGAAGCGCTCCACCGTGGCGATGCCGGGCAGCACGCCGTCGGCGAAGGTGCCCAGCGCCGCCGCCAGCTGGTCGCCGCCGGCGCTGCCCAGGGAGTGGCCCACATAGGCCTTGATCGCCGCCACCGGCCAGTCGCGGATGCCGAAGGCGCCGGCCACCTGGTTGAGCACGTGGGATTCGGTGATGCGGTTCTGCGGGGTGCCGGTGCCGTGGGCGTGCACATAGCTGCGTTCGCGCAGGGCGTCCTCGCCGAGCAGCTGGCGAACCAGATGGGCGCTGCGCGCCAGGGTCAGGTAGTTGCCGATGCCCGGCGACGAAATCGATTTCTTGGCGCCGTCGGCGTGCACGAACACATCCGGCACCGCGCCGAGAATGTCCGCGCCCAATTCCAGGGCCAGTTCGTCGTCCATCAGCACCGCGAACTGGGCGGATTCCGCCATGGTGAAGCCGCAGTTGTCGCCGAACGGCCGGCAGGCGCGGCGCAGGTCGGCGCTGGCGGCGCCGTCCAGGGCGGCCAGGGCTTCGTCCTCGGCGAGCGCGCCCATGGCGCGGTAGCCTTCCATCACTTCCGGCACCAGCGGCGCCTCGCTGGTGCCCACCACCACCAGCCGCGCGCGGCCCTGGCGGATGGCGTGCACGCCGCGCTCCAGGTTGTACAGGAAGGTGGCGCAGGCGCCCAGCATGCCGCCGGTGGAGCCGGCGCTGCGCAGCACATAGGCGTTGATGAAATCGGCGGTCATCTCGCCCAGGCCCAGCGGGCACTGTTTGGAGGTGGTGCGGTGGCCCAGGGCCGGCGCGCGCATCATGCCGCCCAGGCCGTTGTCGTCGAGCTGGGCCATGGCGTTGGAGGCGTACACCGCCACCTCGTCCGGGGCCAGGCGCCCGCGCAGGCTGTCCCAGGGAATGCCGAGCATGCCGAACGCGTCGCTGACGCCGTAGACCGCCATCTGCAGGGCGCGCGGGTGGTTGCGCGAGGCGTACAGGGCGCCGGGATCGAAACCGTCCGGCAGCTGACCGGCGGCGCTCACCCGGCGGGCGACATCGGTGGGCACGCGCAGGCCGGCGCCGGTGGGCAGGGTGACGCGGCTGCGCTGGCGGTTGAGGGGCTCCACGCGCCAGCCGGCGGGCAGCGGATCGGGCAGGTCCAGGTTGCGCATTTCCAGCGTCAGGGGGCCGTCGCTGTGGCCGTTCACCGCCATGTTCAGGCGCGCGGCCTCCGGCAGGGCGCGGATCAGGGTGCCGTTGAGCAGGGCCGCTTCGCTGTGCACGCCGTTGAGCGCGCCCAGGGCATCGAGAGTTCGCCGTCGGCCGGCGTCATCCAGAGCATCGAACACCAGGCGGTGAAACCCATGGTGCATGGAGGTGCGGCCGGCGGCATTGATGCCGCCGACGGCGGTGATGACGGGCAGGGCGGACATAGAACTCCCCAGAATGTGACTGAGCGGTCAATTCTAGGCGCCTAGAGGCTCTTTGCGTATTGATCGGCCGCCTTGATGTGCAACCGGATATTACCGGCGCCAACACCTTGTGGGAGCGGGCCCCGCCCGCGAAAGGCCGGCAAAGCCGGCCGGCGGCATTCCAGAGACCCTGTTTGTGCCGCGCTCAGATCAGCTCCACCGCGACGGCGGTGGCTTCGCCGCCGCCGATGCACAGGCTGGCCACGCCGCGCCGGCCGCCGATGCGCCTGAGCGCGTGGATCAGCGTCAGGATGATGCGCGAGCCGGTGGAGCCGATCGGGTGGCCCAGGGCGCAGGCGCCGCCGTGGATATTGAGCTTTTCGTGGGGGATGCCCAAATCGAGCATGGGCATCATCGCCACCATGGCGAAGGCTTCGTTGATCTCGAACAGATCCACGTCGTCCACGCCCCAGCCCACTTTCTTGAGCAGCTTTTCGGTGGCGCCGATGGGGGCCACGGTGAACTCGCTGGGGTGGCGGCTGTTGGTGGCGTGGCCGAGCATCCGCGCCAGCGGCCGCAGGCCGCGCTGTTGCGCCACGCTCTCGCGGGCCAGCACCAGCGCCGAGGCGCCGTCGGAGATCGAGCTGGCGTTGGCGGCGGTGACGGTGCCGTCCTTCTTGAACGCCGGCTTGAGGCCGGGGATCTTGTCGATGTTGGCGTTGCCGGGCTGCTCGTCGGTGTCCACCACGGTTTCGCCTTTGCGGGTTTTCACCGTCACCGGCACGATCTCGTCGGTGAACCAGCCGTTGTCGATGGCGGCCTGGGCGCGCTTGAGGGATTCGATGGCGAAGTCATCCATCTGCTCGCGGCTGATGCCGCGCTGGTCCGCCACGTCCTGGGCGAAGGCGCCCATCAGGCGGCCGGTCTCCGCGTCTTCCAGACCGTCCAGGAACATGTGGTCCGCCACCTGGCCGTGGCCCATGCGGTAACCGCCACGGGCCTTGTCGAGGATATAGGGCGCGTTGCTCATGGATTCCATGCCGCCGCTGACCACGATGTCGTGGCTGCCGGCCTTGATCATGTCGTGGCAGAACATGGTGGCGCGCATGCCCGAGCCGCACAGCTTGTTGATGGTGGTGGCGCCGGTGCCGTCCGGCAGGCCGGCCAGACGCATGGCCTGGCGGGCCGGGCCCTGTTTGAGGCCGGCGGGCAGCACGCAGCCCATCACCACGTCCTCCACGTCGGCGGCTTGCAGGCCGGCGCGGGCCACCGCTTCGCGAATGCAGGCGCCGCCCAGCTGCGGCGCGCTCACCGGCGCCAGCGACCCCTGGAAACTGCCCATGGCGGTGCGCGCACCGTTGACGATGACAATGTCGTTTTCGGACATTAAGGAATCCTCATTTATGTAAAAAATCGGGCGTATTCTACTTGAGATAGTCCGGCTCGTCCCCAAGTGAGGGGGTGCAACGGACTCGGACTTTTCCGAAAAAGTAATCATTCTCAACAAGCGCCGTGCAAGCGCACACAGCCGTTCCGTTAAGTGTTGGCGCGGTGGTCCGCTGAATAGGTGCTTGTTATGATGCTCCGGTAATTTTTCGTCCGAATAGCAATTCGACAACAGTCAGGGGAATTGACTATGGCTTTTGAACTTCCGCCGCTTCCTTTCGAGAAAGACGCTCTTGAACCGCACATCTCCAAAGAGACGCTCGAGTATCATCACGGTAAGCACCACAACGCGTACGTCACCAAGCTCAACGATCTGATCAAAGGGACCGACGACGAAGGCAAATCCCTGGAAGAGATCATCAAGAGCGCCAAGGGTGGTCTGTTCAACCAGGCCGCGCAGGTCTGGAACCACACCTTCTACTGGAACAGCCTGAGCCCCAACGGCGGTGGCGAACCGTCCGGTGAGCTGGGCGAAGCGATCAGCAAAAAGTTCGGCTCTTTCGACAAGTTCAAGGAAGAGTTCAATGCCAAGGCCGCCGGCAACTTCGGCTCTGGCTGGACCTGGCTGGTGAAAACCTCCGACGGCGGCGTGGACATCGTCAACACCGATGACGCCGACACCCCGATCGCCCACGACAACGGCCAGACGCCGCTGTTCACCGTGGACGTGTGGGAGCACGCCTACTACATCGACTACCGCAATGCCCGTCCCAAGTATCTGGAATCCATCTGGAACCTGATCAACTGGGACTTCGCGGCCAAGAACTTCGCCTAAGCGACGTTCTTTTGTGGGAGCGGGCCCCGCCCGCTCCCACAAATTTCGCTCCCACAAGCCCTTTTACTATCCCCCGCAAACCGCCTTCCCCCCGGAACTTTCTCTGTTTCCCCGCACACCAAGCCACACCACTGTGCGCCGACGACGGCGGGCAGGTAAGATAGCGGTTTTCCCTAATCGGACAGGATTTCCCCATGACTCGAGAACGAGACGTCAAGCTGGGTGATATCGACGACGTGACCGTGGACGAGCCACGCCGCCCCAAAGCCGGCGGCACCCCGCCCGGCGGCGGAAAAGGCGGTGACCGGGGCAATGGCGGTCGCGGCGCCGGCGGTCGCACCCCGCCGCCACGCCAGGCGCCCCCCCGCAGCGGCGGCGGCAACGGCGGCTGGATTTTCCTCACCCTGGTGCTGGCGGTGGCACTGGCCGTAGCGTGTGCTTACTTCTACCGGGAGATCACTCAGCTGCAGGGCCAGATGGAAACCCGCATGGGCATGTCCTCCGAGCAACTGGAGAACCTGCAGGCGCGCCTGGCCGCCACCGATGAGTCCCTTGACCAGTCCGCCGGCAAACTGCGCCAGACACTGGACACCCAGAACAAGGCCATCGACAAGCACGACGACGAGATCCGCAAACTCTGGGACGTCAGCAACAAGCGCAACAAAGAGTGGATTCAGGAAAACCAGAAGACGGTGCAGAGCCTGCGCGACACGCTCAAGAGCAACGACAGCGCCCTGGCCGGCCTGAAGAAAACCGTCAGCGGCTACGACCAGAGCATCAAGAACACCCAGAGCCAGATCGCCGACCTGAAGACGCAGATCGACAGCGCCGTCAAAGCCGTTAACGAAAGCAGCTCGCAATGGCGCACCCAGATCAACCAGCTGGAAACCCAGGTGGACGTGGTGGTGGATACCGTCAAGCAGCTTGAGCAGCAAAATCAGGCCCAGAAGGCCGCCATCGCCGAGCTGCGTAACAGCGCCGGCAGCTCGGAACAGCTCAACCAGCGTCTCAGCGACATCGAAGCCGCCATCAAGGCGTTCGACCAGTACCGCATCCAGGTCAACAACCGGCTGGATCGCCTGGAACAATAACCGCTTGGGCACAGCGGGTCGGGTTACGCTTCGCCAACCCGACCCGCCGCTGCTATAATGCCGCCGCTTGCGCCAGTGGTGGAATTGGTAGACACGTCAGGTTTAGGTCCTGATGCCGCAAGGTGTGGGGGTTCAAGTCCCTCCTGGCGCACCAATCTTCGTACAAGGTGTTTCCAAGGATGGAAAAATGAAAACACCAACAGGGACAGTCCTGCTTTCAGCCTTTCTGATTCTCTCTCCGGCCATCGCCACGGCGGACGCCGCCCTGGAGCGCCGGATCGCCAAGTACGCCTCCATCTGCGACGACTACGAGCGCGCCAAGCAGCACCTCGAGTGCCACCGGCCGCCGGGCAGCTATAAGCACGCCTATGAAATGACCGGCCAGGCCCGGGAGCGGGCACTGGCGCAGGGGCGTAAGTTACTGCGGATGAGGAAAGACACCGATGAGGCGATGGAGCGCATTGGGCGGGACCGGCGGCTTTATCGGTAAGAAACCTTTGCCGGGTGGCTGGCGCCACCCTTTCGCGGGCGGGGCCCGCTCCCACAAGGGCTGGCTCCCACAAGCCTCCGCTATTTCTTCTTGAGTTTGGCCTTCAGGTTCTTGTCCATGCGGCGGAAGAACGGCTGGGTGAGTTTCACCGCCGGGCCGGGCGCGGCGGCGAGCACCAGGCTGCCGAGGGTGCCCAGGGGTTTGCCGACGCGGGCGGGGCGGTCGCGCAGGGCTTTGATGATCCAGCCGGCGGCGTCTTCCACGCTCATCATGCGCATGTGTTTGTAGATTTCCGTGCGGCTGGACATGGGCGTGCGCACCATGGGGAAGTAGACCATGGTGGATTGGATGCCTTTGTGGCCAAGCTCCGCGTTGAGCGAGCGGGAGTAGGAGTCCAGTGCCGCTTTGCTGGCCAGGTAGGCGGAGAACAGCGGAATCGGCACCTGGGCGGACAGGGTGGAGGCGTTCACCACCTGGCCGCGGCCCTGTTCCAGAAAGCGCGGTAGCAATCCCATGGTCATGCGCACGGCGCCGATGTAGTTGAGCTGCATGGTGCGCTCGTAGTCGTGGATGCGGTCCAGCGCCTCGAGGATGGGGCGGCGGATGGAGTGGGCGGAGTTGTTGACCAGGGCGTCCACCCGAGGGTGTTCATGCAGGATGTCGTCCAGGCAGGTGGTGATGCTGTCCGCGTGGGTCAGGTCGGTGGGGTAAATCCAGGCCCGGCCGCCCTGGCGGTGGATGTCGTCCTGCACCCGTTCCAGTTCCTGTTCCCGGCGCGCCACCAGGCACAGCCGGGCGCCGCGTGCGGCCAGTTGTCTGGCCGCTTCCTCGCCGATGCCGCTGGAGGCGCCGGTGAGCACGATGGTCATACCGTTCAATCTCATCGGAGGTGTTCCCGCTGATCGCAAACAAACCTCCATAGTGCCTTGCCGGGCCAGGCCGTGCATCTTGCAAAACCCGCTTGCCAGATCGTTAATGTTATATTATAACATTGCGACTTCGCGCATGGGCCCTTCACGGGCCGCTATCAGGGAGAATCACCATGCAAGACATCGCGGCGGATCATCGTTTGCCGGTCACGGTGCTGTCCGGCTTTCTGGGCGCGGGCAAGACCACGGTCCTCAATCACCTTCTCAATAATCGGGACGGCCGCCGGGTGGCGGTGATCGTCAACGACATGAGCGAGATCAACATCGACGCCAGCCTGGTCAGCGAGCAGGTGAGCCTGAACCGCGCCGAGGAAAAGCTGGTGGAGATGAGCAACGGCTGCATTTGCTGCACGCTGCGCGAGGACCTGTTGCAGGAGGTCAAGCGGCTCGCCGGCGAGGGGCGCTTCGATTACCTGGTGATCGAGTCCACCGGCATTTCCGAGCCGTTGCCGGTGGCGGAGACCTTTACCTTCGAGGACGAAACCGGCGAGAGCCTGTCGTCCGTGGCCCGTCTGGATACTCTGGTGACGGTGGTGGACGGGGTTAATTTCCCAAGGGATTTGCGCGAGGCGGCGGACCTGCGCGAGAAGGGCGAGCACCTCGGCGATGAGGATCAGCGCAACGTGGCGGACCTGCTGGTGGATCAGATCGAGTTTTGCGACACCCTGCTGGTGAGCAAGACCGATCTGCTCGACGAGGCCCAGCGTCAGGACGTGATCGGCATGCTGCGGGCGTTGAACCCCGACGCGGTGATTCTGCCCATCACCCACGGGCGGGTGCCGCTGGATCAGGTGCTGAATACCGGGCGCTTTGATTTCGAGCGCGCCAGCCTGGCGCCGGGCTGGCTCAAGGAAATGCGCGGCGAGCATGTCCCGGAAACCGAGGAGTACGGCATCAGCAGCTTTACCTACACCGCGCGGCGCCCCTTTCATCCCGCCCGCTTCCACGCCTTTCTGAACCGCGATTGGGACAACGGCAAGCTGCTGCGCTCCAAGGGCTATTTCTGGCTGGCCACGCGGCCCCGCCTGGCGGGCACCTGGAGCCAGGCCGGCGGCATCGCGCACCATGGCGTGGCCGGCTTTTTCTGGAAGGCGGTGGCCGAGAAAAACTGGCCGGAGGACGCGGAGACGCGCGCCTTCATCCGTGAAAAATGGCGCGAGCCGTTCGGCGACATGCGCCAGGAGCTGGTGTTTATCGGCCAGGGCATGGACCCGGCGCGCACCCGGCGGGTGCTGGACGCCTGTCTGTTGAGCGAGGCGGAAACCCGCGCTGGTCTGGAGTACTGGCGCACGCTCGAGGACCCGTTTCCGGATTGGGGCCTGGAGGAAGCCTCCTGATACCAGGATAATAGGGTCGCGGCCATATTCGGCCGCGGCAGCAGGGAGATCCCATGGCGCCAAGCCCGCAAGCCCAACTGGAAATCGCCGAACGCCGTTGTCTGGAACAGGGTCTGAAATGGACCCCCCAGCGGCGTCAGGTCATGGAACTGTTGCTGGAGCAGGACGATCCGGCCAGCGCCTATGATTTGCTGGACGCCCTGCAGCGCCGTCATCAGCCTGGCGCCAAGCCGCCCACCATCTACCGGGCGCTGGATTTTCTGGTGGCGGCGGGGCTGGCCCACCGGCTGGCGTCCACCAACCGCTATATGGCCTGCGGCCACCTTGCCTGCGACCACGGCCACGAGGCCGGCACCCTGTTTCTGGTGTGCGACGAATGCGGCGCGGTGCAGGAGGCGCCCATGGACAGCCCGCTGCGGCGGCAGCTGCAGCGCAGCCTGAAGAGCGAAGGGTTCCGCCCCGGCAGCCAGCCTCTGGAGATGCACGGCCGCTGCGAACGCTGTGCGTGAGCTTTAAATCAGGCCTTTTTCGCGGGCGGCGCGCATCACCAGATCGCCGGTGCTGCCCACCGGGCGCGCGAAGGAGCGGTCGTAGTGGGCCTGATTGAGCGCGTGGCATTCCTTGCTGATCAGGTCATAGAGCTCGCGCGGCGCCATCCCTTCGGCGGCGGGCAACGGCTCCAGGCCGAACACCCGGTAGTCGATGCGCTGGCGGCCGGCGGCCTTGAGCAGCTCCGGTACCCAGCCGGGCGGTGAGAGCTGGGTCTGGTAGCGCAGGTTCTGGTAGTCGAGCTGGCTGGCGAGCGCGTCGGCGTCGACGACCTCGAAGTAATTACTCACCACCAGGCCGAGAAGCTCGTCCAGACGTTCCCAGACGATGCGCTTTTGCTCGTCGGAGTAGGCGTTCCAGTCCACTACTTCGTGGCTGAAGCGGCGGCAGCCGCGACAGACGGTGTCGCCGAAGACGGTGGAGCAAACGCCGATGCAGGGGGTGCCGATGCGGGGTTTGGACATGTCGGGATTGTAACGCAAGCGCTCCGGGTTGTGTGAACCCTCTAGGGGCTGAACAGGCCCTAGGTAATATCGCGCGCCGGGTCCGGCTCGGTCTCGGTGAGACGCTTCTTGCTCTGCAGCAGGGTTTTCCAGTCCTGCACGTAGGCGGGCAGCGGCGGTGACACCTTGTTCAGGCCGGTCATCTCCTGGAACGCCTGGGGGCTGATGGTCTTGCCGCCGTACATGTGCGCCAGGCGCAGCAGGGCGTGGGTGTGCAGCTTGCGCTGGGAGTCGAAACGCTGGTCGTAGTAGGTGTACTTGTCGTCCCAGCCGAGGATGCGGGTGTGCACCATGAAGCGCTGATAGGGGCGCAGCTCGCGCACATAGGCGATTTCGCTGTTGGCCACCACGGCGCTGGCGCGCGCTTCGATCATGCGGTTGAGCAGGCCGGTGACCACCGCGTGTTCCAGCCGGCAACGGTCCATGATCTTGGTGTACTTGCCGTTGTTCAGGTGCATGTTGAGATCAATATCCAACAGGCCCACCCGGAATTCCATGGAGACCACGTCGAACAGCGAATGGGTGGGCGCGCGTTTTCGGCGCCGGGCGGCGCTGATCAATTCCAACATCTGTGTTTTTCCTTCCCCAGGGCGCCCGCCAGTGGCGAGCGCGATACACGATTCAGGATACAGAAAACCCCGCGTCACCGGTATCCGCCGCCATTCAGTCCGCCCGCGCCAGATGAATGCTGAACAGGCCCTCGTCGTCCACCCAGCTGGAGAGCGGCGCGAAGCCGGCGTTCACCAGTTCCCGGGTGAAGGATTCCACGGTGAATTTATAGGAGTTTTCGGTGTGGATGCGGCTGCCCGGCGCCAGCTCGATGGCGCGCCCGTCGACCTGGATGGTGTGCGCCTTATTGCATTGCAGGTGCATTTCGATGCGTCCCAGCGCCTCGTTATAAAAGGCCCGGTGCTCGAAGGCGGAAACGTCGAAGCCGCACGCCAGCCGTGCGTTGAGATGATGCAGGGCGTTGAGGTTGAAGGCGGCGGTGAGGCCGGCGCTGTCGTTATAGGCGGCGTTGAGCCGGGCCGGGTCTTTCTGCAGGTCGGCGCCGATCAGCAAATAGCCGTCGTCGCCGGCCAAGCGGCGCAGGCCGGCCAGGAAAGCGGCGCGCGCGGCGGGCTCGAAGTTGCCGATGGTGGAACCGGGGAAAAACACCAGCCGCGGCACGTCCTTTGGGTAGCCGGGCAGGTCGGCGGGGAAATCCAGCGCCTGGGAGTAGTCGGCGCACACCGCGTCGAAGCGCAGCGAGGGGTACTCCCCGGCCAGGGCCCGGCTGGCGTCGAGCAGGCATTGCCGGGATATTTCCAGGGGCATGTAGCCGTGGGGCCGCCACTGGTCCAGCAGAATGCGCACCTTCTCGCAGCCGCCGGCGCCGGGTTCGGCGATCACCAGGTCATCGCCCAGCTGCGCCGCCATGCCGGCGGCGTGCTCGCTCAGCAGCGCCGCTTCCGTGCGGGTGGGGTAATACTCCGGCGTGCGGGTGATGGCGTCGAACAGCGACGAGCCGCGCTCATCGTAGAAGTATTTGGGGTCCAGGGTGGGGCGCGCCGCCGACAACGACGCGGCCACTTCCCGGGCCGCGTCCGCCACCGGCGGCCGCAGGTCCAGGAAGGTCAGGTTAGGCAATAACTGTTGGGGTCGGGGCACGGCTTGCCTCCATGCTTTGTGCCAGGCGTACGCCACTGAACTGCCAGCGCAGGTGGGGGTAGAAGAAATTACGGTAGCTGGCGCGCAGATGGCCGGGCGCGCTGGCGCAGGAGCCGCCGCGCAGCACCATCTGATTGCACATGAACTTGCCGTTGTACTCGCCCACGGCGCCGGCGGCGGGCGCGAAACCGGGGTAGGGCAGGTAGGCGCTGGCGGTCCATTCCCAGACGTCGCCGAACATCTGCGCCGGGCCCTGGTCGTCGGCGCCGGGCCCCCCGGGGGGGAAGCGCCGGGTGTCGTCG
>CAZKWA010000060.1:0-20812 GCA_964556345.1 uncultured Alcanivorax sp.
CGACAGCACCGCGATCGAGTAGATGAACCGGTTGATGGTGCCGCGCTCCCAGCGCACCACGAAGTCCACCTCGCGGCCGTCCATCAGCGTGGTGGTGGCCATGTCGGCCGGCCGGGAACCGCCTTCCGGCAACGGCTTGTACTGATCGCCGGTGGTGCGGTACCAGTACTCGGTGTAGGGCTCGATGCCGCAGTCGCGGCTCAGGCCGATGACGTTGTCTTCATTATCGCGGACCGGGAAGCCTTCCTCACCGTCGGTATCCACCAGCGGCTGCTTGCCCAGCTCGGAAACCGTGGTGCAGACGAACGGGTATTGGTGCGGCCCGGAAAACATCGGGCCCTCCACCGGGTGGTTGGTGAGCGTCAAGCGGGCCAGGGTGCCGTGGTCCGGGTGCCGCACCAGCAGGGTGTTGTCGCCCTCTTCCAGCCCTTCGACCACGCCTTCCAGGACGCCGTCGCGAATTTCAAACCCGGACAGGTCCACCGGCTCGCCGTTGAGTCTGAGCTGGGCGTCACCGAGCAAGCTGGCGGACCCGCTCACGGCCACCCGGGCGTCGCCGCCGCTGACCCACTGCGGCGCGCTGGACACCACCCGCAACCCCGCCGAGGGGGTGTCGTTGCTGGAACTGGAATCGCCGCCGCAGGCGGCAAGCAGACAGGCCGCCGCCAGGGCGAGAACGCCGCCGGATACAGGTACTGACATGATGCTCTCCTCGATATTGTTGTTATCGCCACCGCGTTAACGGCGTGCGCTTTCAAGGTAGAAGCGTGTGCAGGGGCAAAACAGATACAGTTTCGGGTAAGTGGCTGACACAGTCGCGCCACCGCCACTGTTGCAGTCAAACACCGCCAACTGTGCCTGTTCGCCTTCCCCGGTTAGTGGCTAGATGGGCCACGAAAAACAACAAACAAAACCCGGGAGAACCCTCATGGCTTTGATTCGCTCGCCTGGCGCGGCTCTGGCAGGCACCGCCTGCGTGCTCACCCTGCTGACCGCCTGCGGCGGCGGTTCCAGCTCTTCGGGCGGCGCCACGCCCCCGTCCGGCCAGGTCGACCTCTCCGGTCTGGATCTGAGCACCGCCGGCTACTGCGACCTGACCGTCACCGCCCGCTGTCTGTACCCCTTCCCCAACGATTATTTCACCCGCGCCGACGCCGGCACGCCCACCGGGCGGCGGGTCGACTTCCAGGTGGAAGCCATGCCGGTGGCGCAGCCGCTGTCCATCGCCCCCAACCCCTATGCGCCGGTGGGCGTGGAAACCACCGAAGCGACACCCATCGACCCCACGGAATGGAACCGCAACGACGGCTTCTCGCCGGGCGCCATGATCCAGACCTGGGTGCCGGACCCGGACCTGGAGGCCAGCGGCGCGGTCCTGATCGGCGATCTGTCCGCGGCCATGGCGCCGGACGCACCGATTCTGGTATTGGACGCGGAAACCGGTGAACGACAATTGATCTGGACCGAACTGGACGCCAACGCCAGCGGTGACGAGGGCCAAGCGCTGATCATCCGCCCCGCCAAGAACCTGCTGGAGGGCCGCACCTACCTGGTGGTACTGCGCGATCTGGTGAACGGCGACGGCGAAACGATCGAGCCGACGCCCCTGTTCCGGGCCTACCGGGATGGTCTGAGAACCGGCGAGCCGGTGCTGGAAGCGCGCCGCGAAAGCATGAACGCCTTGTTCGACACCCTTGAAAGCCACGGCGTCGAACGGGACGGCCTGATCCAGGCCTGGTCGTTCACCGTGGCCAGCCAGAAAAATCTCACCGAGCGATTGCTGCACATCCGGGACCAGGCGTTCGCCGGCCTGGGTGGCGGCGCGCCCGCGTTCACCATTGATGAGGTGGGCGTGGACATTCAGGGGCAACCCCGGAGCGGCCTGAGCCGGGGCATCACCGGCACCTTTGAAGTGCCCAACTTCCTCAACCAGAGCGGCGGCGGCCCCGGCGCCAGCTTCCACTACGACGGTAATCCGGACCCGGACGCGCTGCCGATGCAATGGAACGGCGACGACACCATCACCGCCCGCTTCCGGTGCCAGGTCCCCGAGACCGCCGTGGCCGACTTCAGCGACCCCGCCAGCCCGGTGACGCCGGCGCGTGCGGCGCTCTATGGCCATGGCCTGTTCGGCGAGGGGCCCGGCGGCGAGTTCCGCGCCGGCAACGTGCGCGCCATGCAGACCGAACACAATATTCTGTTCTGCGCCACCGACTGGATCGGCATGGCCCAGGAGGATTTCGTTGCCGGGGTCATTCATCGCATCCTGGCGGATGTGTCGCGTCTACCGCGCCAACTGGACCGCAGCCAGCAAGGCATCCTCAACGCCATGTTCCTGGCCGAACTGCTGCGTCACCCGGACGGTTTCGCCAGCCACGCGGCGTTCCGCCATGGTCCGGAGGACAGCCTGGTCTACGACCCCTCGGAAGTGTTCTACGACGGCAACAGCCAGGGCGGCATTCTCGGCGGGGCCCTGGTGGCCACCGCGCCCAATATCCATCGCGGCGTGCTGGGCGTGCCCGGCAGCAACTACAGCCTGCTGCTGCGTCGCTACGGCCCCTTCGCCGAGCGGTTCGGGGTGGTGCTTTACCAGGCCTACCCCCATGAACTGGACCGCAGCCTGGTGCTGGGCCTGATGCAGATGCTCTGGGACCGCGCCGAGAACAACGGCTATCTGAGCCACCTGGCGGGCCGCTACCTGCCCGGCACGCCGGCCAATAAGGCCGTGTTGCTGCACGTCGCCCTGGGCGACCATCAGGTAACGCACTGGAGCGCGGAGGTGATGGCACGCAGCATCGACGCGGCGATCCACGAGCCCACCGCGCGCCTCGGCGAGCACCCGGACGCCAACCCCTATGTCGGGATCCCGCGCATCGAGCAATACCCCCACCACGGCAACGCCCTCATGATGTGGGATTCCGGCGATTTCGATCCGGTCAGCGGTAAGGGCACGCCCTTCCCGCCGACCAACAATACCGGCCCAAGCGCCGGCGACGACCCGCACGAATCACCGCGCAACACGGTCAGCGCCCGCCTGCAGAAGTCGGCATTCATGAAGCCGTTCGGGGCGGTCATCGATGTGTGCGGCAACGACCCCTGCCACAGCGACGACCACACCGGCCTGAGCCGGGACTAGCCGTTTCAGGGGACCTTTCTAGACGGCCGCCAGCTCGGCGGCCGCTTCCCCCAGCCAGCGCAGCGCCCGGCTCAGCGCCGGTGTCATCGGGCTGCCCGCGTTCAGGCGCAGGTAATCCTCGTGCTTGTGGTCCAGGGAGAACACCCCGCCCGGGAAGACGTGAATGCCCTCGGCGGCGGCGCGTTGAAACAGCGCCACGGTGTCGACCTTGCCGGGCAGACGCACCCAGAGTACGCAGCCGCCGGTGGGGCGCGTCAGGCGGGTGCCCTCGGGGAACCAGCGGCGCACTTCCACGGCCATGGCCTCCACCTGCCGGCTCAGTTGGGCGCGCAGGTCGCGCTGGTGCTGGGCGTAGAAGCCGCTTTCCAGCAACCGCCCCATGACGATCTGCGAGATCGAGGTGGAGGTGATGGTGCTCAGCTGCTTGAGCTCGCGGAAACGTTTCTGGAAACGTCCCGGCGCCGCCCAGCCGATGCGCAGGCCGGGCATTAACGTCTTGGAGAAACTGTTGCAGTAAAGCACCAGGCCGTCCTGATCGAAGGCCTTCGCCGGCAGGGCGCCGTCCCGGTAGACGGTGTCGCCCCAGACGTCGTTCTCGATCAGCGGCACCTGGTAGCGGGCCGACAGGGCCACCAGGGCCTGCTTGCGCTCCTCGCTCATGGTGAAGCCGAGCGGGTTCTGGGCGTTGGGCGAGACCATGCAGGCGGCCACGCCGCCGCGCCGGAACACCTGCTCCAGGGCGGTGAGGCTGATGCCGTGGCGTGGATGGGTGGGCACCTCCACCACCTTGCGCTGGTGGGTTTCCAGCAACAGCAGGGCGCCGTAATAGGTGGGCGATTCCACCGCCACGGTGTCGCCGGGGCGGCTGACGCTGCGCAGGGCCAGCGACAGCGCCTCCATGGCGCCGCTGGTGACGATGATGTCCTCGGCGGTCACCGGCGTTTGGTACGACAGGCTGCGGCGCGCCAGATGGTGGGTGAACAGGGCGTTGCCATTGGGGTGCATGTAATCCCAGGCTTCCAGCCCGTGGTGGCGGGTCACGTCGCGGATGGTGGCCATGATCCGGTCCAGCGGCAGCACCTCCGGCCCCGGCAGGGCGATACCCAGGCGGACCATGCCCGGGTCGGCGTGCAATTCCATGTAGTGCAGCACCTGCTCGCTGAGCGAGACCTCCACCGGCAGCAGCGGGTAGCGGGAACCGTCCGGCTCCGGGATATCGTGGATGTCGGAGCTGCGCACATAGACACCCGATTGCGGACGGATGTCCAGATAGCCCTCCGCCTCCAGCTGCCGGTAGCTTTGCATCACCGTATTGACGCTGACCTTGAACAGCTCGCTCATACGCCGCACGGAGGGCAGCTTCTGGCCCACCGTGAAAGTGCCGGCGCCGATTTGTTCCAGCAATCGCTGGCTAATGCGTTCGTACAAGAACCGGTCGTCCATCGTGGGACCACCCTGGGGTGTTGTGTTGTTATAAGAAGTCGTTCACGGACTTTTCACCATTCTGCCTCAGTTGCCTCGTTTTGTAAGGGCCGGGCCCAGGGGGCTTTGTATTTCGGCGCGCGCCCCGATATTGCATACTGTGCGGTCGCTGAACAGGGCAAAGACAGGCGGGCAAATGATCGACTGGGACAATATCGACACGGTGCTGCTGGACATGGACGGCACCCTGCTGGACCTGGCCTTCGACAACTGGTTCTGGCAGCGCCACGTGCCCGAGCAGTACGCGCTCAGCCGCGGCCTGGAGTACGCCGAGGCGGAACGGATCCTGCACGACTGGATCGAGAGCCACCTGGGCACCCTGAACTGGTACTGCCTGGATTTCTGGACCCGCGAGTTGGGGCTGAATATCAGCGCGCTGAAGCGGGCGGTGGCGGACCGCATCGCGATACGCCCCGGCGCCGAGGCGTTTCTCGCCGCCCTCGCCGACAGCCCCAAGCGGGTGATCATGGTGACCAACGCGCACCGCGACGCCCTCGACCTGAAGCTGGAACGCACCGGCATCCAACGTTATTTCGACACCCTGGTGTCCAGCCACGACTACGGCCACGCCAAGGAGGCGCAGGCCTTCTGGCGCCACCTGAACCACAGCCACCCGTTCGATCCGGCGCGCGCGCTGCTGGTGGACGATTCCCTGCCGGTGCTGCATTCCGGCCGTCTGTTCGGCCTCGGCCACCTGGCCAGCATCCGCCAGCCGGATTCCAGCCTGCCGGCCCGGGAACACACCGACCCGTTCCCGGCCATCGACGACTTCCAGCGGGTGCTGCCGTGAGCGAGGGCGCGCGCATCGACTCCTGGCTGTGGGCGGCCCGCTTCTTCAAGACCCGCAGCCTGGCCAAGCAGGCCATCGAGGGCGGCAAGGTCCAGATCGGCGGCGGCAAGGCCAAACCCAGCCGGGCGGTGCAGCCCGGCGACGTGCTCGATATCCGCAAGGGCGACCAGCGCTGGACGGTGGTGGTGGAAGCGGTGGCCAACAAGCGGGGGCCGGCCAGGGTGGCGGAAAGTCTGTACCGGGAAACCGAGGAAAGCGTGGCCGCCCGGCAGCGGTCCGCGGAGCAGAAACGCCTGGCGCGGATGGCCGCCCCGGTGCCCGATCACAAACCCAGTAAAAAGGAGCGCCGCGATCTGCAGCGTTTCCGTCGCGACCACGAAGGTGAGCTTTGAACAACGCTGATTTCAAACAACGTTTCCTGTTTCCCGACACCGATATCCGTGGCGAGCTGGTGCGCCTGGAAGACAGCCTGGAGGCGATTCTCGGCAGCCATGACTACCCGCTGGCGGTGCAGGGCCTGGTGGGCGAGGCGGTGGCCGCCGTGGCGCTGCTCGCCGGCACGCTGAAATTCAGCGGCCGGCTGAGCCTGCAGGCGCAGGGGCGCGGCCCGGTGTCGCTGCTGCTGGCGGAGTGCACCCACGACGGCCAGCTGCGCGCCCTGGCCCGCCACGACGGTGAACTGGACACCGCCGCCAATATCGGCGCGCTGATCGGCGACGGTACCATGGTGATCACCATCACCCCGGACCAGGGCCGCCAGTACCAGGGCATCGTGCCCCTGGAGGGCGACACCCTGGCGCAATGCCTGGAGGGCTACTTCCAGCAGTCCGAGCAACTGCCCACCCGCCTGTGGCTGGCCGCCGGCAACGGCCGCGCCGCCGGCCTGATGCTGCAGCGGTTGCCGGACCAGGTTGCCAGCCGCGACGGCAACCGGCAGCAGTGGGAGCATCTCGAGGCCCTGGCCGGCACGCTGAAAATGGAAGAGCTTCTCGACCTGCCGGCGGAGACGGTGCTGCGCCGGCTGTTCCACGAAACCCCACCGCGCCTGCCCGAGCCCCAGCCCCTGCGCTTCGGCTGTACCTGCTCGCGGGAACGCACCGAGAGCGCCTTGCTGTCGCTGGGCGCCGATGAACTGAAGACCCTGCTCGAGGAGGACGGCGAAGCCACCCTGACCTGTGACTTCTGCCTTTCCCAGGAGCATTTCGACGCGGTGGACCTGGCCGAACTGATCCGCCGTCTCTGAGCCGCTCGGGGTCCCCGCCAACAGGTAACAGAACATGACTGGCGGGTCGCCCTGGCATCGCCACTGCGCGGCTTTTCTGTCATAATCGCGCGCCTGTCAGGAGCCCGGCCACATAAGCCCAGGAAGAACCGATGAGCAATCCCATGACCTACAACGACCTCAGTCCGGCCCAGCTTGTGGAGCTGGCCGTTCAGCGTAACGAAGGCCGCCTCGCCGCCAATGGCGCGCTGGTGGTGGAAACCGGCCACCGTACCGGCCGGTCCCCGATGGACCGCTACGTGGTGGACGAACCCAGCACCACCGAGCACATTCACTGGGGCGCCATTAACCGTCCCTTCCCGTCGGACAAATTCGACGCACTCTGGGATCGCGTGGCCGCGTTCGTGACCGAGGACGACACCTTCGTTTCTCATCTGCATGTGGGCGCCGACACCGACCACTACCTGCCGGTGAAAGTGACCGCGCAGACCGCCTGGCACAACCTGTTCGCGAACACCCTGTTCATCCGCCCGGAGCGCTTCAACCCGCGCGACAAGCAGGAATGGCAGATCCTCCACGCGGTGAACTTCCAGTGCGACCCGCAGCGCGACGGCACCAACTCCGACGGCTGCGTGATCCTCAATTTCGCCCAGCGCAAAGTGCTGATCGCCGGCATGCGCTACGCCGGTGAAATGAAGAAGGCGATGTTCTCGGTACAGAACTTCCTGCTGCCCGAAAAAGACGTGCTGCCCATGCACTGCTCCGCCAACGTCGGCGAGAACGGCGACGTGGCCCTGTTCTTCGGCCTGTCCGGCACCGGCAAGACCACCCTGTCCGCGGACCCGGACCGTTACCTGATCGGTGACGACGAGCACGGCTGGGGCAAGGACGTGGTGTTCAACATCGAAGGCGGCTGCTACGCCAAGTGCATCGATCTGAGCCAGAAGAACGAACCGGTGATCTGGGACGCGATCCGCTTCGGCGCGGTGCTGGAAAACGTGATCCTCAACGAGGAAAGCCGCGAGCCGGACTACACCGATGTGTCGCTGACCCAGAACACCCGCGCCGCCTACCCGCTGGAAAACATCGACAAGCGGGTACTGGAAAACCGCAGCGGCGAACCCAAGCACATCATCTTCCTGACCTGCGATCTGACCGGGGTATTGCCGCCGGTGTCCAAGCTCAGCCGTGAAGCCGCCGCCTACCACTTCCTGAGCGGCTACACCGCCCTGGTCGGCTCCACCGAAATGGGTTCCGGCGACGGCATCAAGAGCACCTTCTCCACCTGTTTCGGCGCGCCCTTCTTCCCGCGCCGCGCCGGCGAATACGCCGAGCTGCTGATGAAGCGCGTGGACGAGTTCGGCTCCAAGGTCTACCTGGTCAACACCGGCTGGACCGGCGGCCCCTACGGCGAAGGCGAGCGCTTCAGCATTCCCACCACCCGGGGCGTGGTCAACGCCATCCTCAGCGGGGCGCTGGACGACGCCGAAACCGAGCATCTGGACATCATCAACCTGGATGTGCCCAAGTCCGTGCCCGGTGTCGACGACACGCTGCTCAAGCCCAAGAACACCTGGGCCGAGCCGGAAAACTACGAAGCCCGCGCCCGCGACCTGGCCGAGCAGTTCCAGAACAACTTCGCCGACAAGTACGCCGACGTGGCCGAAGAGATTCGCGCCGCCGGCCCGACAGCGTAGGCGGCGCCCGCGCCGCTCAACGAAAAACCCGCCCTACGGCGGGTTTTTTGTTGGGACCCGGTGGACGCGGGTCTTGTGGGAGCTTGCCCTCCCCCTCAACCAGCATTTCACGCCATGCCCACGCGGCGTTAGACTGGCGACTTAATGCAAGGAGCCCCTGAATGAGCAAACCGAAGATCGTAGTGGTAGGCGGCGGCGCAGGCGGCCTGCCTCTGGTCACCCAGTTGGGACGCAAACTGGGCAAGTTCGGGCACGCCGACATCACCCTGGTGGACGCCAGCAGCGTGCACGTTTGGAAGCCGCGCTTCCACGAGGTGGCCACCGGCGCCATCGACGCGGACCTGGATGCGGTGGATTACCGCGCCCACGCCCGCCTCAACCATTATCGCTTCGAACCCGGCCACATGACCTGGGTGGACAAGGACAAGCGCGCCATCACCCTGGCGCCGATCGTCGACGCCCAGGACCATGAAGTCCTGCCCGAACGAAAGATCTACTACGATTACCTGGTGATCGCCGTGGGCAGCCAGAGCAACGACTTCGGTACCCCGGGGGTGCGCGAACACTGCCTGTTCATGGACACCCGCGCCCAGGCCGAGCGCTTCCGCGAGCGTTTCATGAACACCTGCCTGCACGCCAATTACCGCGACGAACCGGTGTCCGTGGCGATCGTCGGCGGTGGCGCCACCGGCGTCGAGCTGGCGGCGGAAATCCACCACGCGGTGGCCATGCTCAAGCTCTACGGCCATGAACATCTGGACCGCAAGCAGCTCAAGGTGACGGTGGTGGAAGCGCTGCCGCGCATTCTGCCCGGGCTCTCCGAGCGGGTGTCCGCCGCCGCCCAGGAGCGGCTGGAAGCCCTCGGCGTGTCGGTGCGCACCGGTGTGATGGTGGCCCGCGCCACCGAAGACGCCCTGATCACCAAGGACGACGAAACCATCAGCGCGGACCTGATGGTGTGGGCCGCCGGCGTCAAGGCGCCGGACTTTGTCGGCAAGCTGGAGGGCTTCGCGCTCAACAAGATCAACCAGATCGAGGTGTCGCCGACCCTGCAGGCCAAGGGCAACGACCGCGTGTTCGTGATCGGCGACTGCGCCTTCCTGAAACCGGAAGGCGACGACAAGCCGATTCCGCCGCGCGCCCAGGCCGCCCAGCAGATGGCCAGCCACACCGCCAAGAACCTGCACCGCCTGATCATGAACCGCGACCCCAAACCGTTCCGCTACCGCGACCACGGCTCGCTGGTGTCGCTGTCCAACTACAGCTCCGTGGGTATGCTGATGGGGAACCTGAAAGGCGGTAACTTCTTCGTCGAGGGCTGGCTGGCACGGCTGATGTACGTCGGCCTGTATCGCATGCACCAGGCGGCGCTGTACGGCTGGCCGCGCACCATCATGCTGCTGACGGCGGGCCGTTTCAGCAAGCTGGTACGGCCGCGCATGAAATTGCATTGATTCGCACACAGGTCCACACAGGGAGAAAACCATGACGGTGTTTACAGGATGGATTCTGATACTGATCGGCCTGGCACTGGCCGGCGGCGGGGGCTGGCTGGCGGTGCTGGGCGGCAGTTGGTACTACCTGTTGGCGGCGCTGGGCTTTTTGCTCACCGGCGCGCTGATGGTACTGCGCCGGCCCGGCGCGCTATGGATTTACGCCCTGCTGATTCTCGGCACCGGACTGTGGGCGGTGTGGGAAGTGGGCCTGGACTGGTGGGCCCTGATGCCGCGCGGCGTGGTGATCGTGGCCATCGGCCTCTGGCTTATCACTCCCTGGGTGACACGCGGCCTGAACGCCAACGGGCGTCAGCCCTGGGGGCTGGCCGCCGGACCGCTGGTGGTGATGGTGGTCGCCGCCGGGGCACTGGCGCTGACCGCGGTACTCGGCCCCGACCCCAACGGCGTGCGCGGCGAACTGCCCACCGCCCGGACCCCGCAGCCGGCGCAAAGCTCGCAGAGCAATATCCCCGACGGCGACTGGCACGCCTACGGCCGCACCGGTTTCGGCCAGCGCTATTCCCCGCTGGACCAGATTACCCCGGACAATGTCGACCGGCTGGAACCGGTCTGGACCTACCACACCGGCGACATACGCGGAGAGGGCGACCCGGTGGAAACCACCTACGAGGTGACCCCGCTGAAGGTGGATAACACCCTCTACCTGTGCACGCCGCACCACTGGGTGATTGCCCTGGACGCGGACACCGGTGAGGAGATCTGGAAGTTCGATCCCGAGATCGACAAGGACATCAGCCGGCAACACCAGACGTGCCGCGGTGTTTCCTATTTCGACGGCCACCGGCAAACCGACAGCGTTCCCGCCGGCGAGGACAGCGCCGTGGCGGCGTCCGGCGAACGCGCCGACCCCGGCTGCCAGCGGCGCCTGTTCCTGCCCACCGCCGACGCCCGGCTGATCGCCCTGGACCCGGAAACCGGCGAACGCTGCACCGGTTTCGGCGACAACGGCGCGGTCGATCTGTGGGCCAACATGCCCCACAAGAAAGACGGGTTCTACTATTCCACCTCACCGCCGGTGGTCACCGAGAACCACGTCATCATCGGCGGCGCTGTGAACGACAACGTCTCCACCCGCGAGCCTTCCGGGGTGATCCGCGCCTACGACGTCGACACCGGCGAACTGGTGTGGAACTGGGACCCGGGCAACCCGGGCCAGACCGACCCGATCGCCGCCGGCGAAACCTACAGCACCAGCACCCCCAACTCCTGGTCGGTCTCCAGCGTCGACGAAGAGCTCGGCCTGATCTATCTGCCGATGGGCAACCAGGTGCCGGACCAGTGGGGCAAGAACCGCAACCCGGAGGCGGCCCCGTTCTCGTCGGCGATTGTCGCCCTCGACATCCATACCGGTGAACTGCGCTGGGTATTCCAGACCGTGCATAACGATCTCTGGGACATGGACGTGCCGGCCCAGCCGAGCCTGATGGAACTGGATACCGATAACGGCACCGTGCCGGTGCTGGTGGCCCCCACCAAACAGGGCGACATTTACGTGCTCGACCGCCGCACCGGCGAGCCGGTGCTGCCGGTGAGCGAGGAAAAGGCGCCGGACAGCCTCGGTTACCAGCCGGTGGCCGCCACCCAGCCGAGCTCGTCGCTGAGCCTCAACCCGCCGCCGCTGGAAGGCCGGGACATGTGGGGCGCCACCCTGTTCGATCAACTGATCTGCCGCATCCAGTTCCAGCGGCTCAACTACCAGGGCCGCTACACGCCGCCCTCGGAAGCCGGCAGCCTGGTCTACCCGGGCAATTTCGGCGTGTTCAACTGGGGCGGTCTGGCGGTGGACCCGGAGCGCCAGGTGGCGTTCACCACGCCGGGGTATCTGGCGTTCGTGTCGACGCTGATTCCGCGCCAGGATGACACCACCAACTACGTCTCCGACGGCAAGCCGGGGCTGAACGAAAACTACGGCGCGCCCTACGCGGTGTCCCTGAAACCCTTCCTGTCACCGCTGGGCCTGCCCTGCCAGCAACCGCCCTGGGGCTATGTGGCCGGGCTGGATCTGCGCAGCGGCGAGGTGGTGTGGAAACACCGCAACGGCACCGTGCGGGACCAGTCGCCCGTGCCGCTGCCGTTCAAGATGGGGGTGCCGGACCTGGGCGGCCCGATCGTCACCGCCGGCGGCGTGGCGTTCATGAGCGGCACCATTGATTACTACGTGCGCGCCTATGACGTCACCACCGGCGAGCAGCTGTGGGAAGACCGCTTGCCGGCCGGCGGCCAGGCCACGCCGATGACCTATCTGGACAGCCAGGGCCGCCAGCGCCTGCTGGTGGTGGCCGGCGGCCATGGCTCCCTGGGCACCAAGGCCGGTGACGCCTTCATCGCCTACGGCCTCAAGGACGACTAAAGCGTCAACGCCACGGTGGTGCCGACCACCCAGGCGTCCTCGACCTCGTCGTTGGCGCCCGGGTGGACCAGATACTGCAGATTAGGCCGCAGGGTCAGCCAGGGCGTCACCCGGACGCTGTAATACAGCTCGGCGTTCCATTCGTCGCTCTGCGGCGGCACATAGCCGGCCGCGCCGGGGCCCGCCAGCAGCGCATTCCCGGCGGTGGCCGAGTCCACATAAGCATCGCCGATCTCCGCGTAGGCCAGGCCCAGGCCCAGCTCGTCGCCGGGCCTTCCGGCGAACGGCCCGCGCCAGGCCGCCCCGGTCGACAGGTAGCGGGCCACATAGGCGGTGTCCGGATCGTGCCAGCTGCCCTGGGTGAACAGAGTCAGGCCACGCCGGTCGCCGTGCGGCGCGCTGACCTGCTGCTGGACCACGAAATAACCGCCGTAACGGCGGCCGGTGGTGCCACCGTCGTCATGGTCGGTGGCGTCCGCGCTGCTGTAATAGGCGCCGAGCTTGTATTTGCCCGGCAGGCCGCCGGGGCCCTTGTCCGGCGTCCAGCCCACCTCCACCGGCGTGATCACGCCCTCGCTGCCGTGCCGATAGAGATCCAGGCTCTGGTCCGGGTCCAGATTCTCCGGGTTCTGGTCGAACACGCCGATCTGCAGATAGCGCTGCCCGGCGTCTTCCAGCTTCACCCGGCCGCCCCACTGCGACACCGGCCAGTTGTACCAGACACCACCGGCCTGGTTGCCCGGCTGGCCGCTGCCCAGATAGAGGTTCTGGAAGTTGCTGTCGAGGGTGGCGAAGTCATCGCTGAGGGGAATGCGCCCGAGCTTGTACTCCAGCGCGCCGTTAAACAGGCCCTGCTGAAACCAGAACTGCGTGAGTCGCGTGACGTTGCCCCGGCCGAACACCTCCTGAACCGAGGACACGCCGCCGGTGGCGGGGTCCACCAGCCGTTCGCTGGTCAGATTCTCGCCGTTGCGGTTGGTCAGGGTGATCTTGAAGTCGGCGTCGCTGACGCCGGCGAGACGTTCCAGGTCCAGGGATAACGAGGCATGGAACTGGTCCGCGTAAGCGACACGGCCGTCCTCGCGGAAACCGCCGCTGAGATTGTGTGCCATCTCGCCGACATAGCCGAGATCAAACGCCACGCCCTGGCGGGCCAGTTCCGTGCGCGCGCCGGCCCAATCACCCAGCGCATAGTCGCCATCGGGGTCCAGCGGCGCGGCGCGCACCGCCGCCCAGGGCGCGGACAGGGGCAGTATCGCCAGTGCCGTGATCATCGCCCGCAGGCGAAAGCGTCTCCGTGTCATGGCGTTCCTCCTTGATGCCGTTGACTGGCCCTTGCAGATTCCGCCTCGGGGCGGGCTACGTCAACAACAGAGCCCATCGCGGCAATAGGCCAGGGCGCCGCCAACCGCTACACTGGAGCCCATGACTCTGCCTAACACAATCATTCAGGCGGCCGGCTACGTCTACCGCGTCGCCAAGAACGCGGTGGGCTTCTGGCTGGAAGCCAACGCGGTGAGCTACGCCGGCGCCCTGGCGTTTTTCACCCTGTTCTCGATCGCCCCGGTGGTGATCCTGGCGGTGCAGGTGATCGGCCTGGTGATGAGCACCGACGCGGCCATGGCGCGGATCATGGCCCAACTTCAAGAAACCGTCGGCCCCGACGCCGCCGAGGCGGTGCGCACCGCCGTGGCCGCCAGCCAGATCGACCAGGGCGGCATCCTGCCCACCCTGATCGGCCTGGGCGCCATGGTGGTCGGCGCCACCACGGTGTTCGCGCAGATGCAGCGGTCCCTGAACAACGTCTGGAGCATCGCGCCGCGCCCTTCCCGCAACACCATCCTGGCGTTGCTGAAAAGCCGTCTGATGTCGCTCACGGTGGTGCTGTCGATCGGCTTCGTACTGATGGTGTCGCTGTTTTTGAGCGTGCTGCTGCAGGCGATCATGGTGTTCGCCCGGGACTGGCTGCCAATCCCGGCGGGGCTGGTGGTGAGCCTGGAAACCCTGGTCTCGGTGGTGGTGGTGACGCTGCTGTTCGCCACCATTTTCAAGGTCCTGCCGGACGCGGTGCTGCGCTGGAAAGACGTGCTTTCCGGGGCCCTGGTCACCGCCCTGCTGTTCGTCCTGGGGCGTTTCCTGATCGCCTTTTATCTTTCCCACACCGCCACCGCCTCCACCTACGGCGCCGCCGGGTCGCTGGTGCTGCTGTTGCTGTGGGTTTACTACTCGTCGCTGATCCTGCTGTTCGGCGCCGCCATTACCCGGGCCCACACCGAGGCGCGCGGCATCACCATCCGGCCCAGCCGGTCGGCGGTGCGCGTTCACCGGCAGGTGCTCGAAAACACACCCGACCGCTAAGCCGCCGGACGGGCCGGCGACCGGTTCCACGGCCGCCCGCGCCCTGGGTTATGCTGCGATACGGTCATTACAAACGCCTCGGGAGGGCTTATGGGGGACATGAACGGCAAGGTGGTGCTGATCACCGGGGCCGGAAGCGGCATCGGTCGGGTCACGGCGGAAAAACTGGGCCGGGACGGCGCCCGCCTGATGGTATCGGACATTAACGGCGAGGCCGCCGAGGCCACCGCGGAAGCGATCCGGCGGGCCGGCGGCGACGCCCTGGCCCGCGCCACCGATGTGAGCCGCAACGATCAGGTGGCGGCGCTGGTGGCCGCCACGGTGGACGCCTACGGCCAGCTCGACGGCGCCTTCAACAACGCCGGCATCGAGGAAGAGAACGACAAGGTCGCCGACGTGGACGAGGCGCTGTTCGACCGGGTCATGGCCATTAACGTCAAAGGCGTGTGGCTGTGCATGAAACATCAACTGGCGGTGATGGCGCCGCGCAAGGCGGGCAGCATCGTCAACACCGCCTCGGTGGCCGGGCTGGTGGGCGCCCCCCGGCGCGCCGCCTACGCCGGCAGCAAGCACGCGGTGGTGGGCATGACCAAGAGCGTCGCCGCCGAGTACGCCCCTCTGGGCATTCGCGTGAACACGGTTTGCCCGGGCATTATCCGCACCGCGATGATGGAACGGGCCATTGAACAGGCGGCCCGGGCCGGCTACGCCAGCGAGGAAAAACAGCGCCAGTTCCACCGGGCGATGCACCCGCTGGGCCGGGTGGGCGAAGCGGACGAGGTGGCGGAGGCGGTGATCTGGCTGCTGTCCGGCGCCTCGTCGTTCGTCACCGGTCATCAGCTGGCCGTGGACGGCGGCCTCACCGCGCTTTAACGCTACTGGCTTCAACGCTTTCGCTCGGGAGAACAACAATGCTGAAACTGCACGGCTTCGATGCCAGCAACTACGTGAACATGGTCAAATTCGCACTGCGTGAAAAAGGCCTGCACTTTGAGCAGACGACCCTTTATCCGAGCCAGGACGAAGCGGTGCTGGCCGTCAACCCGATGGGCAAGGTGCCGGTCCTGGAAACCGCAGGCGTGTTCCTGTCGGAAACCAACGTGATCCTGGAATATCTGGACGAGACCACGGAAGGCCCGGCGCTGTACCCGGCCGACCCGCTGGAGAAAGCCCAGGTGAAGCAGCTCGCCAAGCACATCGAGCTGTATCTGGAGCTGCCCGCCCGACGCTGCTATCCGGAGGTCTTTTTCGGTGGCCGGGTCAGTGACGAAACCAAAGAGCAGACCCGCGAAGCCTTAGTGAAAGGCATCCGTGCCCTGGCCCGCAAGGCGCGCTGGCAGCCGTTCCTGGCCGGCGACCGGCTCACCGCCGCCGATGTGTTCTTCCTGTACAGCGCGGATCTGGCCAAAGCCGTGGCCGGCAAACTGTTCGGCATCGACCTGCTGGCGGAGGCGCCGGGCAGCGCCGATCTGCTGGCGCGGCTCAATGAGCGGGAAAGCGCCAGAAGCGTGGCCGCCGAGCGGGAGGTGGCCATGGAGAAGTTCCTCAAGTACGCGCGAGGCGGCAAATGATCCGGTCGGCCTCCTTCGTTACCGCCGCGCTGTTGCTGTCCGCCTGCGCGGACGCCAACGGCCCGCTTGAGCCGGAAGACGATCCGTCGGTCACCGCCACCACCCTCGTCGAGGGGCTCGAGCACCCCTGGTCGCTGGCGTTCCTGCCCGGCGGCGAGGAGTGGCTGATCACCGAACGCGGCGGTGACCTGCGGCGGGTCCTTGACGGTGAGCTGCTCGACGCCCCGGTGAGCGGCGTGCCCGAAGTGGTGGCCAGGGGCCAGGGCGGCCTGTTCGATGTGCGGCCGCACCCGCATTTCGCCGATAACCGGCGCCTCTATCTCAGCTACGCCAAGGCCTGCGATGGCGGCGCCACCACCGCCGTGGGCCACGGGCTCTACGCGGACGGCGAACTGAAACAGTTCCAGGATATTTTCATCGCCGACGCCTGCACCGACACCGCCAAGCACTTCGGTGGCCGCATCCTGTTCGATAACGACGGCTATTTGTTCATCACCGTGGGTGACCGGGGCCAGCGCGAGCGGGCCCAGGACACCGGCGGCCATGGCGGCGCCGTGATCCGGGTCAACGACGACGGCAGCGTGCCCGCCGACAACCCCCTGGTGGGCCAGGACGGCGCCAAGACCGCGATCTGGAGCTGGGGCCACCGCAACCCCCAGGGGCTGGCCCTGCATCCGGAAACCGGCGAACCCTGGCTCAACGAGCACGGCCCGCGCGGCGGCGACGAAATCAACGTGGTACGCGCCGGCGTCAACTACGGCTGGCCGGTGATCACCTACGGCAACGAGTATTACGGCCCGGATATCGGCCAGGAAAAGAAGGACGGCTACGCCCAGCCACTGCACTACTGGGTGCCGTCCATCGCGCCGTCCGGCATGGCCTTCGTGACCAGCGACCGTTACCCCGAATGGCGCGGCGACGTGCTCTCCGGCACGCTCAAGCTCACCCACCTCAACCGGGTGGCGTTCGACGGCACCGAGGCCACCGGCGAAACCCGCTACCTGCAAGCACGCGGCGCGCGCATCCGCGAGGTATGCCAGGGCCCGGACGGCTATCTCTATTTGCTCACCGACGCTTCGGAAGGCAAGCTGCTGCGGGTGGAGCCCAGACAAGTATCGGAGCGACCGTCGTGAAAAAGCTCAAGAACGAGAAGGAACTGGTCAAGAAAGCCATCGCCCTGGGCATGGAATACGGCGAAAAGCGCGGCGTGGTGGAATTCGAACCCACCGATTCCGCCGCTGAAAAAGTGGAGTACATCTACCGGCTGCTGGTGCACGACAACCTGATCCAGCCGCTGCCGGAGGATCAGGTGTCACAGCAGTCCATGCAGCACAAGCTGGCGATCTGGGCCTCCAAACAGTAGACCGGCCCGACTCACAGGCAGCCCGCCAGCGCCTCCACGCCGGCGTCGATGCGCGCTTCGTCGATCATCCCCAGGCCCAGCAAGACGCCCAGGCCGGGCCGCTCGGGGTGATGGAAGAACCCCAGGTCCACAGCGCCGACCTGCGCTTGCGTCAGTTTCTCCGTCAATGCTTCCACCGGCCGGTGGAAGCGCACCGCCAGATGCAGACCGGCTTCCTGGGGCAGCACCGTCCAGGGGGCGCGGGCGCCTTCCAACGCCGTGATCAAACGGTGGCGGCGGCGCTGGTACAGCCGCTGCATGCGGCGCAGGTGGTGGGCGAAGGCCCCGCTTTCCATCAGCAGGGCCAGGGCGCGCTGAATCAGCACCGGCGGGTAGCCGTCGTTGAACACCTTCGCCTGCCGCAATGCTTCGGCCAGCCCGGACGGCATCACCAGATAGCCGACCCGCAGGTCGGCGTGCAGCACCTTGGAAAAGGAGCCGAGGTACGCCACCTGCTGATTGCGGTCCAGGCTCTTCAGCGCGTCCAGGGGACGCCCCTCGAACCGGAACTCGCCGTCGTAGTCGTCCTCCACCACCAGCGTGCCGTTGCGGCGGGCAAAGGCGAGCAGCTCCTGGCGCCGCGCCAGCCCCATCGGCATGCCCAGCGGAAATTGATGCGAGGGCGTCACGTAGATCAGTGATACCGGCGACGGCAGCCGGTCCACGCGCAGGCCCTGGTCGTCCACCGGCACGCCCACTACTCGCGCGCCGCGCGCCTCGAACACCGCCCGGGCCGGCGGGTAGCCCGGCTCTTCCACCGCCACGGTATCGCCGGGCGCCACCCGCACCCGGGCCAGCAGGTCCAGCCCTTGCTGGGCGCCCTGGGTGACCAGGATGTCATCGGCTTCGCAGGGCAACCCGCGGCTGTACGCCAGATAGTGGGCGATGGCCCGGCGCAGGTCTTCGTCGCCGGACGGGTCGCCGTACAGGGCGGTATCCCGGTCCCCCTCGCGCAACGCCCGCAGCAACATGCGCCGCCATTCCTCCCGGGGCAGCCAGCGCCGGTCGGTGACGCCGCCGGCGAAATTATAGCGGCGCGGCGCCTCCCGGCCGCCCCAGGCGGGCAGCGGCCGCCAGTGGCTGCCGGGGCCCGGGCCCGGCACCGCCGGCTCCGGTTCCCCGGCGGGGGGCACGCGGCAAACGAAGGTGCCGCTGCCCGAGCGCGCCATGAAAAACCCTTCGGCGGTGAGCTGTTCGTAGGCCTCCACCACGGTCTTGCGGCCAATGCCCAGGGCGTCCGCCAGCTCCCGGCTGGGCGGCAGTCGCTCCCCCAGCTTCAGACGGCCCTGCTTGAGGGCGTCGCGCAAATCGCGGTAGAGCCGTTGCCGCAGCGGGCCGGTGCCGTCGAGCGGCAAATGAAGTTGCACGGATTGGTCTCCTCGAAACCGTTCAATTGGGCCTTTTTCAAAGTCCAACAGGGTGCAGAATGCGGCACAGACATTCGTCAGGCAACGACCAGGAAAGGAGTGGGCATGCAAGCACGATTCGATTTCTACAAGGCCTCGCCGGAGACCATGAAAGCCATGTTCGGCGCCCAGAAGGTGATTCAGGCCACCGGCCTGGACGAACGGCTTATAAAACTGGTGGAGCTGCGCGCGTCGCAGATCAACGGCTGCGCCTTCTGCATGCACATGCACGCCGGCGACGCCCGCAAGGCCGGCGTGCCCGATGAGGTACTGGATACCGTGGCCGGCTGGCGCGAAGCGCCCTGGTTCAGTGACCGCGAACGCGCCGCCCTGGCCTGGACCGAACGGCTCACCCGGCTCAGCGAGCAGCGCGACGACAGCCGTGAGTACGACCAGCTCGCCACCCACTTCAGCGAGAAGGAGCGCACCGATCTCACCTACCTGATCGGCATCATCAATATCTGGAACCGCTTCAGCGTGGGCTTCCGGCGCGAGCCGGAATAACCCGCGCCGGCCGGCGGCGGCGCCATCCGAATTTTTATAATGCCTTCGGTGGCCACCGCCGAGCCGTATGTACGACATTCAATATTCGTACCTGCTTCCCCACCACGTCGTAGACCAGCATGTAATGCTTGTGAACCACCAACTCACGGCTGCCGGGCACCAGACCCGGCCGCCCGCTGTTCGGGTCATCGATCAGGCACGATGCGCTTTCACAAAACAGTTCGTCCAGGTCCAGGGCGGCAGCGGGATTATCCGGCTCAATGAAGTCGTAAATGTCCTCACGGTCCTGTATCGCTTCCGGCGTCCAGAACAACCCCGTCATTTACGAGCCAGACGGTCTCGAGTCGCCGCGCGGCGTGCCGCGAATCGGGCTTCCACATCGGCCGCCGGAACCAGGTGCCCCGCTTCCGCGGAGGCGCGGGACCGCGCCACCTTGTCGGTGAGCCAGCCCTCATAATCCGAGGCTTCCTGTTGCTGGGCGACATAATCACGCATGAAGTCCCGCAGAAGCTGCGCGCCGGTTCGGTCGTGGGATTTGGCCGCCGAGGCGAACGTCTTCTTCAAGGTTTCATCGACGCGGAAAGTGAAAGTGGCATCGCTCATGGTGCTGGCCTCATGTGTTACAAGGTGCGTACAGGGTAGCACATTTCGCACCCCGGTGAATGACGAAGGTCCAGTCAGTCACCGTCGGTGATGGCGCCCAGGGACGCGGAGCTGACGGTCCTGGCGTATTTGGCCAGCACGCCCCGGGTGTAGCGCGGCGCCGGCGCTTTCCATTGGGCGCGGCGCCGTTCCAGTTCGTCGTCCGGCACGTCCAGGGTGATCACGTCCTGTTCGGCGTCGATGATGATGCGGTCACCGGTTTCCACCAGCGCGATGGGGCCGCCGTCCTGGGCTTCCGGGGTCAGATGGCCGACCACGAAGCCGTGGCTGCCGCCGGAGAAGCGGCCGTCGGTGATCAGCGCCACGTCCTGGCCGAGCCCGCGTCCCATGATCGCGGACGTGGGCGTGAGCATTTCCCGCATGCCCGGCCCGCCCTTGGGGCCTTCATAGCGGATCACCAGCACGTCCCCGGCCACCACGGTGCCGTCCATGATGCGGTCGGTGGCCTCTTCCTCGGAGTGGAACACCCGCGCCGTGCCGGTGAACTGGGTGCCTTCCTTGCCGGTGATCTTGGCCACCGCGCCGGTGGGCGCCAGGTTGCCGTAGAGGATGCGCAGGTGGCTGTCCTTTTTGATCGGCTTGTCCAGGGCGTGGATGATGTCCTGCTCTTCGGGATAGGGCGCCACGTTCTCCAGGTTCTCCGCCAGGGTCTTGCCGGTGACGGTGAGACAATCGCCGTGCAGCAGGCCGGCGTCGAGCAGGGTTTTCATCAGC
>CAZKWA010000061.1:0-20417 GCA_964556345.1 uncultured Alcanivorax sp.
CCGTCGATGGCGGCGCCCAGCTTGTTGAGATCGAACTCGGCCAGCTCCGGGCTCAGCAGTTCGTATTCGATGCCTTTCTCGATGTAGGCGGCCAGGGCCTTGGCGTAGAGATCTTCCATTTCCTGCTGGCTGGCGCGTTCGCCCACGCCCAGGTACTGCAGGGCCTCGGCGCGGATCTTGTCCATCAGCAGCCGGGCGGTGACCTGGGAGTAGTTGGGCTCCATCTCGATCATGGTGCGCGCGGTCATCACCATGGAGGTGTTGACGTCCTTGATGGACACGCCGTCGTACAGGTTCTTGACGGTTTCCGCGATGATCTTGTCCGGGTAGACCTCTTCGAGGCCGCTGCAGGCCTCGTGGATCAGGTATTCCAGACGGGCCATGTCGAGCGGCGCGCGGCTGCCGTCTTCCATGGTCACGTTCATGTCCACCTTGTGCTTGGGTTCGGGCAGCTCGCGGGCGCGCTCGGCGCGTTTGCGCGCCTGCTGGTCCCGGTACAGCACGTAGTCGCGGGCCACTTTGTGCTCGCCGTTACGCATCAGGGCCAGTTCGACCTGGTCCTGGATTTCCTCGATATGGATGGTGCCGCCGGAGGGCATGCGTCGCTTGAAGGTGGCGCTGACCTGCTCGGTGAGACGCTCGACGGTCTCGTGGATGCGCGAACTGGCCGCCGCGGTGCCGCCTTCCACGGCCAGGAAGGCCTTGGTGATCGCCACGGTGATCTTGTCGTCGTCGTAGGAAACCACCTTGCCGTTGCGCTTGATGACGCGCAGTTGCCCGGGGGCGGTGGCGGTGACGTCCTGTTCGGCGCTGACTTCGCCGCCGTGCGCGCCCGCGTGGGACTGATCGCGATTCATATCCGTGTGCATGATGCCCTCTCCGTTATCTCTGTGCTGGCTGTTCTGATTGTAAGTAACCCTGGGTCCGGTGCCGGTGGCGGGCTTGCGCCGCGAAAACACCATATGTTGTGTTCGCGACTCGCGCCGGGGGCCGGATTGTTACCGGGTTCGGGACTGCATAATTCGGGCCGGAAGTCGTAAGCGGCTGATCCGGCGGCATTTTCCGGGGGGCGGAAAGACATAGGCCTGCTGAACCGGAAAATTTTTACAAAACCCAATATGTTGGGGTCGGTGACCGATAACAGTACAAGTTATAGATGGGTTCCCGCTTTTGCAAGCCTTCAGGCTGGGGAAATCCTGTGGATAAGCTGTGCGTCGGCTGTGCAGCGCTGTGGGCGGAAAAAGGGCTCGCTTGAGGGCGGGGTGGCGACCCCTATATATTGTGTCGCCCCGCCCGGGCCATTCCGGTTGCTCAAGCGCACGGGTATGCGTATAAAAGAGTTGGCGACTGCGCCCAAGGGAGTGTTTCAGCGGCTCCCTAACAACAATGAATCGATAAGGATAACGACGGGAATGACAAGCGTGCAGGATAACCCGCCGACCATCATGATCGTGGAAGACGACGAGCGTCTCGCCGATCTTACCTGTGAATATCTTCAATCCAACGGCCTCGACGTCAGCGTGGTCAGCGACGGCGAGGAGGCCATTCGCCGCATCCGTTCCGAACAACCGGATCTGGTGGTTCTTGATCTGATGTTGCCCGGCGCCGACGGTCTCACCGTGTGCCGGGAAGTGCGCGCCACCTTCAAGAACCCGATCCTCATGCTGACCGCCCGCACCGACGATATGGACCAGGTGCTGGGGCTGGAAATGGGCGCCGACGATTACGTGGCCAAGCCGGTCAAGCCGCGCGTCCTGCTGGCCCGCATCCGCGCGCTGCTGCGCCGGGTGGAAACCGACAGCGAGCGCGACAGCTCGCCGTCGCGCCTGGAGTTCGGCGCCCTGGTGATCGACAACTCCGCCCGGGAGGTGAGCCTGCGCGGTAAGTCGGTGGATCTGACCAGCGCCGAGTACGACCTGCTCTGGCTGCTAGCCTCCAACGCCGGCACGGTGCTGTCCCGCGAGACCATCTTCGAGAAGCTGCGCGGCATTCAGTATGACGGCCAGGACCGCTCCATTGATGTACGTATTTCCCGTATTCGTCCCAAGGTGGGCGACGATCCGGAGAACCCCAAGCGGATCAAGACGGTTCGCTCCAAGGGCTACCTGTTCGTCAAGGAAATGAGCAGCGGATGACGCGGGCGGCACCCGCCCGCGCGCGCCCGCCCCGGCAGGTGTGACTTGAACAGTATCTTCGTCCGTATCTACGGCGGTATTCTGGTGGCGCTGTTGATCATCGGCGCGCTGACCTATGCCGGCGTGGAGCTGGTCAACGACTATCGCTCCCAGCTGTACCGCGAGCGCATGGCCCGCGGCACCTTCTATTTGATGGCGGAAGGCTACCGGGAGCGGACCGACGACGAAGAGCGCCAGGCCTGGTCGCGCTCGCTGAGCCGCATGTTCGGCGCCCCGGTGACCTTGAAGAACGCCGGTGAGCTGTCGCTTTCCTACCGCGACGGGCTGCATTTGCAGGAAGGCCGGGTGGTGTTGCGTCCGGACAGCGACCGGGTGGAAGTGCTCTTCGCGGTCCCCGGCGACCCCCTCTATGTGCGCGCCTCCATGACGCGTCTTTCCGAACAGCAGGCGCGCGCCACCGCCATGCTGGTGCTCGATTACCTGCGTGCCCGGCCGGACGACGAGCAGGCCCGGGCCCTCGCCGAGCTGCGCGAGCATTTCGGCTACCCCCTGACGCTGATGCCGCAAACAGCGCTGAATCTGGACGTGGAGCAGCAGCGCCGTCTGGAACGTCAGGAAGTGGTCTTCACCCTCACCGACAGCACCCGCCGCGACGCCGGCGTGCGGGTGCTGGTGCCGGTGCCCGGTGGCGACCGCATCCTGGTGATGGGGCCGCTGCACCTGTTCGATCAGTTCCCCTGGGAGTTGCTGGTGATCGCCGGCGTGGTCGCGCTGCTGCTGGTGGCGCTGTCCACCTATCTCCAGGTGCGGCCCCTGCAGACCCGGCTGCGGCGCCTGGACCGGGCGGTGAAGCGCCTGGGCAGCGGTGATCTGGGCGCCTACGCGGACATTCCCGGCAATGATCCGATCGGCCAGGTGGCGGCCACGTTCAACGGCATGACCGCCCACATTCGCCGCCTGATCGAAGCGCAGCGGGAAATGACCCGGGCGGTGTCCCACGAACTGCGCACGCCGGTGGCGCGCCTGCGCTTCGGGCTGGAAATGCTGGCCGACTGCGAGTCCGCCGACGAGCGCCGCGAAAAGCTCAACGCCCTGGACCGGGATATCGAGCAGCTGGACGAACTGATCGACGAAATTCTCACCTACGCGCGCCTGGAGGAGGGCACCCCCAACATCGATTTCCAGCCGGTATTCCTGCTGGAAATCTGCGATCAGCTGATCGGTGAGCTGGAGGACATCCGCGGGGACATCCTGATCGATGCGGTCGGCTCCCGGGACCTGACGCTGGAAGGCGACCCCCGTTACCTGCACCGTATCCTGCAGAATCTGGTCACCAACGCCCTGCGCTACGCCAAAACCCGGGTGCGCATGACCGTCACCGAGCAGGACGGCGAGCTGGTTCTGGACGTGGACGACGACGGCGCCGGCATTCCCGAACACCAGCGCGAGCGGGTGTTCAAGCCGTTCGCGCGGCTGGACAAAAGCCGCCACCGGGCCAGCGGCGGGTACGGGCTGGGGCTGTCCATCGTCAAGCGCATCGTCGATTGGCACGGCGGCGACGTGGTGGTGGCGGAGAGCGAATGGGGCGGCGCCCGCTTCCGGGTTATCCTGCCCCGCGAACAACGCCGCCAGCACGTGCTGATACGACAAAAGAAAATATAGAAAAGTTGACAGTTGATAGTTGATAGTTGACAGCGAAAAGCGCGCCAACCTCGAAGGTCGAACGCTGCTTTCTGGCTGGTGTTTCAGCTATCAACTGTCCACTGTCAACTATCAACTGATTTCGGGGTTTCTATGCCGTCCTACATCCTTGCTATCGACCAGGGCACGACCAGTTCCCGCGCCATTGTGTTCGACCGGGACGGCGTCGCGGTGGGGCAGGCGCAGAAGGAATTCCGCCAGCATTTTCCCCGCGACGGCTGGGTCGAGCACGATGCGCAGGAGATCTGGAACGACTGCCTGGCGCTGTGCCGCCAGGCGCTGCGCAATGCCCGGGTGGAAGCGGATCAGCTCGCCGCCATCGGCATCACCAACCAGCGCGAGACCACCGTGCTCTGGGACCGTGCCACCGGCGAACCGGTGGCGCGGGCGATCGTCTGGCAGGACCGGCGCACCGCGGATTATTGCCAGCGGCTCAAGCAGGAGGGCCACGAGGATCTGGTGCGCGAGCGCAGCGGCCTGCTGCTGGACCCGTATTTCTCCGCCACCAAGCTGGCCTGGCTGCTGGAGCACGTGGAGGGCGCCCGCCGCCGCGCCGAGGCCGGCGAGCTGGCCTTCGGCACCATCGACTGCTGGTTGCTGTGGAAGCTCACCGGTGGGCGCGTGCACGCCACCGACGCCACCAACGCGTCGCGGACGCTGCTGTTCAATATTCACAGCCAGCGCTGGGACGAGGATCTGCTGCGGCTGTTCGATATTCCCGCCGCGCTGCTGCCCGAAGTGCGCGACAGCGCCGGTGAATTCGGCCGCACCGCGCCGCAGGTGCTGGGCGCGGCGGTGCCGGTGGCGGGCATCGCCGGCGATCAACAGGCGGCGCTGGTGGGGCAGGCGTGTTTCCAGCCCGGCATGGTGAAAAGCACCTACGGCACCGGTTGCTTCATGGTGATGAACACCGGCGCGGCGGTGCACTCCGATAACCGTCTGCTGACCACCGTGGGCTACCGCCTGAACGGCGAGACCACCTACGCCCTGGAGGGCTCCATCTTCGTCGCCGGCGCGGCCATCCAATGGCTGCGCGACGGGCTCAACCTGATTTCCCACGCCAGCGAAACCGAGGCGCTGGCCCGCCGCGTGGGTTCCGCCGGCGGGGTCTATCTGGTGCCCGCCTTCACCGGTCTGGGCGCGCCCTGGTGGGACCCGCACGCCCGTGGCGCCTTGCTTGGCCTGACCCGTGACACCGGCATCGCCGAGGTGGTCACCGCCGGCCTGGAGGCGGTCTGCTACCAGTCCCGCGATCTGCTGGAAGCGATGGCCGCCGATTGCGCCCAGCGGCCCACGGCGCTGCGCGTGGACGGCGGCATGGTGGTCAATAACTGGCTCGGCCAGACCCTCGCCGACGTGCTCGGGGTGCGGGTGGACCGGCCCCGGGTCACCGAGACCACCGCCCTGGGCGCGGCCTATCTGGCCGGCCTGGGCTGCGGGATGTTTCGCGATCTCGACGAAATCGCCGAGCACTGGCAGCGCGACCGCGCCTTCGAACCGGCCCTGGAAGAAAACGAGCGCGAGCGCCGCTACCGGGGCTGGCGTGAAGCCGTTCAGCGGGTCTGTTCGGACAACCGGCAGTGAAAGGCCGACCGAAAGTGTGAAACAGTGCACAGTTTTGATTATCATCCTCATGCGAGAAGAAGACGACCTTGGGGAAGGATCGCATGCACGGACGGCTTGCCACAGTGACGGACCGGCGTCAGGAGTTGCGTTTGCGCCGTTTGGCGTTTTCGTTGCTGATGGGTGGCGCCGCCCACACGATGGTGTGCTGGCTGATCCTGCAATGGGGGTTTTTTCGTGGCGGGGTGGCCGTCTTCTACGGCCTGTTCAGCGTCATCTGGGCCGGGCATCTGGGCCTGCTGGTCTTTGCCCGGGCCGGTCTGAATCGGCGCCTCAAGAACCCGGCCATGACCGAGCCGGTGATGATCTGGTGCACCCTGACGCTGCTGGCGTCTTCCCTGTACCTGGATCAGGGCCGGCTGGCGGTGATGGCGTTTTTCTTCGCCATTCTGCACCAGGGCGTGTTCCGTGTGCGGCGCCGGCAAGTGGCGCGGTCGGCGGCCCTGGCGGTCGCCGGTTACGCCCTGGTGCTGTTTTACCTGCATACCCGTGGCGATCTGGCGCAGCCGTTGCTGGAATGGGGCCAGTGGCTGCTGTTCGCGCTGGTGACCCTGGCCATGGTGCTGCTGGCCAGTGAGATCACCACCATCCGCTCGCGCCTGCGCGAGCGCAACGGGCAACTCGCCGAACTCCTCGAACGCATCCAGGACCTGGCGGTCAAGGACGAGCTGACCGGCCTCTACAGCCGTCGCCACGCCATGGAGCTGCTCGCCAAGGCCTGCGGCCAGGCCCGTCGCGGCGCCTTTTTGCTGGCGGTGGGCTTCGTCGACCTGGACCACTTCAAACGGATCAATGATCGCCACGGGCACCTGTTCGGCGACCAGGTACTGGTGCGGTTCGCCGAGCTCACCCGCCGCTACCTGGGCGACAAGGACATGGCCGCGCGGCTCGGCGGCGAGGAATTCCTGATCATGCTGCCGGTGATGGACCTGGAACAGGCCCTCACCAGCGTGGAGCGCCTGATGAGCGCGCTGCGGGCGCAGCGTTTCATGGCCGCGCCGGCGCTGGAAGTGACCGCCTCGGTGGGGCTCACCGTGGTCGGCCATGGTGAAAGCCCGGACGAAGTGCTGGTGCGCGCCGACCGTCTTCTCTACCAAGCCAAGGCCGCCGGCCGGGACCGGATCATCACGGCGGGTCCGCCGTGAGCGGCGGTGATTGGCGCCGGGCCCATCGGCTGACGGTTAATGAGCAGCGCCTCTTGCACCGCCACGGTCGTTCCCTGGCGGCGGTGGCGTTGTTTCATCTGTTGCTGGTGGTGGCGTTCTGGCTGTGGGGCACGCTCGAGGCCGGCGGGCTCTATGTGAGCCTGCTGCTCGGCGCCCTGGCGCTGATGACCTCGCTCTACGTGCTCCTGATTGAAAGCGGCGCCACCCTTGAATGGCGCGAACCCAGCCTGTCGGTGCCCATGGGCCTGGGGCTGGTGGTGGCGTTTCTGGCGGCCGCCTTTCCCATGAACGAGGGGCGCATCAGCGCCATGATCCTGTTCTTCCCCATGCTGCTGCTGGTGTCGTTCCGGCTCGGTGCGCGCGCCCTGCTGTCCCTGGCGCTGCTCGCCAGCCTGGGCTACGCCCTGATGTTGGCGCTGGCGCTGGCACTGCGCGGCCTGCGGTTGAGCCTCAGCCTGGAATTGCTGCAGTGGCTGGTGTTCACCCTGGTGGCGTTGAGCTTCGCGGTCACCGGCAGCGGCGTGAACGGCCTGCGGCGCAGCCTGGCGGTAAAGAACCAGGCGCTGGCGGACGCCCTGGAACAGGTCCGTGATCTGGCGATCCGCGATGACCTCACCGGCCTGTTCAACCGGCGCCACATTCTCGAGGTGCTGGAGCATCAGAAGGCGGTGGCGGACAACCAGACCTATCCGTTTTCGGTGTGCTATGTGGATCTGGATTACTTCAAGCGCATTAACGATGAGTACGGCCACGACATGGGCGACCGGGTGCTGCGCCGGTTCGCCGAGCACACCCTGGGCAATCTTCGCGAGGGCGACTATCTGGCCCGTCTGGGCGGCGAGGAATTCATACTGGTGCTGCCGCAAAGCGATCTGGAAGGGGCCGAGCTGGTGGCCGAGCGGCTACGGGAAAGCTGGGCGGCGCGTAACTTCCAGGATCGGCGCGGACCGCCGCGGGTCAGCCTGTCGGCGGGGGTGGCCAGCTACCGGCGGCCGGAGACCGTGGACCAGTTGCTGGGGCGCGCCGACCGGGCCCTGTACCGGGCCAAGACCGGCGGTCGTAACCGCGTCTGCCGCGAGGACGACTGACGCGTTCAATGCGTCCCGGTGAGCAAAAACTCCAGCAAGGCTTTCTGCGCGTGCAGCCGGTTTTCCGCTTCGTCCCAGACCACCGCGCGCGGATCGTCGAGCATGTCCTGGCTGACTTCCTCGCCCCGGTGGGCCGGCAGGCAGTGCATGAACAGCGCCTCCGGGTCGGCCCGGTCCATCAGGGCCGGGTTCACCTGGTACTCGGAGAACCGCTTGATGCGGTCGGCCTGTTCGTCTTCCTGGCCCATGGAGGCCCACACGTCGGTGACCACCAGGTGGGCGTCTTTTACCGCTTCGGCGGGGTCGCGCCGCAGAGTGACCCGGTGCGCGAACGCCGCCACCAGTTCCGCCGGCGGCTCGAAGCCCTCGGGGCAGGACACCACCAGCTCGAAATCGAACTGCTCGGCGGCATTGATGTAGCTGGCGCACATATTGTTGCCGTCGCCCACCCAGGCCACTTTCTTGCCGGCGATACTGCCCCGGTGCTCGACGAAGGTCTGCATGTCGGCGAGCAGCTGGCAGGGGTGGAACTGGTCGGTGAGGGCGTTGATCACCGGCACCCGGGAATGGGCGGCGAACGCCTCCACGGTGTCGTGATCGAAGGTGCGGATCATCACCGCGTCGACCATCCGCGACAGCACCCGGGCGGAATCCTCCACCGGTTCACCGCGCCCCAGCTGGGTGTCGCGGGGCGACAGGAACACACTGGCGCCGCCGAACTGGGTCATCGCCACTTCGAACGACACCCGGGTGCGGGTGGACGATTTCTCGAAAATCATGCCCAGGGTCTTGCCGCGCAGCGGTTCGTGGAACTGCCCGGTATGCAGCATGGTTTTCAGCTCCACGGCGCGCTGTATCAGATACCCCAGCTCCTTGGGCGTAAGGTCCATCAGAGTGAGAAAGTGACGCGGGCTGCTCATGGTTTCTCCTGATCACGGGCAAAGTCGCGGATCACCTGGGCCAGGGTGTCCGCCAGGAAACGGATTTCATCGTCGTTGATCACCAGGGGCGGCAGCAGCCGCACCACCGACCCGGCGGTGACATTGATCAGCAGGCCCGCCTCGCGGGCCCGGCCCACCAGTTCGCCGCAATCGCGGTCGAGCTGCACGCCGATCATCAGTCCCCGGCCACGCACCGCGGTGACCCGCGGCACGTCCGCAAGGCGGTCGCGGAGCGCGGCACGCAGGGCTTCGCCCTTGGCGCTTACGCCCGGAATCACTTCGCCGCACAGCGTTTCCACCACCGTCATCGCGGTGGCGCAGCCCAGCGGGTTGCCGCCGAAGGTGCTGCCGTGGCTGCCCGGGCCGAACAGCTCCGAAGCGGCGCCGCTGACCAGGCAGGCGCCGATCGGGAAGCCGTTGCCCAGGCCCTTGGCGGTGGTCAGCACGTCGGGCCGCACACCGTCGGCCTGGCAGGCGAAATAGGTGCCGGTGCGGCCGTTGCCGGTCTGGATCTCATCCAGCATCAGCAGCCAGCCGTGCTGGTCGCACAACTCGCGCAGGCCTTGCAGATAGCCGGCGTCGGGTACGTTGACCCCGCCTTCGCCCTGCACCGGCTCCACCAGCACCGCCACGATTTGTCCCGCCGTATCCTGGTCGGCGGCGGCTTGCACCGCCGCCAGGTCGTTGTAGGGCAGGCGCTGGAACCCTTCCACCAGCGGCGCGAAGCCGTTCTGGACCTTGCGGTTACCGGTGGCGGACAGGGTCGCCAGGGTACGGCCGTGGAAGCTGTTCTCCATGACCAGAATGCGCGGCGCCTCGATGCCCCGGTTGTGGCCGTGCAGGCGCGCCAGTTTGATCGCCGCTTCGTTGGCTTCGGCGCCGGAATTGGAGAAGAACACCTTCTCCTGGCCGCTCACCTGGCACAGGCGCGCCGCCAGTTTTTCCTGGGCCGGCACCCGGTACAGGTTGGAGGTGTGCACCAGGCGCGCGGCCTGATCGGCCAGGGTGCGCGCCACCGCCGGGTGGGCGTGGCCGAGATTGCACACGGCGACGCCGGAAACGGCATCCATATACCGGTTGCCGTCCGGGTCGTATAGCCAGACGCCTTCGCCGCGTTCGAAGCTCACCGGCTGACGGGCGTAGGTGGGGATCAGAAACTGCTCGCTCATGGTCTTTGGCGCTGTAGGTCGATGAAAACGCATACAAACAAAAAACGGCAGCCGAGGCTGCCGCGTGGACTCTGAATAATACTGAGGCCGGCGCGGGGACGCAATTCCCGCGCCGGTATCCTGTATCCTGATCGGTGAACCGCATTTTCAGGGGGGAGTCATGGACCCGGTACAGCTGAGCATCTTCGCCAATCGCCTGGCGGGCATCTGCGACGAGATGGGCGCCCTGCTGCGCGCCAGCGCCCTGTCGCCCAATATCAAGGACCGCCTGGATTTCTCCTGCGCGATTTTCGACGCCGCTGGCGGGTTGTGCGCCCAGGCGGCCCATATCCCGGTGCATCTGGGCTCCATGGCCTACGCCATGGCCGACCTGGTGGAAGGCCGTGACTGGCGCCCCGGCGACCTGCTAGTGGTCAACGACCCCTATCTGGGCGGCACCCACTTACCGGACGTGACGGTGGTGGCGCCGGTGTTCGCCGGCGAGCGGCTGGCCGCCTTCACCGTGACCCGCGCCCACCACGCCAATATCGGCGCGCACAGCCCCGGGTCCATGCCGGTGTCGAAGACGCTGGACGAGGAGGGGCTGGTGATCGCGCCGCAGTGGCTCAAGCGCGAAGGCGATTGGCAATTGCCGTTGAGCCGCCGGCTGGCGGGGCTCGGCGAGGGCGACCGCCTGCCCCTGGATGTGCCCCGGTTCGCGGATTTCGCCGCCCAGGCCAGCGCCTGCGAGGCCGGCACGCGGCGCTTGTCGGCGCTGATTGGTGAGCGCGGCCTGGACGCTCTGCGCACCTCGCTGGACGCCCTTAATGCCTATGGCGAGCGGCGTATGCGCCAGCGCCTGGCGGACCTGGCCGACGGTGACTACCGCTTCAGCGATGTGATGGACGACGACGGCCAGGGGCTGTTCGACATTCCGCTGGTGGTGACCCTGCGGGTGCGTGGCGACGGCGCCGAGCTGGATTTCACCGGCACCGCCGACCAGGTGAGCGGCAATATCAACTGCCCGCTGTCGGTGGCGGCCGCCGCCGCTTACTACTGCTTCCGCTGCCTGTTGCCCGACGACGCGCCGTCTTGCGCCGGTCTGTTCCGGCCGATCCGCCTGTCGGCGCCGGCCGGCAGCCTGGTCAACGCTCGCCGCCCCGGGGCGGTGGCCGCCGGCAATGTGGAGACCAGCTCCCGGATCGTCGATGTGGTCCTGGGGGCGTTGTCCCAGGCGTTGCCCGGCGAGATTCCCGCCGCCAGCCAGGGCACCATGAACAACCTGGCCATGGGGGAGGGCGGCGCCCGGCCCTGGGACTACTATGAAACCATGGCCGGCGGGATGGGCGCCCACCGGCATGGCGACGGCCTGTCGGCGGTGCACAGCCATATGACCAACACCCTGAACACGCCGATCGAAAGTCTTGAGGAACACTATCCGTTGCGGGTGCGCCGTTACGCCCTGCGGCGCGGCAGTGGCGGACGCGGCGCCCACCGGGGCGGCGACGGCATCGAGCGGGAGCTGGAGTTCCTCGCCCCCGCCAGCTTCACCCTGCTCACCGAGCGGCGCCGCCACCGGCCCTGGGGGCTGGAAGGGGGCGAGCCCGGCGCCGCCGGCGAGAACCGCCTCAACGGGACGCCGTTGCCGCCCAAGTTCACCGGGCGCGCCCGCCCCGGCGACCGTCTGCTGCTGGCGTCACCGGGCGGAGGCGGTTACGGCTTACCGAAAACGAACAAAAAAATCGCCGGATAGGTAAAGTCACTTAGCTGTTAGTGAGAATCATTTTCATTATTGTTCGCTGCGCCTTACAAAACATACATGTCGCAGGAATGACAATGATGAAACTGACCCCTCTGGCGCTTTGCGCTCTTGGCGGTGCCTCCGCCCTGTTGCTTGCCCCACCCCTCGCCGCCGATACCAACCGCCTGCCCGCCGTGGAAATTATCGGTTCCACCGAGGACACCTTCAGCCTCTCCGGTTCCGCCCATGTGTTGTCCGACGAGGATCTGGAGAAAAAGGAATACACCGACATTCACCGCATCCTGCGTGACGTGCCCGGTGTCTATGTTCAGGAAGAGGAGGGCTACGGCCTGCGGCCGAACATCGGCATTCGCGGCACCGGCACCAACCGCAGCGACCGCATCACGGTGATGGAAGACGGTATTCCCATCGCGCCGGCCCCGTACGCGGCGCCGGCGGCCTATTATTTCCCCAGCGCCGGGCGTTTCCACGGCGTGGAAGTGCTCAAGGGCCCGGATACGCTGCGCTACGGCCCCTTCACCGTGGGCGGCGCGCTCAACGTGCTGTCCACGCCGATTCCCGTCGATGAAGCCGGCATGGTGCAGCTGGAAGCCGGCGAGGACCGTCACCAGCGCGGCCACGTCTGGTACGGCGCCAGCGAGGGGCAGTGGGGCTTCCTGCTGGAGACCCATCAGCAGAGCAGTGCGGGCTTCAAGGACGTGGACCGTTCCGACCGCGACACCGGCTTCGACAAGCAGGATTACGTGGCCAGGCTGCGCTGGACCAGCCCCGACACCGCCGATGTGAAGCAGGCCCTGGAGCTGAAACTGTCGCACTCCAGCGAAGTGTCCAACCACAGCTACCTGGGCCTCACCGACCGCGATTTCAGCGATGACGCCAACCGCCGCTACGGGCTCAGCGCCTTCGACCAGATGGACAACGACCACGACGGCGTGGCCCTGCGGCATCACCTGGTACTGGGCAGCGACACCAGCCTGGAAACCGCCATTTACCGCAATAAGTTCCAGCGCAACTGGTTCAAGGTGGCGAGCGCCGGCGGCCAGAGCATCGGCGACCTGATCGACGACGCCAACAACGGCGACGCCAACGCCCAGGCGATCCTGGACGGCGATCAGGACGTGGCCAACGTGCGGCTGAAAAACAACAACCGCGAGTACACCTCCGAAGGGATACAGACCGAGCTGTCCCACGGCTTTGACTGGGGCTCGGTACGCCACGACCTGGTGACCGGCGTGCGCTTCCATCAGGACGAGGTGGACCGCTACCAGCCCATCGAGGTGTTCGAGCAGCAAAACGGCAGCCTGGTGCGCAGCGGTTACATCGAGCCCACCGGCGGCGACAACCGCATCGAAGAAGCGGACGCCTTCTCCGCCTGGATGGTGGATCACATCCGTCTCGACCAGCTGCTGCTGACCGCCTCGCTGCGTTACGAAGACGTGGAAAGCGAGGCCCGCCGCTACGCCGATCCGGGCCGTGCCGTGGTCAGCCAGCGGGTTGACAATCAGGTCGACGAGCTGATGGCCGGCCTGGGCGCCACCTGGCTGCTGGACGACCACTGGGCCCTGCTGGCCGGCGTGCACCAGGGCTTCGCGCCTCCCGGCGCGTCCGCCGCCGAAGGCACCGACCCGGAAAAGAGCGTCAATTACGAGGCCGGCGTGCGCTACTGGAGCACCGCCTTCAGCGCCGACGCCATCGCCTTCTTCAGCGACTACGAGAACACCGTCAACAACTGCTCGGTGGCGGCGCCGTGCCCCAACGGCGACACCATCGGCTCGCAGAGCTTCGGTGAATCCCAGGTGCGGGGGCTGGAGCTGGGCCTCAACAGCCGCCTGTGGCGGGGCAACGGCCTGACCGCGCCGGTACGCCTGGCGTACACCTACACCGACGGCGAAATCACCGAGACCGCCGACGACCTCAGCGTGCGCGACGGCGATGTGCTGCCGTACCTGCCGGAAAACCAGCTGAGCCTGACCCTGGGCCTGGAGCGGCCCGCCCAGTGGGGCGCCTACCTGACCACCACCTATGTGGACGAGGTGTGCGTGGACAACACCTGCGACCGTTCCAACGGGCCGGCCTTCCGCGGCACCGACGACTACCTGGTGGTGGACCTGGCGGCGTCCTATTACCTGCGCAGCAATGTGGAGGTGTACGCCAAGGTGGACAACCTGCTCGACGATCAGGAAATCGTCGCCCGCTCCCCGGACGGCGCCCGCCCCAACAGCCCGCGGACCGCCTACATGGGGGTACGGGTGGGTTTCTGACCGCTCTCTCGCGCCGCGCCGGTGGGTGCCACACCGGTTGAAACCGGCCGGCCTTGCCCCCACTGTCTGCGGATACAGCAGAAAACCGGGCGTCGGTGTTATACTGGCGCCTTTCACTATTCAGCAGGCAGGTGGTTTCTATGGATGATGTGATTCAGGTCATTAAGGACCAGATCGCGAAAAATCCGGTGCTCGTCTATATCAAGGGCACACCGCAGTTTCCCCAGTGTGGTTTTTCCGCCCAGGTGGTGGAAGCCATGACCAGCGTCGGCAAGCCGTTCGCCTACGTGAACATCCTGGAAGCGCCGGAGATCCGGCAGACCCTCAAGGAATACGCCAACTGGCCCACCTACCCGCAGCTGTGGGTGAACGGGGAGCTGGTCGGCGGTTGCGACATCATCATGGAAATGTACCGCTCCGGCCAGCTCAAGGAGCTGGTGGAAAGCGCCGCCGTGGAAGGCGATGCCTGAACGGGCCCGCCCGCGCCCATTGGTTTTGCCAATCAGGGTCAGTGGGCCGGCCTGTTGAATCCTGGCACGGGATTCCCATGATAGGCGTGCGAAGGTGGCGCCAAGGCGCCGCCGCCGGATAGTCGAAGACGTCTTCAACATTGATTCAACGGAGAGAGGAAAAACATGGGCGTACTGGTAGGTAAACCCGCACCTGATTTTACGGTTCCCGCCGTCCTGGGTGACGGCAGCATTGTGGATGAATTCACCCTTTCCGAGGCCATCAAGGGCAAATACGGTCTGGTATTCTTCTATCCGCTGGACTTCACCTTTGTGTGCCCGTCCGAACTGATCGCCCTCGATCACCGCATGGAGGCCTTCAAAGAGCGCGGCGTGGAAGTGATCAGCGTGTCCATCGACAGCCACTTCACCCACAATGCCTGGCGCAACACCGCCATCAACGACGGCGGTATCGGCCCGGTGAAATACACCATGGCCGCGGACATGAACCATCAGATCTCCCAGGCCTATGATGTGGAGTCCGAAGGCGGCATGGCGTTCCGTGGTGCCTTCCTGATCGACAACAAGGGCGTGGTACGCAGCCAGCTGGTCAACGACCTGCCCCTGGGTCGTAACATCGACGAGCTGGTGCGTCTGGTGGACGCTCTGCAGTTCCACGAGGAGCACGGCGAAGTGTGCCCCGCGGGCTGGCAGAAGGGCGACCAGGGCATGCAGGACAGCCCGGCCGGGGTGGCTTCCTACCTGTCCGAGAACGCCGAGAAGCTGTAACCCTCAGCTCTCAGCGACGATAAAAAGGGCGCCTTCACGGCGCCCTTTTTTTATGCCAGTAGAAACGGGCCTTGCGGGAGCCGGCCGGCAGGATCCCAGAGAGCTTGTTGATGCCGCCGTTAGAAAAGTCTCTGGCATCTTGCGGGGCAACCTTTGCCGGGAGCTTCGCTCCCTTTCGCGGGCATGGCCCGCTCCCACAAGCCAAGACCCAGCAGACATGCGCCCCCGCTGGAGAGACAACCGTTCCCGCGAAACCGCGATGAACATCTTCGGGTACTTTGTGGCCTCATTTCGCCGCCGGAGGGGGCCGCGTTCCTTTGTTCGGGGCACCGGGCTATAGTTAAAACCGGGTCCAGGGGAGGGAAAGCCATGGCCATCCAACAGTTGCGGTTGAGCGGGCAACCGGTACCGGTATTCAAGGAGACGGTGGAGACCTTCTACGAGGCCACCGGCTGCAAGGTCGAGTATTCTCATCTCGGCGGGGGACTGCCCTGGGTCGACTTGCGCCTGCGTCCGGTGCACGGTCTGTGGCTGGTGGAAGCCCGCTCCTCGCCGTACTGCAACAAGGTCCTGAAAACGTCCGAACACGACTGTGATCTGCTCAAGCTGGGCATCGCGCTCAAGGGTGAGATTCGCTCCGAGCAGGATGGTGCCGACGTACGGATGCGACGGGGCCGGAGCGCCCTGATCGCCGCGGACCGGGTGGGCAGCATCCAGGCGCCGGGGCTGTGCCGCACCCTGGCGGTGGCGGTGCCCCGGGAGCGGCTGGCGGGCCGGCTTGATTATCTCGACCGGGCGTTGCGGCAAGGGCTCGACGGGTGCGCCGAAATGCGTCTGCTGGAAAACTACGTCCTGTCGCTGATGCAGGAACAGACGGACTATTCCGGCGACGTGGAGCAGCGGGTGTCGGAGCATCTCTGCGATCTGGTCAATCTGCTGCTGGGCGCGCGGGGCGGCGACGCGGAGACCGGCCGCCTGCGCGGAGGCCGCGCCGCCCGGTTGGCGCTGATCAAGTCGGATATCACGGCCAATCTGGCTAACGGCGAGCTGTCCCTGGACTGGCTGGCCCGCCGGCACGGCCTCGGCCGGCGCGCCATCCGCAACCTGTTTTACGCGGAAGGCACCAATTTCACCGACTATGTGCTGAACCAGCGCCTGGCGCTGGCGCAGGCGTTGCTGATCTCGCCTTGCCACCGCCACCGGTCGATTATTTCCATCGCCATGGAGGCCGGTTTCGGCGACGTGTCCTGGTTCAACCGTACCTTCCGACGTCATTTCGGCAAGACGCCCAAGGAAGCCCGCGATCTGGCGCTGTCGCCCCGGGACTGACGCCGCGGTCCCAGACTCCCACCCCTTCCTCCAAGCGCGCCGCCGCGCCGGCTTTTAAGGTGCTTAAAAGGTGTGCCCGCCGATTCGAGGATCGGCCGGTATCGCCCCTAAAAGTCAGTGTTGCTCGAGGAAGACGTCATGGAACGTGTTTTTTTGCTATTGCCCGGCCTGGTCGTGGCGGCGGCGACCACGCTTTCCGCCTGTGGCGGTGGTGGCGGAAGCGGGGCGCCCCTCGGCGCGTCGGCGCCACCGCCGGTGGAGGTGGAACGTTACGCGCTGGTCGCCGCCTATAACGGCGACAGTCTCGCCAGCTACGCGGTGAACGCCGGCACCGGCCTGATGCGGCTGGTGGACAGGGTGCCCGTGAATCAGGCGGCGTCGGTGGCGTTGCGGCCGGGCCACGATCAGGTGGTGGTGCTGTCGTCGGTGGGGTCGGTGGATCACTACCAGCTGGGCGCGGATGGCGGTCTGGAATTCTTCGCTCAGGTACTGCCGGGCGGCGGTCAGCTCACCGATCTGGCGGTTCACCCCTCCGGCGAATGGGCCTATGTGTCCAACGCGGAGGGCGGCGCCAACGGCATCTATCCGTTGATGTTCGATCCGGAGGATGAAGGCGAGCTGAAGACCATGACGCCGGACGCGTTCGTCGAACCGGACTATGCCGACCCGGCCTTCGCCAGTCTGCTGCTGAGCCGCGATGGCGACCACCTCTATGCCGCCGATCTGGTCCACGACCGCATCGCGCGCTTTGCCGTGGGGGACGACGGCACCCTGGCTTACGTGGATTACGTCGAGGCCGGCGATGGCCCCTATCGCCTGGCGCGGCATCCCGACCGGGATTATCTGTACGCGGCCAATCGTTTTGACGGCACGCTGTCCCAGTACCGGGTGCTCGCCGACGGTGGCCTGGAGCCGCTGGCCGAGCCGCTGGCGGCGGGCCAGAACGCCCAGCTCGAGGGTCTGGTCATGGATCGGGGCGGCCGCTTTGTCTACGCCTCGGATATCGCCAATGACAAGGTCTGGCAATTTCGCGTCACCTCGGAGGGCACGCTGCAACCCCTGACCACGCCCGCCGTCGAGGTGGAGGCCGCCGTCAGCCCGCGCTCGCTGGTCGCCAGCCCGGCCAGTGATCGCATCTATCTGACGGACGGCAGCGCCGGCGCCATGCTGGCGTTCTCGTTCGGTGACGACGGCGAGCTGGCAGCGATGGCGCCGGACCGGGTGGCCACGGACGCCTGGCCCGCCGACATGGTGTTCACCACCGGCAAGCCGCTGACGGCGCATACCCGGGCCGCCTATGTGATTAACGGCAATGATGACGATATCAGTCAGTTCAGCTTCGCCGACGACGGCACACTGACGCCGCTGGGCGACGCCAATCCGGCCACCGGCGATTATCCGGTCGCCATCGCCGCGCACCCCACCGGCGATTATTTTTATGTGGCCAACGCCAACGACAATACGGTGTCCCAGTTCAGACGCGTCAGGTCTCAGCTGCTCGAGTATGACGTCAACGAGCTGTCCGCGATCCGCGCGCCGATATCGGCGGATCTGGACCCGGTCGCCCTGGCGGTGCACCCGTCCGGCAATTTCCTGTACGTGGTGAGCCGGCAAAGCCAGACCGTTTCCGCCTACGCCCTGGAAAGGAACGGTGAGATCGAAGACAACAACGGCCTTGGGGAATACGCACCGGACGACCCCAAACTGCTCGATCAGGAGCAGGTCGGTGTGCTCGACCCCGTGGCCCTGACCATTGATCCCACCGGCCGCTTCCTGTGGGTGGTCAACGACCGGCCCACCGGGTTTATCGTGTTATTCCGGATCGACACCAGCGACGGGTCTCTTACCCGGATCGATGAAGCCAGCAAAGCCGCCGGCCAGAACCCCAGGGCGGTGATCGTCAATGCGTCCGGCGAAACGGTGTATGTGGCGGCCTCCGGGGATAACCAGGTGCGCAGCTACGCGGTGGCTGGCGACGGCGCTTTGACGCCCGAGGCCGCCGGACCCAGTGGGCAGGGTGCCACCGCCTTGCTTGCCGCGCCCATCCACAACTGGTTCTACGTGATCAATCAGGTGGATTCCAACGTGCTCTGGTTCGCGTCGGAGGCGGATGTGGTCTCATCCACCGGTACCGCGCCGTCGAGCATCGCCATGGATTGGGGGGAGCGCCATGTCCTGGTCACCAACCTGGCCAGCGGTAACCTGACCCGCTTCAACGTGGCGGACGACGGCGCCCTGACCGTCGGGGACACCGTGGAAACCGGCGTGGGCCCGCTGGGCGTGGCGATTTCCAGCTATACCGATTAGTCAGTCCAGCTCACGGGCCAGGGTGGGCGGCATCTCGCCGGGGGGCGGCGGCGGCCAGCCGCCCAGGTCGCGGAAGCGGTTGACCATGGAACAGAACAGCTCGGCGGTGCGGGTGGCGTCGTACAGGGCGGAGTGGGCGTCACGCTGATTGAAGGGGATGCCCGCCGCCTCGCAGGCCTTGGCCAGCACCGTTTGCCCGTACACCAGCCCGGCCAGGGTGGCGGTATCGAAGCTGGAAAACGGGTGGAAGGGATTGCGCTTGATGTCGGCGCGTTCGCTGGCGGCGTTGAGAAAGCCCTGATCGAAGAAGCTGTTGTGGCCCACCAGCACCGCCCGGTTGCAGCCGTGTGCCTTGACCGCCTTGCGCACCGGTTCGAACACGCCCTTGAGCGCGGTCATCTCGCCCACCGCCCCGCGCAGCGGGTTACTGGGGTCGATGCCGGTGAAGTCCAGCGCCGCCTGCTCGATATTGGCGCCGGGGAAGGGGTCGACATGGAAATGCACGCGGGTGGAGGGCCGCAGGTGGCCCCGGGCGTCCATATCCAGCAGCACGGCGGCGATTTCCAGCAGGGCGTCGTTGCGGGCGTCGAAGCCCCCGGTTTCAACGTCCACCACCACCGGCAGGAAGCCGCGGAAGCGCAGGGCCAGGGACGGGTGTTGATGAGTCATGCTATCTCCAGTCAGCGGTCGACATGCTACCCGATTAGCGCACCCCGGGACAGGTGACGGCGGCGGACGGGCACGGGTACAATACGCGCCTTTCTTACCGCGAGTTCTTGGAGTGACGCATGTCTGATATCAACAAGGTGGTGTTGGCCTATTCCGGTGGCCTGGATACCTCCGTGATCGTCAAGTGGTTGCAGGAAACCTACAACTGCGAAGTGGTCACCTTCACCGCTGATATCGGTCAGGGCGAGGAAGTGGAACCGGCCCGCGCCAAGGCCAAGGCGATGGGCGTCAAGGAAATCTACATCGAGGACCTGCGCGAGGAATTCGTGCGCGACTATGTGTTCCCGATGTTTCGCGCCAACGCCATCTACGAGGGCGAGTACCTGCTGGGCACCTCCATCGCCCGGCCGCTGATCGCCAAACGCCTGGTGGAGATCGCCGCCGAGACCGGCGCCGACGCCATCTCCCACGGCGCCACCGGCAAGGGCAACGACCAGGTACGCTTCGAGCTGGGCGCCTACGCCCTGGCGCCGGGCATCCAGGTGATCGCCCCGTGGCGCGAATGGGATCTGAACTCCCGCGAGAAGCTGATGCAGTTCTGTGAGGACCACGAGATTCCGGTGGATTTCACCAGCAAAAAGAAGAAATCGCCGTACTCCATGGACGCCAACCTGCTGCATATCTCGTACGAGGGCGGCAACCTGGAAGACCCCTGGTGGGAAGCGGAAGAGGACATGTGGCGCTGGAGCGTGAGCCCGGAAGCGGCGCCGGACAAGCCCACCTACGTCACCCTCACCTACGAAAAGGGCGACATCGTGGCCCTGGACGGCGAGCGCCTGAGCCCCGCCGAGATCCTCAGCAAACTGAACAAACTGGGCGGCGACAACGGCATCGGCCGTCTCGACATCGTCGAGAACCGCTATGTGGGCATGAAATCACGGGGCTGCTACGAAACCCCCGGCGGCACCATCATGCTGCCCGCCCACCGCGCCGCCGAGTCGCTGACGCTGGACCGCGAATCCGCCCACCTCAAGGATTCGGTGATGCCC